>NZ_OZ075108.1:320937-641875 GCF_964186625.1 Asticcacaulis sp. MM231
AGTGATAAGGCTTGGCGCATGTCGAGCCCTGTCAAATCCGATCATCCTCATCTCGTGCCCAAGGGGCCGGCCTTTCATCGCCTTCTGCTGCAAAACTTGGCACCGGAAAGCCTTGTGCTGCTGGCGTCCTCCGCGTCGGTGCTCGTGGCCTGCGTTATGGTCGCCATGAAGGGCGTCACACTCTATGTCTCCGGCTCGCAGTCGATTCTGGCCTCGCTGGCCAATTCCGGCCTTGATCTGCTCGCCTCGGTCATCACCTTCGCCGCTGTGCGCTATGCCAAGTCGCCGCCTGACAAGGAGCATCCGTTCGGTCATGGCAAGGCGGAAGCTTTCAGCGCGCTGTTTCAGGCAGCGCTGGTCTTCGCCTCGGCGGCCATCATCATGCAGTCGTGCCTGCACCATCTGCAGCATCCCGAACCTATCCAGCAATCAGGTCTGGCGATCGGCGTGCTGGTCCTCTCTATCGCCCTGACGCTCGGCCTGGTCGCCTTGCAAAACCGCGTGCTGAAGGACAGTCAGTCGGTCGCCATTTCGGCCGACCGCATGCACTATGTCACCGATCTGGTCAGCAATGGCGTGGCGCTGATCGGTGTCGTGCTGGCCGTACTCGGTATGGGTTATATGGACGCCATCGCCGGTTTCCTGATGGCCGCCTGGTTCATCTGGGGCGCCGTGCAGGTGTTGCGCGAAGCCGCCGATCACCTGATGGACCGTGCCCTCGATGACGGCGACCTTGAGCGTGTACGCGTGTTGATTTTGGCCGATCCGCAGGTACTGGGCGTCCACCAGTTGCGCACCCGCCTGACCGGCCCCTACATCCTTATTCAGGCCCATGTCGAAATGGCGCCGGACCTGACATTAGATGCGGCCCACCAGATCATTATCGCCGCTGAGAAGCGCCTGCTGGATGCCTTTCCCAATGCCGATATCCTGATCCATCCCGATCCCCAGGGGCTGGCCGAGGCGCACGGTGGTATTTTCAGTGAAGAACACCCGGTAATCTAGGCTCCGGCGGCACGCGGGCTTTGACTTGAACGCTCCGAATAAGGCATAAGCGATCTAATGACTTCCTATTCGCGCCAGCTCTACCATTTCGCCTTCGACCCCCATTCGCGGTTGATCCGCCTTGCCTTGGGTGAGAAAAAGCTGAGCTTTGAAGAGACCCTGGTGCGTTACTGGGAGCCGGACGACACCATCATCCGGCTCAATCCGTCAGGGCTTTTGCCGATCCTGGTCGAGATGCCTGAGCAGGAGTCCGGTGGCCAGACGCACCGCATCTGCGAGGATCGCGCCATTATGGAGCACCTCGAAGAAGCCTATCCTGAAATCCGGCTGTGGCCCGCCAACACCAACGAACGCGCCGAGGCGCGCCGTCTCGTCGGCTGGTTCGAGCGCAAGTTCGACTATGAGGTCAATGCGCTGCTGCTGCACGAAAAGATGGAAAAGCGCCTGATGGGCGGCGGCGTGCCGGATATTCCCGCCATGCGCGCTGGCCGCGAAGCGCTGAAAGATCACCTGCGCTATTTCGAGAGCCTGTTGGCGGTGCGCAACTGGCTGGCCGGCGGCACGATCTCCTATGCCGATTTCGCCTGCGCCGGACAGCTGAGCATCCTAGACTATTTCGACGAGGTGAACTGGACGCGTTATCCGCACCTCAAGACCTGGTACATGGTCATGAAGTCGCGTCCGTGTTTCCGGCCGCTGCTCAATGACAAGCTGCCCGGCATGGCGCCCTCGGCGCACTACAAAGAACTCGATTTCTAAGGGCATGACCCTCGCTGACGCCATTCGCACAGAGGCGCATAGCTTGGGGTTCAGCGCCGTGCGCTTCGCGGCCCTACCGGAGGTATGGGCGGCATCCGAACGGCTCAAAGTGTTCGTAGAGGCCGGTTTTCACGGTGATATGCGCTGGATGGAAGAGACGCTGGAGCGTCGCCAGCATCCGCAAAATATGTGGCATGGTGCGAAATCGGCGCTGGTGCTCGGCTATAATTATGGTCCTGACAGCGATCCGCTCGAACTGCTGGACGAGACGGAGATTGCCAATATCAGCGTCTATGCCCGCGGCGACGATTATCACGACCTCATCAAGAAAAAGCTCAAACACCTGGCCGGCTGGATCGTCAATGAAACGGGCTGCGAGCTTAAGGTCTTTGTCGATACCGCCCCTCTGATGGAAAAGCCGCTGGCGGCGCTGGCTGGTATCGGTTGGCAGGGCAAGCATACCAATGTGGTGTCGCGGGAGTTTGGCTCGTGGCTGTTCTTAGGCGTCATCCTGCTCGATCGCGTGATCGCCGATGATGCGCCGGAACGCGATCATTGCGGTTCCTGTCAGGCCTGTCTCGATATATGCCCGACGCAGGCCTTCGTCGGGCCTTATCGCCTCGATGCGCGCAAGTGTCTGTCGTATCTGACCATCGAATATCGCGGGCCCTGGCCGGAAACCTATCGCCGCGCCATGGGCAATCGCATCTATGGCTGTGATGATTGCCTTGCTGCCTGTCCCTGGAACAAGTTCGCGCAGGCCACGCACGAGACCAAGCTGCAGGCGCGTCAGGGTTTTGATAATCTCAAGCTGACCCATCTGGCCGGGCTCGATGATGCGTCTTTCCGGACGCTGTTTTCCAAGTCGCCGATCAAGCGTATCGGGCGCGAGTTGTTTCTAAGGAACGTTAATTATGCGATGGGAAATCATTTCCGAAAAACGGGTAGTGCTGAGGTGGAAACGGCTCTGCGCAAGGGTATGACCGATGAAAATCCGGTGGTGCGTGGCGCAGCGATCTGGGCGCTGAAGCAAGGACTAAGCATGGCGTCTTTTGTAGCGATCCGTTCTGAGGCAAGCGTTTGCGAGTGCGATAATAGTGTTTTGGCGGAATGGGAGGGGCGGTATGACTGAGGCTCTACCAGCGACTTTCACCCTCATCACCCTGAGCTACAGGTCAGGGGATAATATCGCGCCCTGCCTGGCCGCCATGACGGCGCAGGATGCTGATATCATCCATGCCGATAATGGCGGCGATCTCGACATGGCCGCCCTGGCCCTTAAGTTCCCGGCCGTGCGCCAGATCGCCAATCCGATAAATCTCGGTTTTGCCGTCGGCATGAATCGTGCTGCCGCCCAAAGCCAAGCGGACTGGATCGGGCTGATCAACCCGGATGCCTTTCTGGATGCCGACTGGTTAAAGTCCATGAAGGCCGCCATTGCAGGTCATCCCGATGTCCGTATCTTCACCTCGCTGCAATTGGACGCGGAGCATCCCGACCGGCTCGATGGCGCCGGTGACGCCATGAGTTTCTTCGGCTTTCCCTATCGCGCCGGTATCGGACACGCCGTGCCGCCGCATATGGATATCGCCGAGGTGTTCGCACCGTGCGGCGCCGCCATGCTGATCCGCCGCGACCTGTGGCAGCAGCTTGGCGGCTTTTATGAATCCTTCTTCTGCTATTGCGAGGACGCCGATCTTGGCTTCCGCGCCCGTCTGCTCGGGGAGCGATGCCTGTTTGTGCCGCAAGCCATCGTGCGGCATATCGGTTCTGCCAGTCTCGGTGTACGTTCCGATTTCGCCCTCTACCACGGCTATCGCAACCGCCTGTGGCTCTACGCCCGGAACATGCCGTTTTGCCTGCTCATCGCCACCTTGCCGATCCATATTGGTATGACCCTGATCGTGGCGTTGAAAGACGTGCTCAAAGGCAAGGGGCGCCTTGTTTTCCGCGCGCTTCGCGATAGCGTTCTGGGCCTAAGACCAATCCTTGTGGATCGAAAACTTATTCAGAAAACCCGACAGATAGGCCCTTTACGGCTGGCCAAAAGCTTGACATGGAGTCTCGTGAAAATTGCCACGCGCGCCATCGACCACAGGAAGATAACATGACCGCTCTCGACGCTTTGAAAACCCAGGCTGCCGCCGATGCCGACAGCAAAATCGTTGACCAGTTCAAGGCCGATCCTGACCGCCTGTCGCGCATGAGCCTCGATGTCGCGGGCATCTTTGTCGATGTGTCGAAGCAGAGCTGGTCGAAGGCCGGTTTCGACAGCGCCGTCGCCCTGTTCGAGCAGGCGGGCCTCGTGGAAGCGCGCGACCGGATGTGGACCGGCAAGGAGATCAATGTCTCCGAAGGCCGTGCCGTGCTGCACGTTGCCCTGCGCGATTCCGACGCGGAAAACCAGCGTCTTCGCGGCGCGGAGATCACTTCCGACGTCAAGACCGCCCGCGACGCCATGAAAGCCTACGCTGATGGTATCCGCGCCGGCACCATTACCGGCGCGTCCGGCAAAAAGTTCAGGACCATCGTCCATATCGGCATCGGCGGCTCCGATCTCGGCCCGCGACTTGTCTTCCAGGGTCTGGCGCCGTTGCAGCCCGAAATCGACGTGCGCTTCGTCGCCAATGTCGACGGCTCCGAACTGGCGCTCGCTCTGGCAGGTCTTGACCCGTCCGAGACCCTTGTCATCGCCGTTTCCAAGACCTTCACCACGCAGGAGACGCTCGCTAACTTCCTGGCCGCGCGCGACTGGCTGATCAAGGCGCTGGGCGAAGAGGCGGCATCGAAGCACCTTGCAGCTGTTTCGGCCGCACCGGACAAGACCGGCGCCTTCGGCATTCCGGCCGATCGCGTTTTTGGTTTCAAGGATTGGGTCGGCGGCCGCTATTCGCTGTGGTCGGCCGTCTCGCTGTCGCTGATCATTGCGCTCGGTTACGATATCTATGAGCGTCTGCTTGCCGGCGCGCACGAGATGGACCAGCACTTCCTGAGCGCGCCGTTTGCGCAAAACGCCCCGATCCTGCTGGCGGCTGCGCAACTTTATAACCGCATCGGCCTTGATCGTCCGAGCCGCGCTGTCATCCCCTACGTCCATCGCCTGCGCCGCCTCGCCGCCTTCCTGCAACAGTTGGAAATGGAATCGAACGGCAAGCGCACCTCGCCGACCGGCGAAGTTCTCGAAACAAAGACTTGCCCGGTTGTCTTCGGCGACGAAGGCACCAATGCCCAGCACGCCTTCTTCCAGATGTTGCACCAGTCGGAAGACGTGGTGCCGCTCGAACTGATCGCCGTGCAGCACAATCCTGAGGCCACGCCGGACATGCAGCAAAAGCTGTTGTCCAACATCATCGCGCAGGGCGAGGCCTTCATGGTCGGCAAGTCGCTGGAAACCTCAGTGGCCGAATGTGAAAAGCTGGGCTTCGACGCGGCCCGCACCGCGCAGATCGCGCCGCAAAAGGTCTGCCCCGGCAACAAGCCGTCGACCACGGTGCTGCTCAACGAACTGACCCCCGAAACCCTGGGTGCGCTGCTCGCGCTTTATGAGCACAAGACCTTTGCCGAAGGCATCGTGCTGGGTCTGAACAGCTTCGACCAATGGGGCGTCGAACTCGGCAAGACCCTCGGCGTCAATGTGCTAAAGGATATCACCGGCGACGTCATCGCTGCGCACGACCCCTCGACGACCGCGCTGATCAAGCGCATCAAGGGGTAAGTGGTAACAGCAAATTCACTTGGCCTTTGCCCACTGTATGCTGCATAAACGAGCAGCAAGCAGGGGGACATCATGGCTATATCGCGTCGCGGACATCTGAAAAGCTGGCTGGCAATAGCCGTAGCGGCCGGTATTGGCGGTAGCGTCCATGCCGCCGGAAGTTCGCTCATCGGCACGTGGTCCGGCAAGCTGTCGATCGGTTCTGCGTCCTTGCGCCTGCGCTTTATCGTGACCGACGACAAGACCGCCAAGGTGATCAGTCTTGATCAGGGCAATGCCGAGATCCCCGCCGATGGCATTATGCTCGAAGGCGACACACTCACCCTGACCTTCACCGCCATTAAGGCGCGCTTTGAGGGGCGGCTCAAGGATGCCGACCACATCGAGGGCACCTTTACCCAGATGAACCAGCCCCGGCTGTTATCCCTGCACCGTGGTGAGGTCATCGAAGAGAGTGGCGCCGCTGAGCCCCTGACGCTTGCGCTGCTACAAGGTCTGCGCGCCAAGGCCCAGACGCCGGCCATGGGCGCGGCATGGAAACGCACAGACGGTCCGCTTATTCTCGTCGATGGGCTACGCTCATCGGAAAGCACACAAGCGGTTACGGCGGAGGATCAGTGGCACTGGGGATCGATCACCAAGTCTATGACGGCGACCCTGGTGGCGCGGCTGGTCGAGGCTGGCGTGGTGACCTGGCAAACCAGCGTCGGCTCGGTGTTGGGCGCCAAGGTGCCCGATATGCACGCCGCTTACAAAGACGCCACCTTTCTGCACCTGCTGAGCCTTCGTGCCGGTTTGCAGCCCAATATCGACGTCCTGCATCTCGCCGGCTATGTGCGCGATCCGCTGCCGGACGTTAAGCCAGAGCGTCTGAATTATGCGACGGAAGCCCTGGCGCAGGCACCGGTCGGGCCGCTGGCCGCGCAAATGGTCTATAGCAACAATGGCTATATCGTCGTCGGGGTCATGCTCGAAACGGTCACCGGGCAGGCGTGGGAAGACCTGATTAAAAACTATGTGTTTGAGCCTTTGCAATTGTCCTCAGCGGGTTTCGGCGCGCCGGGTCATCCCGGTCTGATCGACCAGCCGCTGGGCCATATCGCTGCGGGTGAAAAGCGTAAGCCGGCGCTGGTTGGCCCAGGTTTGGTCAACGACAATCCGGTGGCGCTCGGACCGGCGGGGCGCGTCCATATGAGCCTGCGCGATATGGTCGCCTATCTCTGCGCCCATCGTGACCAGCCAGGCGCCTTCCTCAAGCCTGCGTCATGGCGGACCCTGCATACGCCGCCCTTCGGTGGTAATTACGCGCTGGGCTGGATCGTGCGGCCTGGTGGCGCCTTGTGGCACAATGGCTCCAACACGGTTTGGTATGGCGAAATACTGGTCGATAAAAAGGCCGGTGTGGTTTGCGCCGTCGTCGCCAATGATGCCGGTCCCGCTACGCAACAAGCGGTCGGCACGGCCTTGCTCGACGCGCGTGCTGCGGCGCTGTCTAACTGAACAGCCTATTTTCCCTGAACGCCGAGAAGCTGTATCCGGAAGATAAGCGTGCTGTTGGGCGGGATATCGCCCATATCGCGCTCGCCATAGCCGGAGGACGGTGGCGTATAGAGGGTCACCTCGTCGCCAACGTGCAGCAGGGGGATAACCTCCTGCCAGGCCGGCACCAGACGGCCAAGCGGGAATTCCGCCGGCTCGTTACGGGCATATGACGAATCGAACACCTTGCCGTTCAGCAACTTGCCTTCGTAATTGATCTTGACGGTGTCGTTGATCGTCGGCTGCGCGCCCGGTGTGGGGGCGCGCGACACGATCTTGTACATCACGCCCGACGGCAACTTGACGATGCCCGGCTGCTTGGCTGTTTCGACGAGGAAAGCTTCGCCGTCTTTCAGGTTTTGCGCGGCCATGGCATCGGCCGAGGCCTGCATGGCCTCCAGTTGTTCGCTGGTGCTGGCGGAGCGGCCGCAAGCCGTCAGGGTGAGCAGGGCGAGGCCGGCGATCAGGCCAAAGTGCATAACTGAGCGCATTACTGACCGCCGATGCCGAGAAGCTGCACGCGGAAGATCAGTGTCGAATTGGGCGGGATCTCACCAAGGTCGCGCTCGCCATAGGCGGCGGTCGGCGGCGTGTAGAGGACGATTTCGTCACCTACATGCATCAGCGGGATGACCTGCTGCCAGGCGGAGATCAGGCGGCCGAGCGGGAACGTGGCCGGTTCATTACGCTTGTAGGACGAATCGAACACCGAACCATCGAGCAGCGTGCCCTCATAGTGTATGGTCACGTTGTCGGCCACGGTCGGTTGCGCGCCGGGATTTTGTGAGCGCGATACGGTCTTGTACAGCACGCCCGACGGCAGGGTGACGACGCCGGGCACGGCAGCGGTCTTCGCCAGGAAGTCCTGACCGGTTTTGAGGTTCTGTTCGGCGACAGAAATCTGATCTGGAGTTTGGGCTTGGGTCTTGTCCATGGCTTGTCCACATGCGGTAAGAATGAAAGCGATAGCGAAAATGGAGGTCTTTTTAATCCATGCGCCAGACTTTTTAGTCCATACGTAAGGCATAACCGGTGCTCCTGAGGGCTTCTGAAATTTCAAAGGCGTGGCGGGCGTCCTGGGTTTCCACCATGATGTCGAACTCGGCACCCTTGGCGGGCACATCGAGCACCAGCCGGTTGTGCGCCACATCGACGATGTTGCCACCCTTGGACGAGATCACATCGGCCATCAGCGATAACATGCCGGGGCGATCGTCGCCCAGGATTCGGTAAGTGACAAGCCGTTTTTCGCGCACCAGTTCGCGTTGCAGCACCGAGGCCAGCAGGCGCAGGTCGATATTACCGCCGCACAGGATCAGGCCGACATTCAGCCCCTCGAACTTTTCCGGAAAGCGCATGACGGCGGCCAGACCGGCGGCACCGGCGCCTTCGGCTATGGTTTTCTCGATATTGGCGTAGGCGGCGATGCCGCGCTCGAAATCGGCCTCATCGATGATCAGCACGTCATCGACCAGCGGATTGGCGAGGTTGAAACTGATGTCACCGACCTCACGCACGGCGATGCCTTCGGCGATGGTGGCGCCGCCCATGGGGATCGGCATATTGCGGCGACGGGCGGTGAAGGAGGGGAACATGGCCGCTTCGACGCCGATCACCTTGATCCAAGGCTTGATGGCCTTGGCGGCGATGGCCGCGCCAGCGATCAGTCCGCCGCCGCCGATCGGCACCAGAATGACGTCGAGTTCCGGCGCGTCTTCCAGCATTTCGATGACCAGCGTGCCCTGACCGATCAGGACGTCGCGGTCGTTGAACGGATGGACGTAAACGCCGCCTTTTTCCGCGCACAGCTTCTGGGCGATGGCGGAGGATTCATCGTAGGTGGCGCCTTCGATAACGATATTAGCGCCGAAGCTCTGCGTCTTCTGCACCTTCACGAAGGGGGTGCCGACCGGCATGACGATGGTGGCCGGGATGCCCAGGCGCTGGGCGTGGTAGGCCAGGCCCTGCGCATGGTTGCCGGCGGAGGCCGCGAAGACGCCGCGGCTGCGCTCGTCATCGCTCAGTTGCAGCAGCTTGTTGAGCGCGCCGCGTTCCTTGAAGGCCGAGGTGTATTGCTGGTTTTCCGACTTGATCCAGACCTTGGTGCGCGTCGAGGCGCTGAGGCGCTGTGAAAAGGTGCAGGGTGTGCGGACGACGTGGCCCTTGATGCGTTCTGCGGCGGCTTCGATGTCTTGAAACGTAACGGTCATGATGGCCTCCCATAACAGAGGCTTAGACCGTGCGCTTTCAAAAAATGGTGGTGGAGATAAAAAAGCCGGGCGCGGAGTGGTATCATCAGAAACCATAAATCGAACTTGTCGTGTCCTGACTGTCTATTTTGCGTATTTATAGGTTATTTTCTACTTTTATCAGCAGGATTTTTTGATTTCTCAAACTATAAGGCCTATCTTTGGGTAATATTCAGCAGAGATATCCAAAAATGACCGACGAAATGCAAACATTCCTCTCGCCGGCCACGCATGGCTTCGTCCGCATCGCCTGCGTGACGCCGAAAGTGCATATCGCTGACCCGCAGGCCAATCTGGCGGAGCATATCTCGTTGGCCAAACGCGCAGATGAGGCCGGCGCTGATCTGGTCGTCTTTCCTGAACTGAGTTTGAGCGCCTATGCCATCGACGATTTGTTCACGCAGGAAGTTCTACTTAAATCTTGCAAAGAAGCGCTAGAAGCGCTGATCCGCGAAAGTGAGAACATAAGATCCATACTGATCGTTGGAGTTCCGCTAATCATTACCGGAGCGATATATAACTGTGCAGCAATTTTGCATCGCGGAAACTGCATAGGGATCGTTCCTAAAACTTATCTGCCCAATTACCGAGAATATTATGAAAAGCGATATTTCGCTTCCGGTTCTCAGTTGATGGGCGAAGCGCCAATGCTGAAAGACGCTAAAGGACGCGGATATGCTCTTTTCGTTGATTCCAAGGTGCCTGTTTTCAGAGCGTACGGTTTCGAAGCTTTTAGCTTTGGTGTGGAAATTTGCGAAGACGTCTGGTCACCCGTAACGCCTTCCACACGGCTGGCATTGAATGGAGCGACGATAATTGTGAACCTGTCGGCTTCGCCGGTTGTGGTTGGCAAATCTCGGGCCCGCAAGAGATTGTGCGCGGCCACGTCCGAACGCTTGATATGTTGCTACGCCTATAGTGCAGCAGGGCCAGGGGAATCGACGACGGATCTCGCGTGGGATGGGCAGTCATTGATCTACGAAATGGGCGATTTGTTGGCTGAAGGCGAACGCTTTACATCGGACACAATGACCTTGGCTGATATTGATGTGAGCCGCATAGTACAGGACAGGCTACGAAACGGCACGTTTAATGATGCGCGAGTATTTTCTGCCGCGAACCAGGATATGTTTCGCACATTCTCCTACACGCCTCACAACTTAACCGATTTCCATCGCTCTGTGCCGCGTTTTCCCTATGTGCCCGCCGATAAGGAGCGGCTCGACGAAGACTGTTACGAGGCCTTCAACATTCAGGTTCATGGCCTGATGCAGCGGCTCTCCACCAGCCATACGCAGAATGTCGTCATCGGTATTTCCGGCGGGCTCAATTCGACCCATGCGGTGATCGTGGCGTGCAAGGCGTTCGATCGTCTGGGTATTCCGCGCACCAATATTCACGGCTATACCATGCCCGGTTTCGGCACCTCGACCGGCTCACGCAATGATGCGCTAAAACTGATGAAGGCGCTCGGTATCTCTTCCGGAGTGCTTGATATCCGACCGGCAGCCAAGCGCATGCTGCTCGATATCGGCCACCCGTTCTCACGCGGCGAGCGTGTCTACGATGTCAATTTTGAGAACGTGCAGGCGGGTTTGCGCACCGACTTCCTTTTCCGACTGGCGGGCGAAAAGAAGGGCTTCGTCGTCGGCACCGGCGATCTGTCGGAACTGGCGCTCGGCTGGTGCACCTATGGCGTCGGCGATCATATGAGCCACTACAATGTCAATTGTGGCGCACCGAAAACCCTGATCCAGCACCTGATCCGCTGGGCGGCGGCCAAGGAGTTTGACGCCAGGACTGGCCGCATCCTGCAATCGGTACTCGAGCGTGAAATCTCGCCGGAACTTGTGCCGATCGAAGCCGGCGTGATCCAGCGTACCGAGGACAAGGTGGGGCCCTATGAACTTCAGGATTTCAACCTCTATTACATCACGCGCTATGGTCTGAAACCGTCCAAGGTTGCTTTTCTCAGTTACCAGGCGTGGAAGGATAAATACACGCTTCCGGAAATCCGGAAATGGCTGGAGTTGTTCCTGTTCCGCTTCTTCACCCTTTCGCAGTTCAAGCGCTCAGCGGTGCCCAATGGTCCGAAACTGATCTCCGGCGGCGCGCTCAGCCCGCGTGGCGACTGGCGCGCACCCAGCGATGGCAATGCGAAAATCTGGTTGGATGAGTTGAAGGCGAATGTGCCGGAGACCTAGTCTGTCATGAAATTTCATGATATGGCAATCCCGGGAGACCAAACATGACCGAACATCAGTCTCGTGAAAAATTCGCCACCCAGATGGATAGCGCCCTGCTGGCTGATTTGCGCGCTTTGGCCAAGGCGGAAGGCCGTCAATTGCAGTCACTGGTGGAGGAAGCTGTTGGCAAGCTAATTGAAGCGCGGCAAGCGCCCACCCTGTCAGTTGCCGATGCGTTGGCAATGAGTATGGAACAGTTTGCGTCTCTTTATAAGAAGCTTGCGGAATAGTGACGCGATATCTGACTCTTCAAGATGTCTTAGGTATTCATGATATCCAGTTGGTGCAGTTCGGCGGCGCGTCAGGCGTGCGCGATCTTGGTCAGTTGGAAGCTGCTTTGTTTAGGCCGCAGACGGGATATTATGCAGATGTGATTCAACAGGCGGCTGCCCTTTGGGAAAGTCTTTCGCAAAATCATCCTTTCATTGACGGCAATAAGAGGACGGCTTTTGCGTCCATGCACGTTTTTCTGCTTATCAATGGGATAGGCCTTAACGTAACAGCTCAAGTCTCAATCCCGTTTGTTACCGGTCTTTACGAAACGCAAACCTTCCGTTTTGAAGCGGTTGAACCCTGGCTACGGACGCATGCTGTCCCGTTCGCGCTCTGATCACTTCATCCTCACAGCGGTTCCGTCAAACGTGCATGACAGGCCGTGATAGGTGGTGCAGACGCCCTGTTCGCTCACGGTCAGTTTGTCGCCGGTCTTGACGATGCGGATCGTGCAGGTGGTCGTGTCGGCCGGCTTGAGCGTCAGGCTGAGTTCGGTGGGTGAGACGTCCTTTGCCGGTTCGCCACCGGCCAGGCCGATATCGCCGGTGCAGCCATCGGCCTGGGCCGCGACCAAAGTCACCTTATGCGCGCCCAGTGTGCCGTTGATGCGCACCATCAGGTCGCCTTCGTACTTACCGGGCCACAGGTCGATCACCGGCGGTGGAGCGGCGACCGATACCGGTTGAGGTTCCGGCTCGGCGGGTTCCGAACAGGCGCTTAAGGCCAGCATGGCGAACAGAACGGCAGCGATCCGCATGGTCTATTCCTTGAGCTTTTCGGCCAGCAACCGGGCCTCAGCAGCACGGCTCGAACCGGCGCGCCAGATGACGACAATATCGCGGAAGGCGTGATCGGACGCAAGAGGGCGTACGCTGACCTCGGATGACTTGATCAGGCCGGACTCGACCGCCATGGCCGGCAGCAGCGACACACCAAGACCGGAGCCGACCATCTGCACCAGGGTATTGAGCGACGTCGCCGCGAAGCCTCCGCCGTGCGAAGCCGTATAGGTCGACAGCGATTCCGAGGTGCCGGTGGGCGAGGTCCACGAACAGGCAGCCAGGGCATGATCGCGCAGGCAGTGACCATCCTCCAGCAGGATCAGTTCTTCGTGTTTCAGATCTTCCGGTGAGATGTGCGATCCCATCGACAGATGGTGGCCAAAGGGCGTGGCCGCCACGATCTCGTCCTTGCATATAAAGGCGCTGTCCAGCCCCGACAGATCGTAGGGCAGGGCGATGACAGCAGCATCGAGCGCACCGGATTTGAGCGAGGCAATCAGGCGCGCGGTCTGGTCTTCGCGCAGGAACAGCCGCAGGTCGGGAAATTCGTGGCGCAGTTTGAGCAGGGCCTTGGGCAGCAGGAAGGGCGCCACGGTCGGGATGACCCCCAGCCGGAAACGGCCGGTGAGGGGCCGGTTGGCGCCGTGCGCCGCCTCGACCAGATCTTCCGTACGTGCCAGAATATCTTCCGAGCGCTTGAGCATTTCTTCGCCGACTGCCGTCAGGATCACCTGGCCGCGCGAGCGATCGACCACGCGTACACCCAGGATTTTCTCCAGTTCGGCGATGCCGGAAGAGAGGGCTGGCTGCGATACGAAGGCCGCTTCCGCTGCGCCGCCGAAACTCTTATGTTCGGCCAGCAGTTTAAGATATTGCAATTGTCTGAGGGTGGGGAGCATGAAGGCAATATAAGATCAATTTATTGAATTGTCAAAATTCATAACCACGTTTAATTCAAAGTCGAGTGACCCCATGTCTATTGAAGCCCTGCAAAGCCTGATTCCCGCCTATGGCCGCGACCTGTCGCTCAATCTGAGCAATCTGCTGGCGGAAACGCTGCTAAGTGATCAGCAGAAGTGGGGCACCTTCCTGGCGTGCGCCCATGCCATCGGTGTGCCGGCGGTGGTGCAGAACATCGAGGCCGCCGCCGCGCAAGCGCTGACGTCGGAAGCCGTCACCGCAGCCAAGGCTGCCGCGGCGATCATGGGCATGAACAATGTCTATTTCCGCGCCCTGCATCTGATGCACAACAAAGAATACGAGACCCTGCGTTCGGGCCTGCGCATGAACGCCCTGACCAATCCCGGCGTCGATAAGGTCGATTTTGAGCTATGGGCACTGGCGGTCTCGGCGGTTAATGCCTGCGGCCTGTGCATGGATAGCCATGAAAAGGTGTTGCGTGGCCATGGCGTCAGCGCCGTGCAGGTGCAGGCCGCTTTGCGTATCGCCGCCACGGTCAACGCTATCTCGGCGGTGTTGCGCGCCGAAAGTGCCTTGCGGGCGTAAAACCATCCGCACACGTCTCTATAAGATAAATTTATGCAAAAATAAAATAAAACAAATTTGCTCTATTGATTGTTTTGAGCGATTGTCCCCCTCGTACCGCTTAACCCGGTTCCACTCTTATCAAGGAAATATCCCATGGCTCTCATCAACACCGCCATCAAGCCTTTCAAGGCCACCGCTTACAAGGCAGGCAAGTTCGTCGACATCTCCGACGCCGATACCAAGGGCAAGTGGTCCATCTTCTTCTTCTACCCGGCCGACTTTACCTTCGTCTGCCCGACCGAGCTGGAAGACCTGGCCGACAATTATCCGGAGCTGCAAAAGCTGAACGTTGAAGTGTTCTCGGTTTCGACCGACACGCACTTCTCGCACAAGGCCTGGCATGACACCTCGCCCGCCATCGGGAAGATCAACTACTACATGGTTGGCGATCAATCCGGCACCATCACCAACAACTTCGACGTGATGCGTCCGGGCGTTGGTCTGGCTGACCGCGGCACCTTCCTGGTTGATCCGGACGGTATCATCCAGTTCATGGAAATCACCTCGGAAGGCGTCGGCCGTAACGCCACCGAACTGCTCCGCAAGGTCAAGGCTGCGCAATACGTCGCCTCGCACCCTGGCGAAGTCTGCCCGGCCAAGTGGGAAGAAGGTGAAAAGACGCTTGCGCCTTCGCTCGACCTCGTCGGCAAGATCTAAGGTAGTCATGGGGGAAATAAGCTTTCCCCCATGTGCCTCCTTTGAGGGGAGTTCGCTCCCCTCATCATTATCCTTATCTGGGCTCTCCGAGCGCAATCCAAAAAGTGGCTACCGGTTTTTGGTTAAATTGCGCGTCAAAAAAGAGCTTAAATATGGACAATGATTTCCCCCTATTTTCTAACGGAGTACCACCATGCTTGACGCAGGGATGAAGACGCAACTAAAAGCGTATCTGGAAAATCTCCGGATGCCGATTGAACTGGTCGCTACGGTCGATGACAGCGCGAAATCGCGCGACATGCTGGACCTGCTGAACGATATCGTCGAGGCGTCCGGCAAGGTTTCGCTGAAGACCGATGGCAGCGACGCCCGCGTGCCGTCCTTCGCCATCAATCGCCCGGGCACCGAGATCAGCGTTACCTTTGCCGGTTTGCCGATGGGCCACGAATTCACCTCTCTGGTGCTGGCGCTGCTGCAGGTCGGCGGCCACCCGCCACGCGTCGAAGCCGATGTGATCGAGCAGGTCAAGGCGCTGGAGATCGACGGCGAACTGCGCTTCGAGACCTACTTCTCGCTGACCTGCCAGAACTGCCCGGACGTGGTGCAGGCGCTGAACCTGATGAGCGTGCTCAATCCCAAGATCAAGCACGTCGCCATCGACGGCGCCCTGTTCCAGGGCGAGGTCGAGGCGCGTCAGGTGATGGCCGTCCCCACCATTCTCATCAATGGCCAGCCTTTCGGTCAGGGCCGCATGGGGCTGGAGCAGATCCTCGCCAAGATCGATACGGGGGCTCAATCTCGCGAAGCCGCCAGGATCGATGCCAAGTCGGAATTCGACGTGCTCATCGTCGGTGGTGGTCCCGCCGGTGCTGCCGCTGCCGTCTATGCCGCCCGCAAGGGTATCCGCACCGGCGTGGTGGCTGAGCGCTTCGGTGGTCAGGTGCTCGATACCATGGCGATCGAGAACTTCATCTCGGTCTCGCATACCGAAGGTCCGAAACTGGCCACGGCGCTGGAGCAGCACGTCAGGGAATATGACGTCGATATTATGAACCTGCAAAAGGCGACGTCGCTGATCCCGGCCACCGAGCCCGGCGGTCTGGCTGAGGTGCGTCTGGAAAGCGGCGCTTCAGTGCGCGCCCGTACCGTCATCATCTCGACCGGCGCACGCTGGCGCCAGATGGGCGTGCCGGGCGAAGACCAGTACCGCAACAAGGGCGTGGCTTACTGCCCGCACTGTGACGGTCCGCTCTTCAAGGGCAAGCGCACGGCGGTGATCGGCGGCGGCAATTCCGGCGTTGAAGCAGCCATCGATCTGGCCGGCATTGTGGCCCATGTCACCCTGCTCGAATTCGCCCCGGAACTGCGCGCCGACGCCGTGCTGCAACGCAAGCTCTACAGCCTGCCGAACGTGACGGTGATCACCAACGCCCAGACCACCGAAGTGCACGGTGACGGGGCCAAGGTGACGGCCCTGTCGTACAAGGATCGTATCCACGAAACGGCCCACACGATTGAGCTGGAAGGGATCTTCGTCCAGATCGGCCTGCTGCCCAATACCGAATGGCTCAAAGGCACCATCAACCTGTCGCCGCGTGGTGAAATCGAGATCGATGATCGCGGTGAGACCTCGGCGCACGGCATCTTCGCCGCCGGTGACGCCACGACTGTGCCGTATAAGCAGATCATCATCGCCATGGGCGAAGGCTCCAAAGCGGGGCTGTCGGCTTTCGATCACCTGATCCGCACGAGCCTGCCGATTGATATCGCGGCGGAGTAGGTTAAGGGCAGGAGGCGCGGCCTCCTGGACCTCGGAACTCGACAGTGTTTAATCGCTTAATACTAAAAAAGCCGGGCCCTTTAGAGGTCCGGCTTTTTTTGCATTATACAAATAGATACGGTTCAGTTTCGGGGTCAAGGGGTCTGCGACCCCTTGCCTTTGTCTAATCCCTCGGATTCGACACGTCGTACCCTTGCGCGCGCAACTGATCGAGTACCCCGCCCTTGCGTAGTAAAAGCGCCAGAGGAAAGACGGCGACGGTTTTGCCGGGTTTGTTGAGCGCGGTGGTGACGGCGCGGGCGGAATTGGTGACGCTGCGATCCATCATGGCGGCGGCCTGCGGCGAACCGGACAGGCATTTCAGCAAGGTCGATCCCTGATAGTGGCGGCGCACCGTGGCGATATCACCAACCGCCCAGGCTTTCGCGGCCAGAGGCGCGCGATCCAGATTGAAGTCGATATCATCGAGCGTGTAGCGCAGGCAATCCTGACCAGCCCTGTTATCCATGGCGTTCACGGCCTTGAAGATCGGCCCTATATCATACCGTCCGGCCGACTTAACCGGTACGCCCGCCTGTCCGGCCAGACGGCGCACGGTCGACAGCGTGGCGTCATCGCTTAAGGCCAGCTTTTGCAGCACCTCGCGGCGCAGACGGGCGCCGGCCCAGACTGGCTTGTCGCGGGCGAAATCCTTGATCGGAACGCCGGCACGCCTGGCTGTGGTCTCATAGCGGGCGTAAAGTTCCGGCGGCAAAGCGTCTTTCAGGTTCTGACGATTGGGCAGACCCTTCTTCGACATCATCATCCACATATCGCCGATGCCGGTGCTGCTGTCCGCCGGTGTGATCAGCCAGTTGGCGCCGCGCAAGGCGCCTTCGACGCGCTTCGTGCTCCACACTTGTTTCTTCGGAAAAACCGGAAGTATGCCGAGAATGATAACCTGCGAGTCGCCTTTGGTAACGCGCCACAGGGCGGGGCCAACCGCTGCCTTGCCGCGCACCACCACCTCGGTTTCCGGCCAGGCTTCCTGCGCCACGGCCATAGGCGGCAGGGCGAGCATGACCGTCAGGGCGAGGAAAAGAGCTTTCAGGGACATGGCATTTTCCAGGGAATGAAAACGTCAGTTTACGTGACTTCTGTGACTCTTTTATTGGGCGGGCGAGGTCACCACGACACCGGCGGCGCGCAGACGATCGAGCACGCCATCCTTGCGCAGCAGATCGCTGAAAGGCACGACCGCCAGGCTCTTGCCAGGGGTTTTCAACGCCTCTTCAATGGCTGTGGTCATGCCGCCGATGAAGAGAGCATCGTATTGCTGGCCCCATTCCGGTGTCGACAGATTGCAGGTCAGGAGGGCGGACTCGCGATATTGCGACAGGGCGGTCTTGACGTCGCCTTGCGCCCACGCCTGCGCCATACCCGGCAGGACGGTGAGGTTATAGTCGATACCATCGAGAAAGGTGTTGAAGCAGGCCCTATTGGCCTCGGCATCGAGCTTGAGCCACTGATCGGAGAGGGTGTCGGCATTGACCGTATAGGCGATGCGCGACGCCACACCGGCATTGGCGGCCAAAGCGGTGACCTGACGCACGATGTCGTAGCGACGGATATGGTTTTCTGCCAGCACATCGGAAAAAAGCTCCATGCCGGCGCGCATTGGAATCTTGTAGGCGTAATCGCTGGCCCTGAGGCCTGACGTGTGTGCCACGACCTTTTCAAAGCGGGCATAGGCCGCGGGCGGCACAAGATCGTAAAGATAGGTGCCGCTTGGCAGTTCGGAGCCTTTGAGCCAGCGCTTGCCGGCGATGTCGCCACCGCGCGAGGCGCCCGGCACGATGACGTAGCGCGCGCCCTTGAGCAGGCGCTTCACGCGGGTGGTGTCCCAGGTCAGGCTTTCCGGGGTTTCGGCGAGCGTACCCAACACCCATACGCTGGATTGGCCGCGCGTCAGCTTCCACATGGCCGGGCCGGCGACCTTGGCGCGCACGACCACCTCGGTGACGTCGGACCAGGCTTGCGGTTCTGGTGTTTGGGCCGAAATCTTGGGCATGCGCGCCAGCGGCCAGCAGCATCCCCAGAAACACCAGTGCCGCAAGCCGTCCGATCATATCAGCCCACCACGGCGGCGGTGGATTCGAAGGTCAGGGGCGCTCCCCAGAAGGCTTCGATCAGGCGGGACTGCGTACGCGGTACGCCGGTGGTGAGGAAGGTGCGGCGGCCGGTATCCCCAATGGTATATTCCGGATGGCGCTCGATATACTCGGCCAGTGCCTTAGACACTGGCGCAGGCTGATGGATCAGCGGGGTGCCGGCGGGCAGGTGTTCGCGGAACAGATCGGCGACGATTTCATAATGGGTGCAGCCGAGAATGGCGCGATCCGGGTAGCGGCCGATGCGGATTTTCAGAACTCTCGACATGGCCCTTGATCTTGGCCGAAAGATCTTCGCGCGGTGCATCGCGTTCAATCAGATCGGCCAGACCCGAACAGGCCTCGGTGAAAACAGCCAGGTCCTGACGGCGCTTGTCGATCTCGATTTCATAGACGCGCGAACGGGCGGTGGCGACGGTCGAGAAAACACCGACAACATCCAGTTTCTGGATCTTTTCACCACGGCGCTCGGCCTCGTGTTCCCACGGCAGACCGGTGGCGGCCTCGATGGTCGGCACTATGATGCCCAGCACATTGACAGGACGCTTGTAGGTTTTGCGAAATTGCGCCAGCCATGTCGATTGCAGGCGGCGCAGGGCGACGGCAGAGGCGGTGTTGCAGGCCAGCACGACCAGCGAGGCGCCGGCCTCGAACAGCGTTTCGCAGCCCTGACGCGTCAGCTCGACGATCTCTTCGCCGCTCTTATCGCCATAGGGTGTGTTCTTCTGGTCGGCGAGATAGATGAAATCGGCCTGGGGCATCCGGTCGACCAGCGCGCGATGGATGCTCAAACCGCCGATGCCGGAATCAAAAACGCCGATCGCCATACATAGTATCCTATATTACTAAAACTTAATTTGGCCGCATATCGTATGCAGCCTAGTGGTCTGATTCCTACGATTTTTGCCAGCCGTCGTAAACAGGCGTATGGGTCACAAAAGAGTCAAAAGTGTCACCCCCTAAGAGAACTTCACCATGTCGAATATGAACCGTCGCGCTGCTCTTAGCCTGATGGCCGGCACCAGCGCCGCTGCCTTCGTTACCCCTGCATTTGCACACTCTGAAACTATGGGAGGCGCAGCCATCGCCACAGCTTATCTGACCCAGCCCTGGACCGGTCCCTATGGTGGTGTTCCGCCCTTCGACAAGGTGAAGATCGCCGATTTCGAGCCCGCCACCCTGGCCGCCATGGACGCCACGCGCGCGGAGATCAAGGCGATCACCATGAAGCGTTCAGCCCCGACCTTCGAGAGCATTATCGAGCCGTTTGAAGTGTCCGGTGCGGCCTATGATCGCGTCGGTTCTGTTTACAGTGTGTGGGACTCAAACCTCTCGACCGGCGGCTTCCCGGACGTTTCCGCCAAACTGTCGCCGATCAAGGCGGCTTTTGGTGATGAGATCACGCAGAATGCCGACCTCTTCCAGCGCATCGAGACGGTCTATAACAACCGTGCTCAGTTCAAGCTCAATCCGCAGCAGGATCGCCTGTTGTGGAAGAAGTACAACGGCTTTGTCCGCGCCGGCGCCAAGCTTTCGCCCGAACAGAAGAAAGAAGTGGCTGACATCAATCAGCAACTGGCCACCCTGTTCAACACCTTCGCCAACAATCTGAAGCACGACGAGGCGCAGGCGACCTTCATCACCAAGGACGATCTGGCCGGCCTGCCGGAAAACTTCGTCGCTGCCCTGGCCTCGAAGGCCAAGGATCTCGGCAAGGACGGCCTCTATGCCGTGCAGAACACGCGCTCGGCCATGGAGCCCTTCACCACCTATTCCACCCGCCGCGATCTGCGTGAAAAGGTGTGGACCGCCTACATCATGCGCGGCGACAACAACGATCAGTGGGACAACAAGAAGATTGGCGCCCAGATCCTCAAGCTGCGGGCAAAGCGCGCCAAGCTCTACGGTTACCCGACGCACGCCCACTGGCGCCTCGAAGTCGCCATGGCCAAGACGCCGGAAAACGCCATGAACCTGATGGAGGCGGTGTGGGGACCGGCGGTCAATCGCGTCAACGAGGAAGTGGCCGACATGCAAAAGATCGCGGATTCGGAAGGTGCCAACATTACCATCGCACCGTGGGATTACCGCTTCTATTCCGAGAAGGTGAAGAAGGCGAAGTACGATCTCGACGAGTCGGAAGTGAAGCCCTATCTCCAGCTCGACAAGATGCAGGACGCCATGTTCTGGACCGCCAACAAGATGTACGGCTTCGAGTTCGTCAAGGTGAACGACGTGCCGGTCTTCCACCCGGATGTGACGACCTACAAGGTGCTGCGCGCCGGCAAGCAGGTCGGTGTCTGGTATTATGATCCCTATGCGCGCGAAGGTAAGTCTTCCGGCGCGTGGGAAACCGAGTATCAGGGCCAGTCCCATATGCTGGGCCACATCTGCATCTGCTCGAACAACTGCAATTTCATCAAGGCTGAGCCCGGCAAGCCGATCCTGATCTCATGGGATGACGCCGAAACCATGTTCCATGAGTTTGGTCACGCGCTCCACGCCCTGTCATCCAATGCCTATTACCCATCGCAGGGCGGCACCAACACGGCGACCGATTTCGTCGAGTTCCCGTCGCAGCTCAACGAACACTGGCTACCCCTGCCGGTGGTGCTGAACCAGTTCGCCATCCATTATGAAACCGGCAAGCCGATGCCGGCCGAATTGCAGGCCAAGCTGGTCAAGTCGTCGAAGTTCAATCAGGGCTTCGCCACGGTCGAATACCTGGCGTGTGCCCTGATCGACATGATGTATCACCTGGCCGGCGATACCGATATCGACATCGTTGGGTTTGAAAAGACCGAACTGGCCAAGCTGAACATGCCGAAGGAAATCGTCATGCGTCACCGCCCGACGCAGTTTGCGCACATCTTCGCCGATGACGGTTATTCAGCGGGTTATTACAGCTATCTGTGGTCGGACGCTCTGGTGGCCGATGCCTATGAGAAGTTCATGAAGGAGGGCGGGCCATTTGAAGGTCCTACCGCCAAGCATTATTTCGAGACTATTCTCAGCGTGGGTGACACCCTTCCGCAGGACGTGGCCTATCGCAATTTCCTCGGCCGCGATGTGCAGCGTGATGCGCTGATGCGGCTGCGTGGCTTCGCTTAAGCTTATGGGGCGTGGGGTCCGCGACCCCACATCTTCTTCTATCCAATAGGAAAGCCTCGCCCCTATGGGGGCGGGGATTTTTTATTGGATTAAGGTCAAGTCTTGGGGCCACAGGCCCCGGGGGCGCCAAGCCAAACCCCATAACTTAAAGAAAGCACTACATTTTCAGCCCCATTACGACTATATAAGCCGGAAATGACCCGTCCTTTTCTCAAGATGCCCAGACCTTTTTTAAAGATGAACGGCCTCGGCAATGATTTCATTGTCGTAGACGCCCGCGATACCGCCTTTACACCGGCGCCGGAGCAGATCCGCGCCTGGGGTGACCGCGCGTCCGGTATCGGCTTTGATCAGCTTATCAGCATCGAAGGGTCGCCGCAGGGCGACGCCTTTATGCGCGTGTGGAACAATGACGGCGGCACGGTCGAGACCTGCGGAAATGCTCTGCGCTGCGTCGCCTGGTACTTGAACCGGGATGCTTCCGATAAAACGCTGAAGATCGACACCTTGGGCGGCCTGGCCAAGGCGCGTGTGCTGCGCGCCGACGCCAAAACCGGCACGGCCAGCGTCGATATGGGCAAGCCGGGCCTTGACTGGCAGCAAATTCCGCTCTCGGAAGAGATGAATACCGAGCGCCTTGAATTGCAGGTCGGGCCGATCGACGCGCCGCTCTATCATACGCCGGTCGCCGTCAGCATGGGCAATCCGCACGTCGTTTTCTTTGTCGCCGATGTCAACCGCGTCGATGTCACCGCCAACGGTTCGCTGATCGAAAACCATCCGCTTTTCCCCGAAGGCGTCAATGTCGAGTTCGCGCAGATCATTGATCGTCAGACCATCCGGATGCGGGTCTGGGAACGCGGCGCCGGCATCACGATGGCCTGCGGCACCGGCGCCTGCGCCACGCTTGTGGCCGCCGCCCGTCGCGGCCTGACCGACCGATCCGCCACCGTCATCATGGATGGTGGGCCGCTGCATATCGCCTGGGCGGAAAATGATCACGTCATCATGACCGGCCCGATTGAGGTCGAGTTTGAGGGCACGCTGTGAGCCCGGAAAATGAAAAAAAGGTCGATGTCGTCACCTTCGGCTGCCGTCTGAACTCCTATGAGAGCGAGGTCATTCGCAAGACCGCCGCTGAGGATGGGCTCGACAACGCCATCATCTTCAACACCTGCGCCGTCACCGGCGAAGCCGTGCGCCAGGCGCGTCAGGCGATCCGTCGCGCCCGCAAGGAAAACCCCGACGCCAAGCTGATCGTCACCGGCTGCGCGGCGCAAACCGATCCGGACACCTTTGCCAATATGGCTGAGGTCGATTTCATCATCGGCAATGGCGACAAGCAAAAGGCTGGCAGTTACAAGCTGACGCCCGATAGCGCACGCATCACAGTCAACGATATCTTCTCGGTTCAGGAAACCGCTGGCCATCTGATTGATGGTCTGAAGGATCGCGCCCGCGCTTTTGTCGAGGTGCAGAACGGCTGCGATCATCGCTGCACCTTCTGCATCATCCCTTATGGCCGCGGCAATTCGCGCTCGGCTGCGGCGGGCGATGTCATCAGCCAGACGCAGAAGCTGGTGGCGCAGGGCTATAATGAGGTGGTGCTGACCGGCGTCGACCTGACCTCGTGGGGCACGGACCTGCCCGGCACGCCGCAACTCGGCAATCTGGTGACGCGTATCTTAAAATTGGTGCCCGATCTCAAGCGCCTGCGTCTCTCCTCCATCGATGCGGCCGAGATCGACGATACGCTTCTGCGCGCCTTTGCTGAAGAAGAACGCCTCGCCCCCTATCTGCACTTGTCGCTGCAACATGGCGACGACATGATCCTCAAGCGCATGAAGCGGCGGCACCTGCGCGCTGACAGTATCGCCCTGGTCGAAAAGGTGCGCGCCGTCCGTCCGGATATCTCGTTCGGCGCCGATATGATCGCTGGTTTTCCGACCGAAACAGAAGAGATGTTCGCCAACGCCGTATCGCTGGTCGATGCCTGCGATCTGTCGTTCGTCCACGTCTTTCCCTATTCGCCGCGCCCGCAGACACCCGCCGCTAAGATGCCGCAACTGGCGCGCACCACTATCAAGGAGCGCGCCGCCCGGCTGCGCGCCAAGGCCGAGGAAGCGCTTACCCGCCACCTTAGCCGCCAACATAACCGCACGCTCTCCTGCGTAGTCGAGAAGCCCGGCTTCGCCCGCGCCGCTGATTTTACCGAGGTGGTTTTCAGCGGAGACGCGGTCGTCGGCGGTATCAGCGATATTCTTATCCACGGCCACGATGGCAAACATGTCATTGGCAGCCTCGTGCAAACTGAGCTACAGCAAGCGGTATGACTGAACAGAAGAAAACAGGCTGGCTACAGCGTCTGACGCAGGGCCTTTCGCGCACCTCGCAAACCCTGACCGAGTCAGTGACGCAAGTGTTCCAGCAAAAGGAAGCGCTGGATGATGCCGCCCTTGAAGAGCTGGAAGACCTGCTGGTCGAAAGCGACTTAGGCCCGCAGATATCCGCCACCATCGCGGCCAAGATGGCGCAGCAAAAGTTCAGTTCGGCCAAGGATGCCAATGCCGTGCGCTCGGCTCTGGCCGAAGCGCTGGCGGATGAACTGGTCGGTCACGAAGGCACCTTCGATCCGCTCTCCGGCCCCAAGCCCTATGTCGTGCTGTTCGTCGGCGTCAATGGCTCCGGCAAGACGACGACGCTCGGTAAGATCGCCGCCAAGCTGACCAAGAGCGGCGCCAAGGTGCTGATTGTGGCGGGTGATACCTTCCGCGCCGCCGCCGTCGAGCAACTTAAGGTGTGGTCGGAACGCGCCGGCGCTGATTTCATGGGCCGCAAGACCGGCGCCGATGCGGCGGGCCTTGCCTACGACAGCTTCATCAAGGCGAAGGAAGAAGGCTACGACGTCGTCCTGATCGATACGGCCGGCCGCCTGCAAAACAAGCAGGCCCTGATGGACGAGCTCCTGAAGGTCGTGCGGGTCATCAAGAAGGTCGATCCCGATGCCCCGCACGAAACCCTGCTGGTGTTAGACGCCACGGTGGGCCGCAATGCGCTCAGTCAGGAACAGATTTTTGGCCGTCAGGCCTTTGTTTCCGGCCTCGTCATGACCAAGTTGGATGGTACGGCCCGCGGCGGCATTCTCATTCCGATCGCCAAGGCCTCCGATGCCCCGATCAAGCTGATAGGCGTCGGTGAAGATATCGAAGACCTGCACGCCTTCAAGGCGCGCGATTTTGCCCGCTCCATGGTTGGGTTAGAGCCCCTTTCGGATAAGGAATAGCGATGAGCCTGCCGCCAAAGTCTGAATCGGATGCCGCCCCTGTCGATCTTGCCAAGGAGATCCGGGAAGGTGACAGGATAGTCGATAAGGCCCTGGCCGGTGCGGCGGAAAAATTCGGCGAAATCAATCCCGAACTGGCCTTGAAGCCGGATGCGCCGAAGCAGAACCACGTCAAGATGGCGGTCGATTATGGCCCGCTGATCGCCTTTGGTCTCACCTTCCTCGTTTACAAACTGCTCAAGATCGCGCCGGAAAAGGACGCCCTGATCTGGGCGTCCGGCGCACTAGGGGCGGCCTCGCTGATCGCTCTCATCGCCGGCCTGATCATGGAAAAGCGCATTGCGTGGATTCCGCTCGTGTCCTGCGTCATCACCATTCCTATGACCATCCTGACCGTGCTCACCCATGATCCGATGTTCGTGAAGATCAAGATGACGATTGTCGACGTGCTGATCGGCGGTATTTTGCTGGGTGCGCTCCTGCTCAAAAAGCAACCGCTTAAAGTCCTGCTTGGCGATGCGCTCAAGCTCAAGGATGCGGCCTGGCCACGCCTCACCCTCTATTACGCCCTTTTCTACCTCGCCATGGCCGCGGTCAATGAGGTGGTCTGGCGCACGCAGAGCGACAGCGTCTGGATGGTGTGGAAGATGGGCTCGATGATCGGTGGCCCCGTCCTGCTGTCGATCTGCCTGTTGCCCTTCCTGATGAAAAACATGATTACTGATCGCATGAGTGATGAACAGGTTACAGATAAAGACGCTTGAGCATGGCTGAAGGTTATATTCCGCATACGGATTGAATTGTCGTGAAAGCGACATATAATCATGACAAGGTTCAGCGTGTTTCGGCCGGACCCTGGGAGGGCGTCATGAAGAAATCCAAATCCCGCACCAATAAGACCCAAACCAGCAAGAACAGTGAAAAAGCCATGTCGAAAAACGGCCTCGATGATTCGCCCTCGCATCTGCTCCACCGTGTTTTGCAGATAGCGCTCGATATCTATAATGCTGAAGCTGGCGAAGGCGCGCTTTCCCAGCGTCAATATGCCGTCCTGAAGGCGCTGGAAGGCACGCAAGGCCTGTCCCAAACCGATCTGGTCAAGGTGACCGGCATTGATCGCTCGACCCTGGCGGACCTGGTGTCACGCATGCTGGCCAAGGGGCTGGTGGCGCGCGAGCGCTCAGCTACCGACGCCCGCGCCAATCTGGTTCAGATCGCCGAAGCTGGCAAGACGGCGCTCTCCGACATGGAGCCGCGCGTTTTGGCCGCTGATGACAAGATTCTCAGCCTGTTGTCGCCGCCCAAGCGCGACAGCTTCGTCAAGCTGCTGCGTAAGCTGACCCACGCGCGTGAGGACGAACTGAGCGAAGCCGATGGCAAGCCGCGCAAGGAAAAGGCGCCGAAATCTCCCAAGACGCCCAAAACCGAAAAGGTGGCTGAGAAGGCCGAGAAGAAGCCTGGCAAGAAAAAAGACAAGTTCAGCGCCAAGAAGATGAAGAAGCTGCCGTTTCCGCCCTTGTCTGAAGGTATCAATGCAGCGGCGGAGACCGAAGACCTGGTCCATGCGCCGGTCGTCAAAGAGATCAAGGGCTAGATCACGATATTGAGGTAAGAGCCCGGCCGCCGCAGCGGCTGGGTCGCGTCCTGGGCGCCGGTGCTGACCTGTGAGGCGGACGCTGGTGTTGTGGCGCGGGTGATGTCGGCTGCGGTATAGGTGGCCGGCGTGATCTTGGGGGCCGTGACCTGCTGAAAGAAGGCCTTCTGTGCCGAAAGCGCGCTGACAAAACTGCCGTCCGCAGTCGGCTTGGCGGCCGGCGTCGACTGCGGGTTGAGCATCTGGGCGAGGGAGGGGCGAATTGGCGTTGTCATGTCCGAACCCTACACATAATCAGGTATTTAAATGGTTAACGCATCTTAAGGTGTCGGAGAATTGGCGCTCCTTATGATGCGCCTTGCGCATCCACAGAACCTTAAGAGTGTTGCGGTAACATGAGATAACAAACGTCTTTGTCCGGATCCCCTTTGGTCATCTTAAAATCCTTCGCGTCGATCCGGCCGTTCTGCACCTCAAGACCGGCCTTTACGGCTGGCGTCCTGTGCCTGGTATGGACCTGCCTTGTGCGTTTGCCATTTGCGCACGTCATTCATGATGATGAAGCCTTCTACAGTGTGGTGGCTTCGCGCTGGCTAGAAGGTGAGTTGCCCTATAGCGCCAGTTTTGACATCAAGCCTCCCGGTCTATTCGCCATTTTTGCCGTGGCCCAGATGTTGTTCGGCAGCAGTCTGGTGACCATCAAAGGTGTGGAAATTGTCTTCACGGCGTGGGGCGCCTACAGTCTGCACAGACTGATGAGGCGGCATGGCTCGCCTGAAGCTTCCGTCCTGATCGGTGTCTTGTATCCGGTCTTTTCCTTGTTCTTTGTCGGGGTGTCATCGCCCTGTCAGCTTATTCTGGCCGCCTTTACGATCGCCGCCTTCCTGTGGCTTCTTGACAGCGGTGCGGCGGCAACGCGCCGGCAAACCTTTGCCAGCATCGCTTTGGCGGGCCTGATGATCGGCTACGCTTGCCTGGTCAAGCAAACGGCGGCCTTTGAAGCTCTGGGCATGCTGGGCTGGCTCGTTTGGCAGGCATGGCTAAAAAAAGACATCAGGCCGTCCTTGATCTTTTGTGTGGCTGCTGCCGTGCCGGTCATGGCGTTCGGCCTATACTTCGCTGTTGCGGGCCATCTGGGTGAGGTTATCGAGGCCATCGCCATGACAGCGGTGCAGCGATCGCAATTGAACATGTCTGCGGACGCCGATGCCTGTCCTGAATTGGTTCTGCGATTATGGCATGTCATGGCGATCATCAAGCCGGTTATTGTGCTGATCGCCGGCAGTGCGTTGGCGCTTTTGCGTTTGAGGCGGTTACAGCTTGTCTTCGCAAGCCCTTTGATCGCGCTGACGCTTATCTGGTATGCGGCCGTCGTGGTTGGCCTGCTGGTCCTGAGATCCCCTGAGATCTGGTACGGCTACGACCTGATACCGCCCGCCCTGATCCTGTTTTGTGGCGTCCTGTGTCATGGCATGGCTTTTTCGCCGCACCAGCGCCGGCAATGGATCGTGGCCTATAGCGTTATCGCCTGCCTTCAGCCGCTTCTCATGGATCATAAGATGTTGTTTTCGGATGGACCGGACGGTCGCCCGGACTATATCGGCAACGTGCGGGCAGCACAGAGTCTGAAAGCCGCAGGCCTGAGCCGTAATGACTCCCTGCTGGTTCTAAGCCGCGGCCATTATGCGCATGTGCTTACTCATGCCATGCCCAATGTCCGCTATTTCAACGCCATGCACCTCTGGTGCGTCTTTCCGACACCCGACAAAGACCCGCTGGGGGAAGCCCTGTCGGCTCGTCCCCGCTTTATCGTCTTTTCCGGCAGCGACTATATGATCGGCTGCGCGCAACTGGACCGTCTGAAGATGGTCGAACCTGTTCTGGCCGCGGATTACGATCGCGTCGCCGAGGTCAGCGGCCGCTGGGACCACTTCTCTATCTACCGTCGTAAAATTGATCACGTGTCTGCAAGCGTGAAATCTGAATGAGACCCTGATAAATTCCAATGGTCCACGACCATGGCCACATAAACCAAAACGCAAAATTTCAGGGAGGCGTTGGTGGGTGAAAAAATGCAAAACGGAGACCATTGGGGGGCAATGGTCTCCGTCGCATACCGCCGGTTTCGAGGGGGGGGATGATCCCGGCGGCGAACTTACAGGT
The DNA here is from genome assembly GCF_964186625.1 of Asticcacaulis sp. MM231. Lineage (NCBI taxonomy): Bacteria > Pseudomonadati > Pseudomonadota > Alphaproteobacteria > Caulobacterales > Caulobacteraceae > Asticcacaulis > Asticcacaulis sp. MM231. The sequence goes on from NZ_OZ075108.1 coordinate 349,792, forward strand.
CCAAGTATCCATCAAAAAGATTAACGAAAACTTCGTCAAATCCTTGACGTCTTGTTACCTTGAACCCTTACTTAATACGTCATGCGGAAAATGCTAGTGCAGCGCACAACATATCCGCGGTTTTTTGCCGTAAAGCGGCTCACATTTACTTGAATGCCGCTTAACTTGCCGAAGATCAAGCGAAAAGCTTGGCCCAGCGCGGCTTGTTGCGGCCTTGCCAGGCGCCGCGGTGATAAGCGTCTGAACCGATCAACGGCACGACGGTGGTGGCTTCGGCGAAGACCATCTGCTCATAGGTGGTGTTGACCTTACCCCATGAGGCGGCTTCCTTGAGGGTGGAGGACGAACAGGCGCCGTCACGCACATCGGCGACGGTGATCTGGACGGCATATTTATGCATGTCGGCTTCGACGCCAAGGATCTCGGCGCAGACAACTGTATCCTGCGCGAAGTTCTTCGGCACGCCGCCGCCGACCATGAACAGGCCGGTGGTGCCGGCAGCGATCTTGATGTCGGTCAGTTCGCGGAAATCGGCCACGGCGTCGATCATCAGGTAAGGCTTGCCGGCCTTGATGCGTTCCTTCTGGTGCTTGACCAGGCCGAAACCGGCGGACGAATCGACGAAGGCCGGGCAGAAGATCGGCACGCCTTCTTCATAGGCGGTCTGGATCAGCGAGCCAGGCTTCTTGGCATTGCCTTCGGAGAGCCACTTGCCCATTTCCCAGATGAATTCGCGCGACGAATAGGCACGTGGCTCAAGGCGGTTGCAGATTTCCAGGATCGTGTGATCGCAGTTCTGCAGTTCTTCTTCATCGATATAGGTGTCGTAGATGCGGTCGATGTAGTTGTCGCGCAGCACGTTGTCGTCCACCGGACCAGCGGCCTGATAGTGCTTGAAACCGAGGGCTTCAAAGAAGTCCATGTCAACGATCGAGGCGCCGGTGGCGACCACGGCGTCGATCATGCCGAATTTCACCATGTCGCGGTAGACGTGCATGCAGCCGCCGGCCGAGGTGGAGCCGGCCAGGATCAGCCAGGGCGAGCAGCTCTTGTCTTCGAGCGCCATGTTGAAGATGTCGGCAGCGCGGGCGGTATCGCGGCTTGAGAAGCTCATCTTGCGCATCGAATCGATGATCGGACGGGCGTCATACGAGGTGATGTCGACGTGCTCGACCGTTTCGGCCAGCAGCGATGCCTTCATATTGGATTGGGGTGTGGTGTCAGCGCTCATTGTGCGTTCCTTTGAGAAGCGCCCCGGGATCGGGGTGGATAAAGGTGGACGCCCGTCATTCGCCCTTGATCCCCCAGACGGTGCGATGGGGAGGGTATGAGTAAGGGGCGGGCTATAGACCAAAGCGAACCCTTTGGCAATTCTGCTTTTGTAAGGATTTGATGGGGCGTTTGCCGGGGTGGCCCACAATAGCCCTGGCGCGTGAAACATTTGTGATAACAAGGCGATGAGGATGATTTAAGCTTAGCAGCAACGCTCAAACAACTCTGCGCGCATTCCGGATATAGCCGTGCTGTTTATGGATAACTTTGAAAAGTACGGGTAATTCTAAATCACTATAAGTTTTGAGATTTTTGACTTTGTGGATTATTTTACTGTTCAGAACGATTTTTTCGTAATGCGGATTTCCGCGTTTATTATTGGACAGTGGTCATCTTTTAACATGACAGTTTTTGATTTACTCCCGAACCCAACTCATCCGGACCCTGCCGGATTGCGCGTGACGAGGGATGATGCCATGGAAAGCAACCCATTGGATTCTCTCGAGACATGGCAGTGTGTCGGCGATATTTTCGATAAATTTCAGGATGTCATCTGCAATTTCTTCAAATGGAACTGCGCCCGTGACGGCGCCGCCCCTGATTTTCAGTGGCAGATGAATCTGGGTGTGTTGAAGTCACAAGACGATAACCACCAGCCGCATATCCTGATGGCGCGCCTAATCTCGACCTCGGGTTTTGTGCAGATTCAGGCCAATTCCACCTCGGATCTTGTCATCATCATGCCGGTCAAGGGCTACCTGATGCTCAAGCGCGGTGGCGACAGTCAGAAAGTCATGCCTGGCAAGGCAATGATTTACCAGCCTCTGGGCGAGACCCATATCAGCCACGTCGCCGATGGCCAGACCGGTGAAGCCTATATTATAAAGCTCGGCTTCACTTGGGTGCAGCGTTTCCTTTTCGATATCGTTCAGTTGCCGGTTGAGCGCGACCTGCATCTGGGGCCTGTGATCGATTTGTCTTCGCCCCAGGCAAAAGTGTTGTCACGCCTGATCGCCACCCTGTGTTCGGATGCCTTCACCTTCCAGAGCCGCGATCTGTCGCGCACGCTTCAGCACCGTCTGGCCGAGACGTTCGGCCATCTGCTGCTGGAGAGTATTCCGCATCGTTATTCGGAACGCATGAAGACCGGCAAGGCCGATCCGATGCCGAACTATCTGCGTGTGGCGCGCGATTATATGCACCGCGAGGCGCGTAGCAATCCAAGTATGAATGTAGTTGCCAGAGCCGCCAATATCAGCGTCCGCACGCTGGAAACCAGCTTCCGCACCCATATGGACGTAACGCCTCACACTTATCTGCGCACCGTCCGGCTCAAGATGACGCGCGAGGCCCTGAGTGACGGACGTGATCAGCGCTCCATTGCCGATGTGGCCGCGGCACATGGTTTTCCCCACGCAGGACGGTTCGCGCAATACTATGCCGATCTGTTTGGTGAAGCGCCTTCGCAAACGCGTCGCAAGGGGCCTTCTGCTTAAGGATAGACCGTTTAAAACGTCATGCCGAGCGGATCAAAGATCAGGGAGCGGTGTGCCGCCGAGCCTGCCATCACGCCAGATGAGGTGGCCCAGGTCGCGTTATGGGTGGAGTGGGCGATATCACCCGCCGCATACACGCCGGCCACGCTGGTTTGGCCCATAGTGTCGATTTGGACGACGGGGCCGAACAGGCCATCCTGCAAACCGCAGCCCAGTTTCTCAGCGATCGGGCTATTCAGTTCGGTGCGAGAGCCGAGATAGAGCGCGACCACCGGCACCGTCCGGCCGTCTTCCAGAGTAACGCCTGTCAGGCTGGGCGCCCCGCCGGTAAATCCGTTGATGCGGCCCGGTTCGATAACCACTTGCCGCTGTTGCAGTCGCGCCCGCGTTTGGCTGTCGGGCATCTCGCCGCCATTGAGGAAGAAAGTGGTTGGTCCCCATTCGGGAATCATCAAGGCCTGATGGGCCGACATGGCCGTGGTACTAAGCACGCCCAGCGGACGCCCCTTGAACTCATAACCATGGCAATAGGGGCAATGAAGCACAGAAGTGCCCCAGCGCTCCGTCAGACCCGGCATGTCGGGCAGGTTGTCGCGGATGCCAAAGGCGAGGATCAGTTTGCGACTGTGGATGTCCTGGTCTCCGGCGCTGACAATAAAGCCTTCGTTCTGACCACGGACATCTGTCGCTTCCGCATCGATAAAGGTGATATTGGGATAGGCAACCACCTTGTCGCGTCCGGCGCCGATCAGGGCCAGGGGGGCGTCACCATCATGGGCAAAAAAGCCGTGTGAGTGCTTGGCGAAACGGTTGCGCGGCTGGCCGGTATCGATCACACAGACCGAGCGACGGCCACGCCCCAGTTGCATGGCGGCGGAAAGACCGGCGAAACTGCCGCCGATGATGATGACGTCATAGATCATGATGTTGCTCCTCAAGGGATTGGTGCCGCGCCTTTAGACGCTGCCTGAAATCAGCGGCCAGAGCGCCGAGTGTGACGCCGGCGAAGCGCGACATCAGCAACGCTTCGGCCTCGGCGAAGGCATCGTCGAGGGCGGCATTGACCGCCTGTTCGACCAGGCATGACGGCTGTTCGCTGCGGTTACCGAGCGCGAAGACCTCGGGCGCCCCGACGGCGGCATATACATCGGCCATGGTGACGGTTTCGAGATCGCGAGTGATAGTCCAGCCACCGCCATGGCCTTTTTCCGAGTGGACTAGGCCGCGTTCGCGCAGGCCTGCCATGATGCGGCGGACGACCACCGGGTTGGTGCTCATCATTGCCGCAAGCTTTTCAGAAGTGACTGGAGTGTCGAGGCTCGACATGTGTAGAAGCACGTGGAGAATGCCTGAAAGTTTGCTGTCCCTTTTCATGTAACTTTATATGTTACATGATTTAACGCTTTTCAAGTCCTGCCGGACAGAAAAAATTTAGCGGGGGCGCAGCATGACGAATTTAGCGGCTTCGGAGAGGGTGAAATAGTCACCTGGACCGCCGCCGCGCAGGATCGGATCGGCGACGATGGTCTGATAGACGCCATCGTCAAGCAGGCGATCATCGATATGGATGCAGACCACTTCGCCGAAGGTCATGACGGCGGGTGTCTCGGTGCCATCCGCCGCCAGCAGTGGAAATTGTTGGGTCAGGCGGCATTCAAAACTCACAGGACTTGAGCGCACACGCGGTGGTTTGACGAGATGTGATGGTATGGCTTCCAGGCCAGCCAGATCGAACTCATCCACCTCCGGCGGCAGCATGGCGCATGAGGCATTCATCGCCTCGGCCAGGTCTTTCGTGGCCAGGTTCCAGACAAACTCACCGGTATCGCGTATATTGCGCGCGGTATCCTTCAGGCTGGTCGAAGAAAAGCCGATGATCGGTGGCGTGTAGTTGAAGGCGTTGAAGAAGCTGTAGGGCGCCAGATTGCGCTGCCCCTCGGCATTGACCGTCGCTATCCATCCGATCGGGCGCGGCCCGACAATCGCGTTAAAAGGGTCATGGCGCAAACCATGACCCTTCGACGGTTCGTAGGAATGAATCAAGCCTTGGCCTTGACGCGCTTCTTGCCGCGCTTGCCGCCCTTCGGACGGTTCAGGCGGACGACCTTGTTGTCTTCGGTATCGAAGACCGAGCGCGGATTGTTGACGCTGCGTGGGCCGAGGCCGAACAGCGACGCCATAGGCGCGTCATCCAGGAAGACGGTCTCGGTTTCGCCATAGCCATTGAAGCGCGTGCCCATGGTAACGCCATAGGCGCCGAGCATGCCGATTTCGACATAATCGCCTTCATTGACATCTGCTGGCAGCCAGAACGGGCCGGGCATGGAGTCAATGGAATTGCAGGTCGGGCCATAGAAGCGGAAGGGCTTCAGTTGCTCGTCATCGTGCGTTTCGTCAGGGCGATGCAGGCGCACCGGGAAAGGCCACTTGGCGTGGGTGGCGTCGAACAGATTGCCGTAGGAGCCATCGTTGAGATAGAGGGCGTCGCCTTTGCGCAGCTCGACCTTGGTCAGGACTGAGGTCGATTCCGCCACCAGAGCGCGGCCGGGTTCGGCCCACAGCTCGGTGGTTTCGTGCACCTTCATCTCGTTGAAGGCGCGGTCGATAACATCCATATATTCGGACAGCGCCGGCGGCACCATGCCGGGATAGACCGACGGGAAGCCGCCACCGACATCAACGATATCGGCAAAGACACCAGCGCGCACCAGCGACCGCGAAGCGGCGGACATGGCGGCGGCATAGGCGGTCGGGCGCATGCACTGAGACCCGACGTGGAACGAAATTCCCATCAGGTCCTGCGTGGCCTGACGCGCGGCCAGAAGCAGCGACGGCGCTTCATGCGTCTGGGCGCCGAACTTGTTGGTCAGGGGCAGGTTCGAGCCTTCGCCGGAGGTGGCGAGGCGGACGATCAGGTTGAGGTCGCGGGCATTGTTGGTCGCGGCCAGGATCTTGGCCAGTTCCTCATGCGTATCGAGCGAGAAGGTGCGAACGCCGAAATCGAAATAGGCGCGGGCGATCGAGACCCGGCTCTTGACCGGGTGCATGAAGGCCAGACGCGCGGCGGGAAGCGTCGAGCGAACCAGCTCGACTTCCTGAATCGACGCGACATCGAACGAGCGAATGCCAGCGGCCCACAGGGTTTCAAGCACCCACACGGACGGATTGGCCTTCACGGCATAGAAGACATCGCCTTTAAAATTGGCTCTGAACCATTGCGCGGCAACTGTTACGGGCGCGCGACGCACGAGGGCGACGGGACGTTCCGGAGGCTGCTTGCGGACCAGGTCCAGGGCTGATTGGTAGTTTTCCACCAGACACACCCTTAGATACGTTAAACCCAGACCGGCGTTAGCAGCGATGCCTGAGCCTCAATCTCTCTAAAGATACAACATCTTTGCGAAAGAAATGAGGCAGGACCATTTGAACTCGGGGTCCGCCGGAAGTGAGGCGTAAAATAGTGATTTAGTTTCCGATGTAAAGGGGTAATTTCAGCACGGTTTTCCACAGGGTCATATGTAGCATGGTTATAATTTAATATTGATTTAAATCAGCATGTTAACTTTGTGTCTTGTCGTGGTAAATCCTCTTTAACGCTCTAAATTGAGCGTTGCGTGGCAGCCGGTTTTGACGGCTAACTGCGTACACGACTGCGTAAAGTTAGGAGGGGGATGGTATGGCAGGTTTTCAGTCTGGAGACTTTTACGGCGCCAGCGCATTCGGGCGCAGGTTGCCCGGTCTTGGGCTGGCGCATATCAACGCCACCATTCCGGAGCATGAGGTGAAGGAGCACAGCCACGAAGGCGCGCACTTCGTGCTGGCGACGCGCGGCCGCTACATCTCGACCGCAGCCGATTGCGACGATCATGAAGGGCCTGTGCTGATCTATAATCCGCCGGATATCGTTCATCGTGATCGTTTCTCCGCCGGCAACGAGGGCCGGGACTGGTTTTTCGCCCTCAGTTTCGATAGCGATCTCTGGGCCGAGGTGACGAGCGACGTTACACTTCCGACCTATGCGCGTGGCCTTTCCGACATGAGGATTTTACGCGCCACGATAAGGCTTCTGCGCGCCGCCGGCGGTGACGCGACAAGGCTCGATCTCGAAACCTTGGCGCTGGAACTGGTCGCAGGTGCCGCACAGCCTCACAGGCTGTCCAACCTTTATCCCTCGTGGCTTGACGGTGCACGCAGCTTCATTGCCGACCACGCTTTCGACGATATAGGCGTGGCGGATGTCGCCGAAGCGGCGGGCGTCCATCGCGTCTATCTGGCGCGGCAGTATCGTCGCTGGCTGGGTTGCTCGCCGGGCGATGATTTGCGCCGACGCAGGGTTGATCGCGCTACGCACCTGATGATGGCCGGAAAGGCGCCCTTAAGCGACATCGCACTTGCTGCCGGTTTCTGCGATCAGAGCCACCTTAACCGCGTCTTTGCCGCTCATTGGGGCATGTCGCCGGCACAATTCCAGCGTCTGGCGCGCTAATCGGTTGCAAACGTCCAAGATTATATGGTGGCATCCGTATACAAGGGTGGCTTGTCATCGGAGTTATCTATGTCCCGTATGTTTGCCGCTGTGCTGTCTTTGTCGTTTGTATTGTCCTCTCCGGTCGTCGCCCAAAACAAGAGTCCCAAAAATGACTGGCCGATCGCCACACCCGCCTCGCAGGGTTTGTCGCCCGATAAGCTGGCGGCCATGTCAGCCGCCATCCGCAAGGGTGACTATCAGCAGATTACAAGCGTGCTGATTGCCCGCCATGGCCAGCTAGTTTTTGAGGACTACTACGATGATCAGGGGACGGATGGTGTGCGCAACACCCGCTCCGCCACCAAGACAGTGACCGGGATGCTTGCCGGCGCGGCCATAGCGCACGGCGACATTCCCGCCATCACCACGCCGATCCTGCCCTATCTGGCCGATAAGCAACCCCTGGAAAATGCCGATCCGCGAAAAGGTAAGATCACGGTTGAGGATCTGCTGACCATGAGTTCCCTGCTGGAATGCGACGATGAAAACCAGTTTTCACGCGGCAATGAGGAGCGCATGTACCTGATCGAGGATTGGGTGAAGTTTTATCTCGATTTGCCGGTCAAGGGTTTTCCCGCCTGGGTATCAAAGCCGGCGGAGTCGCCACACGGCAGGTCCTTTGCCTATTGCACGGCGGGCGTTACGACGCTTGGTGCCGTTATCCAGCGCGCCACCAAAATCCCCTTGCCCGATTATGCCCGCAAGGTTTTGTTCGCGCCCTTGGATATCGAGACTGCGGAATGGCAGTTTTCACCGCTGGGGCAGGCGCAGGGCGGCGGCGGGCTGGGTTTGAAAAGCCGTGACCTGCTCAAGCTCGGTCAGCTTTATGCTAATGGCGGCACATGGGGCGGGCAGCAGATTATTCCCGCCGCCTGGGTTAAGGCATCGGTTTCGCCGCAGGCCCAGGTCGATGATACGCGCAACTATGGTTACCTTTTGTGGCTTTATCCCTATGCCCATAAGGGCGTGTCACATCCGGCATGGCAGATGGCCGGCACCGGAGGCAACAAGGTGGTCGCTATTCCGGATCTGGATATGGTCATCACAATCACGACCACCAATTATGGCGTCCGGAATCCGCACGTCATCAGCGATAAGCTGATCAGTGACGTCATACTGGACGCTGTCGAACCCTGATAAATGCCGCCTGCGACACCAAAGCGGTTGCCAAGCCCCTGAAATCCCCCATATGATTTCGATGGGTGGTATTTGGGAACCAAATCTGGCAATGCCAAATCGGGCAACGAGTGTGAAAGCTTTATCACGCAAGGCGTGCGTGGCCGGGCTGTGCGGCATGGCCGCGCTGCTGGCCTTGCCGGCCTGTGAGCGCTTTGGCAATGGCATTACGGCGCGTTCCGAAATTGGCTTTTCCATCCCGATCGCTGAAAAAACGCCACAGAGCAAGGCGGAGACCAAGGCAGAGACCGAGGCGCGCTGGGCGCCGCTGCTGGCCGATCTGGCCAAACAGACCGGTCTGACCATCAAGGCCGTCTATGCCGATGATTATGAGGCGCAACGCAGCGCCTTTCAGGGCCGCAAGGTGCAGGCCGGCTGGTTCGAAAACCTGTCGGGCGCCGAGGCGGTGACGCAGGATCATGGCGAGGTGTTCGCCGAAGTCGAAGGCGTCGATGCGCTGCAAAGCCTGATCATCGTGCCGGCGGAATCGAAACTCACCCCTGGCGACCTTTTGAAGTGCGACAAGCGCCTGAGCCTGGCCCTGGGCGATACGCCCTCGACCTTCGATACGCCGCTGTATACTCTGTTTCAACCCGCCAAGGTCGATCCTGAAGCCTGCTTCAAAACGACCCGTGAGACGGGGCCGGACAAGGCGATCGCCGGGGTGCTCAAGGGGACCTTCAGCGCCGCTGCCATCGATTCCGCCCACCTGCTCAAGGTGCAGCAAGGCGACGCGGAAACTTTTAAAAAGCTCAAGGTGATATGGGCCTCCGAACCTTTGGCGGAAGACGTGCTGATCTATCGTGAGGATCTCGATCCGGTCACCAAGGAAAAGCTGCGCTCGTTTTTCCTGAGCTACGGTCGTGCGCCGGGTGTCGAAGGTGATCGTCAGCGCGCCGTGCTGAGCCGGCTGGGTTTTGCGGGCTTCTCGCCGGAAGACGATGGCCATTTCGTACCCATCCGGCTTATGCGGGCGTCCGTTGAGCTTATGCAGGCTGAACGTGGCGGCAAGGCGCATGACATCGAGACGGCGCGCCAAAACCTCAGCGATATTCAGGCCGAACAGCGAGCGCTCGACGCCAAAACGGCGCCGCAACTGCTGGCCGATCCGGAAACGCCGACCAGTTCGGCAAAATAACCGCCAAGGCCCGCCCGAGTCCCTTCGAGGCAAGCCATTAAATCAAGTCGTTTCTTTTTTCTTGCGGCGCATCTTGCGCGGAAGCTGACGCAGCTTGGTCCAAAGTTTCGTTTTGGCTGGTTCGGGATAGGGTTCGAGATTGCGCAGGAACTCTTCCGCGCAGGCCCGCCACGAGAACTTTTCGGCATAGGCCCGCACGTCTTTGCGATCGATCTTGAGCGCTTCCTCGATGGCGACTTTCAGGTCTTCATTGATCGCGCCGGCGCCGGAGCCGGGAATGATATCGATGGGGCCGTGCGCCGGGAAGGCAGCGACCGGTGTGCCGGTAGCCATGGCCTCTGTGATTACCAGGCCGAAGGTGTCGGTCAGCGACGGGAAGACGAAGACGTCGGAATCGCAATAGTAGCGCGCCAGATCATCGCCGAACTGCGGACCGGCGAAAACGGCATCAGGGTACTTTTCCTTCAGTTCTTCCAGTTGCGGTCCCTTGCCGACCAGCACCTTGGTGCCGGGCAGGTCGAGCTTGAGGAAGGCTTCCAGGTTCTTTTCGATGGCGATGCGGCCGACATAGGTCATGATCGGGCGTGGCAGGTCGCCATTGATCGGCTCAAGGCCAGGGCGGAACATCTCGGTATCGACGCCACGCGTCCACGGCGAGATATTGATGAAGCCGCGCGCTTCCAGATCCTTTTGCAGGGTCGGGGTCGCCACCATAACGCGGCCTGACGGCTTGTGGAACCAGCGCATGAAAGCGTAGCCGACGCTCAGGGGCACCGGCAGGCGGGCACTGACATATTCGGGAAATTTGGTATGATAGCTGGTGGTGAAGGGCAGTTTGAATTCCTGACAGACGCGCCGCGCCGCCAAGCCGACGAAGCCTTCGGTGGCGATATGGATGGCGTCGGGCTCATAATCGAGCATGATGCCGCGCACTTCCTCGTAGCAGCCAAGCGCCAGCTTGACCTCGGGATAATCAGGCCATGACACGGTCTTGAATTGGTTATAATCGATGATGTGGAACTCATGACCGAGCTTTTCACATTCCTCGATGGTGCGGCGCAGCGTCGTCACCACGCCATTGACCTGAGGTTCCCATGCGTCGGTTGCCAGCAAGATACGCAAATTCATAGTCCCTTAAGCGTGATGATAGCTTTAAATCTCCATGCCCTATTTCCTTAAGGCTTGGCAAGCGCCACATATAGAGACACAGCCTTTGCGAAAGTTGTTTTGCGGCACTCGCTTATTGCGATGCACAAAACGTTCAGGGTGTACGAATTGCGAAGTCATTTTTCGGTTGCGCCTTGCTGAAAGGATGAAAATCCTTTATTTTTAAGTCAGGAATGCCGACCTTTACGTCTATCATAACAAACGGCGTGAGACAGGGCGTAATGAAAGCACGATGACCGACCGACCCAAGCCTACGCAACTGCGGGATAAAGCCGCCCCTGTCAAAGATGGCGGCGCCAAGGATACGCCCAAATCGCGGCGCACCCGCGTGCAGATTCTGGAAACGGCCATGCGCCTGTTTGCCGAGCTGGGGTATGATCGTGCTGGCAATGCCGCCATCGCCGAGGCCTGCGGTCTGACCCGCGGCGCCATGCTGTACCACTTCCCTACCCGTGAAGATCTGGTCGAAGCCGCCGCCTGGCATATCCATGCGGCGCGTGAAGTCGCTTTTGAGGCCGAGGCCAAGAAACTGAAGCCCGATCAGGATGCGCTCGATGGTGCGATCGAGGCCTATTGGCGCCTGCTCAGTTCGGTGCCGTTTGCAGCCTTCCTGGCGTTAGAGCGCGCCGCGCGTCAGGATGTCGATGTCGCCAAGGCCATCCGTCCCGCTCAGGAAGCCTTCGATAACGCCGCCATGGGCCGCGCCACGCCGGGCTTCATCATGGCGGGCAATGATGCGCGTTTTCAGGCCAGCCGCGATCTGGCGCGTTTCGCGCTTGACGGCATGCACCGCGCCGCTCTGACCTATGAGAATGACGCCCGTATCGAGAACGTCCTGACCGTGATCAAACGTGCTGTCCATATGCTCAACCGCAAGGGCGACGTCACGGATTTGTGGGGCGACTGATCGCTACGTTTGTCTTCTAGGTGGACGGCGCCGGCTAACAAACGTAAAGAGGCGGCCCCCTTCCTTTTGTGAGTATTCCGCATGCGTCACGTTCTCCGCTCCAAGATCCATAACGCCTATGTCACCGAGGCCAATCTGGCCTATATCGGCTCGATCACCATCGACGAAGATCTGATGGAGGCCGTGGGGCTATGGGAAGGCGAGCGCGTCCTGGTGGTCTCCAATACATCGGGCCACCGTCTGGAGACCTATGTCATCACCGGCGAACGCGGTTCGGGCACCATCGCCATGAACGGGGCGGCGGCGCACCTGATCAATGAGTTGGAACAGATCATCATCATGGGTTTTGAGCTGACGGATGCACCGATTATCCCCAGTGTTGTGCTTGTTGACCGCCACAATAAACTTGACCGCTATCTGTCCGAAACACCCTCCCAAACCGTGTGATGATTCTTGCACAGGAATTGTGAATGAGGCGAAAAAGTGTCTCGTGGTTACAAGCCCTTGAGCGGTATAGGGAAAGCGGAAATTTAACCCCTCATTAACGAAAAAGTTCGCCAAAACATCGACTTGATCCTTGACGAAAACTCTGGCCTATGGCCCCTTATATAGACGGGCGGGGTGGCGCACACACTAGATATAGTTGTTCGCGTCTCCCATATGGGTAGTCTCCGGGTACGGAGCGATTTTGAGATTTAAGGGTTTAGTAGACGATGTCAGCGAACGAAGCAGTCAAGCGTGAAACAGGTGCCTCCAACTCCCACCGCATGGCGGTCCGCCCGAAGGAGCGCACGGAGTTCAAGCTGGTCACCAAGGTCGTAACCGACCCTTCGCGCGATTCGCTGCTGACCGATTTCGGCAAGACCACGCTCGACGACCGTTATCTGATGCCGGGCGAAACCTATCAGGACATGTTTGCCCGCGTCGCCACCACCTATGCTGACGATGCCGACCATGCCCAGCGCATCTACGATTACATCTCGCGCCTGTGGTTCATGCCCGCCACGCCCGTTCTCTCGAATGGCGGCGCCAAGCGCGGCTTGCCCATCTCCTGCTTCCTCAACGCTGTGCCCGATAATCTCGAAGGCATCGTGTCGATCTGGAACGAAAACGTTGCTCTTGCCTCTAATGGCGGTGGCATCGGCACCTATTGGGGCGGCGTCCGCTCGATCGGTGAAAAGGTCAAGGGCGCCGGTCAGACCTCCGGCATCATCCCCTTCATCCGCGTCATGGATTCGCTGACCCTCGCCATTTCGCAAGGTTCGCTTCGCCGCGGTTCGGCCGCCGTCTACATCGACGTCTTCCACCCTGAAATCGAAGAGTTCCTCGAAATCCGCAAGGCTTCGGGCGACTTCAACCGCAAATCGCTAAACCTCCACCACGGCATTGGCATCACCGACGAGTTTATGGAAGCCGTGCGCGACGGTACGCCGTTCGGCCTGCGTTCGCCCAAGAACGACGAAATCGTGCGCTTCATCGATGCCCGCTCGTTGTGGCAGAAGATCTTAGAGATCCGCCTGCAAACCGGCGAGCCCTATCTGATCTTCTCCGATACGGTTAACCGTGCCATGCCCGCGCACCAGCGCGAACTGGGCCTGAAGGTCCGTCAATCGAACCTGTGCTCGGAAATCATGCTGCACACCGGCGTCGATCACCTCGGCAAGGACCGCACCGCCGTGTGCTGCCTGTCGTCGGTCAATGCTGAGACCTTCCTGGAATGGCGCGATCAGCCGGGCTTCATCGAAGACATCATGCGCTTCCTCGATAACGTGCTGGAAGATTTCATCCAGTGCGCGCCGGGTTCGATGGACAACGCCGTCTATTCCGCCATCCGTGAGCGTTCGGTCGGCCTCGGCCTGATGGGCTTCCATTCCTTCCTGCAATCGCAGAATGTGGCGTTTGAATTGGCCATGGCCAAGTCGTGGAACATGCGCCTGTTCAAGCACCTGCGCCGCGAAGCCGACAAGGCCTCGGTCAAGCTGGCCGAAGAGCGTGGCCCTTGCGAGGATGCCGCCGAGCGAGGCGTCATGGAACGCTTCTCGCACAAGCTGGCCATCGCCCCCACCGCTTCGATCTCGATCATCTGCGGTGGTACCTCGGCCGGCATCGAGCCTATCCCGGCCAATATCTATACCCACAAGACCCTGTCAGGCTCCTTCGCCGTCAAGAACCCTTATCTGGTGAAGCTGCTCGAAGACAAGGGCCAGAACACCACGGACATCTGGAACTCGATCGTCGAGCATGAAGGTTCGGTCCAGCACCTTGATTTTCTCGACGAAGGCGAAAAGGGCGTGTTCAAGACCGCGTTTGAACTCGACCAGCGCTGGGTTATCGAACTGGCTGCCGATCGTACGCCGGAAATTTGCCAGTCTCAGTCGCTGAACGTCTTCCTGCCCGGCGATGTCGACAAGTGGGATCTCCACATGCTGCACTGGACCGCCTGGGAGCAAGGCGTGAAATCGCTCTATTACCTGCGCTCCAAGTCGGTGCAGCGCGCGGCCTTCGCCGGTTCAGAAGCGGTCGATCAAAATGTGATCGCTGCGGACATCATGAGCACGCCGAAGACGGATTACGAAGAGTGCTTGGCCTGTCAGTAGCAGGCTGATTTCCCGATATTTCAAGACATTAAGGTGGTGAGCTCAGGCTCTCCACCTTTTTTCTGGCGTCATGCCAATGGCGCAACTCTTGTGAATTTGGCGCCGAGAGCTATTAGGAAAATATCATCGCTGAAACGTCGGCAAATAGCAGAACGTAATCCGCCTCGGCTACTTTTCAGTCGGCTTTTCATTGACGATGGGTGCCGATGAATTTTTTTCTGCATGTCACCGATGCGCAGGACAACCGGCCCCAGGATAACCAGGAACAGAACGGGCAGGAAGAAGACGATCATGGGGACAGTAAGCTGCGCCGGCAAGGCAGCGGCCTTCTTTTCGGCGGCGGACAGGCGCATCTCGCGGTTTTCCTTGGCCATGACGCGCAGGGCGGTGCCAAGTGGCGTGCCGTACTTTTCCGCCTGGATCATGGCGGTGCAGACCGCCTTGATGCCGGGGTGATTGGTGCGCTTGGCAAGGCCGTCATAGGCCTGGCGGCGTTCGGGCAAATAGGACAGTTCGGCGACCAGAAGCGAAAGTTCCTCCGCCAGCTCAATGGACGACGGGCCCATTTCTGCGGCCACCTTTTGCAGGGCCGTTTCGATCGACATGCCGGCCTCAACCGAGATCAGCAGCAGGTCAAGCGAATCCGGGAAAGCAGACATGATGGAAAGGCGTCGCTTGCTGGCCTTGTTTTTGATGTAGATATTGGGCGCGTAATAGCCGGCCACGAAGGCGCCGACGGTAATCAGCATCTTGATTTGAAAAGAGTAATGCCCAACATCGACAATGAACATTTCAAACGCGGCAAGGGCGCCCAGAACGAAGGGCATGGCAAGGCGGAAGAAATAAAAGGTAGAGACGGGCTTAGGGCCGCGATAGCCTGCCATGGCCAGATTATCGACCACCTTCGGGTCTTCCAGAAGCTTTTTCAGGTTCAGCTTTTCGACGAGAGCGCGGTAAGGGCTGGTATCGGTATGGCGCAGCCCTTGACTGCCGGCCGCCACACCTTGTCGTGACAGGCGCCGCAGTTCATCACGGCGTGTGGCCACAGCCTTCATGCGCTTGTCGAGTTGCTCGCCCGACATCAGGCTCTGACCAAGCGTGATGACTGTAAAGAAAACGAGCAGCGCCACGCCTCCGGCGATCAGGTTGCTTGGGTTCATAACAAAGGCGGCGAAATCCTGCATGTGCGGCCTTCTCTAGAACTTGAAGTTGATCATTTTGCGCATCATCATGATGCCGCAGAACATCCAGAAAACACCGCCCAGCAACATCATCTGACCGCGCACATCTGTGAACATGATGGCGAGGTAATCCGGACGTGTTACAGAGATCATGACGCCCACGCCCGGAGGCAAAACGCCGATGATCGAGGCCGAGGCAATGGCTTCTGACGACAGCGCCTTGATCTTTTCACGCATCATCTTGCGTGCGCGCAGCACAGTCGACAGATTGCCCAGGGCTTCGGACAGGTTTCCACCCGTCTTGGCCTGGATGGCGATGACGATGGTGAAAAAGCGCAGTTCCGGTGCGGGCATGTGCTCGCTCATCTTTTCCAGCGCGCCATCCAGCGACATACCCACGGCGACGTTTTCAACCAGCCGCTGGAACTCAGGACCGAGCGGCGCCGCGCATTCCTTGGCGACCAGTTTCAGGCCGTCATTGACCGGCAGGCCGGACTTGATGCCGCGCACGATAATGTCCATGGCATTGGGGAATTCTTCGGTGAATTTCTTGATGCGGCCCGCCGCCATAAAGCCAAGCACCCAGCGCGGCAAGCCATAGCAGCCGACGGCGGCCGCGCCCGCAGCAACACCCAGACGGCCAAGGAACGGCATCTGGTTCAGCAACAGGAGGGGAACGATAAAGGCTACGGCGCCGATAATACCGCTGTAGATCCAGAACTGTGTGGTGTTGGGCGTCAGACCGGCGTGCAACATGCGGGCACGCAAGGTCAGACGTGCCTTGCGCTCACGCTTTTCAGCCTCTTTAAGCTGCTCTGTGATCTGCTTGCGGCGTTCTTCAGGTGTCTTTGCGGCATTCTTCTGGCGTTTGGTGCGCGTATTGGTACCAAGGCCAATGGTTTGTGTGCGCTTGGTCAGCGCGGCCGAGCCGCCGCCGCCACTGGTGAAGGCGAAGCCGAGGCTGGCGATGATGACAAAGCCCAGAAAGGCGATCAGGAGGGTCGTTAACATGTAAGCACGCTGCCGCTGGCCCTGCTTGAGCGCAGTTGGGAGCCAGAACGTTCATGGCTATTCGCTGGCATCGAGGGCCTCCGCCAGTTCGCGCTCAAGGCCATAATACTTGGCGCGGTCCCAAAAGCGCGGGCGACCGATGCCGGTGGAGCGGTGACGACCGATGATCTTGCCTTGCTTGTCTTCGCCTTCCATCTCGTAGATGAAGAGATCCTGGGTCACGATGACATCGCCTTCGAGGCCCAGCACTTCGGTGACGTGGGTGATGCGGCGCGAACCATCGCGCAGGCGGGCGGCCTGAACGATGATGTCGATCGAGCCGACGATCATTTCGCGGATGGTGCGCGAGGGCAAGCCGTAGCCGCCCATAGTGATCATCAATTCTAGACGTGACACGGCTTCGCGCGGCGAGTTGGCGTGGAGCGTGCCCATAGAGCCATCGTGGCCCGTGTTCATGGCCTGCAGCAGGTCGAAGGCTTCAGGTCCGCGGACTTCGCCGACGATGATACGTTCGGGGCGCATACGCAGACAGTTCTTGACCAGATCGCGCATGGTGATCGTGCCCTGACCTTCGAGGTTGGGCGGGCGTGTTTCCAGGCGGACGACGTGCGGTTGCTGGAGTTGCAGTTCGGCGGCGTCCTCACAGGTGATGACGCGCTCGGTCGGATCGATAAAGGCCGTCAATGTATTGAGAAGGGTGGTCTTTCCGGAGCCCGTACCCCCCGAAATCAGAATGTTACAGCGCGAGGCGCCGATAACGCCGAGCACACGCGCACCTTCGGGGCTGATGGAGCCGAACTCCACCAGATTGCGCATGGTCAGCTTGTCTTTTTTGAATTTACGAATGGTGAGCGTGGGGCCATCGAGCGCCAGCGGGGGCGCGATAACGTTGACGCGCGAACCATCGGGTAAGCGGGCGTCGCAGACCGGTGAGCTTTCGTCGACGCGGCGGCCGACCTGGCTGACAATTCGCTGGCAGATGTTCATAAGCTGCTGGTTGTCGCGGAAGCGGACATTGGTGAGTTGCACCTTGCCGCCGACTTCGATGAAGACCCGCGACGCACCATTGACCATGATGTCGGCGATGTCGTCGCGCGCCAGCAGAGGCTCCAGCGGGCCATAGCCAAGCACGTCGTTGATGATGTCCTGAACGAGGTTGTCCTGTTCGGACACCGACATCGAGACGTTCTTGATCGCCACGAGTTCGGCTACGATATCGCGGATTTCTTCGGAAGCCGCCTTATGGTCGAGCGAGGCCAACTGGCTCAGGTCAATGGTGTTCAAAAGAGCGTTGAAGATCGCTGTCTTGGTGGCGTGATAATAGTCCGACTGTTCGCGAACGATCTCGGTGACCGCCTGCGCCTGGTTCATTTGCTCAAGGCCCTGTGCCAGCTTCGCCTTGGCGGCAGCCGGGGCTGCCGCAGCTTTGTCGCTGCCACCGACGCGTTTTTCCTGGCTGAGTTCGGGCAGGGCGGTGCGGACGGTGCCGGTGTTCTGGGCTGAGGCTTTACCGTCCAAGGTCTGCGGACGGGTGACGATATCAGAATTGGCAGAAGCAGGCGGTGGCGCACTGCCGTTTTTCTTGCTCAGAGCCTGTGCGCGCTCTTCGGCGCCACGGGCAGCGTCCTGAAATCC
Organism: Asticcacaulis sp. MM231; assembly: GCF_964186625.1. NCBI lineage: Bacteria > Pseudomonadati > Pseudomonadota > Alphaproteobacteria > Caulobacterales > Caulobacteraceae > Asticcacaulis > Asticcacaulis sp. MM231. The sequence goes on from NZ_OZ075108.1 coordinate 367,900, forward strand.
GGGCGCACTCATACCCGCCGTCTGCGAACCGCCGGATGTGGGGGCGGCCGCGGGGGGGGCGGGTTTGGAGCCTAAGCCCCGATTCTCTTGTGCCGTCGGACGTTTGCCAAACACGTTGGGTGTGCCTTACTTCTTGAACAGGTTGGCCAGGAACGATGAGGACTTCTTGGTCTTCGGTTCCGGGTTACGGCCAGAGATATGCGAGGTCAGTTGCACCAGGCTCTCGGCCACCTTGCTGGTGGGACCGCATTCCGCGATCATCTGCCCGTTATTGGAGGCCTGACCGAACAGCTTGGCGTCAAAGGGGATAAGGGCGGCGGGCTCAACGCCAAGCGCGGCGGTGAAATCCTTGACTGGAATTTCCGGGCGGCCTGGCATGTCCATCTGGTTCAGCACCAGTTTGGGCGCCGAGTCATTCGGACGGTACGGCTTAAGCAGGTCTATGATGTTCTTGGCGTTGCGCAAGGACGCAAGGTCAGGTGTCGCCACGATCACCACGACGTCTGCAGCGATCAGGTTTGACTTCAGCCACGGCGTCCAGACGTGTGGCAAGTCCATCACGATGAAGGGGGCAGCAGAACGAATTTTGCGCGTCACCTCGTCATAGGTTTCCTGATCGGCGGTATAGTCCTGATCAAGCGCGGCCGGCGAGGAGAACAGCGACAGGCGCTCGGTGCACTTCGTCAGCATGCGGTCGAGCAGCACGCTGTCGAGGCGGTCGGGCTCGTTGAGCGCGTCGGCCATACCTTGCAGCGGGTCCTGGTTGAAATCGAGGCCGGCGGTGCCGAACGGCAGGTCGTAGTCAACGATGACCGTGTTCGACTGCATCTGTTCGGACAGGTTATAGGCGAAATTGTGTGCTATCGACGATGAGCCCGCGCCGCCGCGCGCGCCGACAAAGGCGATGGTGCGACCAACAAACGGCGTTTCCGGATCGTTGAACAGGCCAGCGATCGTCTTGATCAGTTGCATCGGCTGAACCGGGCTGACCATGTATTCGCTGACGCCCTGGCGCATCAGTTCCCGATAAAGAGAAATGTCATTATGCGCCCCAACCACGACCACCTTGGTATTGGCGTCGCAGACTTCGGCAAGTTGTCCAAGCTGGTCGAGCAGGTCACGGCCATGCGCTTTGCTTTCGACAAAGATTAGCGACGGTGTCGGCTCGTGACGATAGGTTTCGATGGCTTCCATGATGCCGCCGCGCTTGACGAGGCACTGGGCACGCGACATGCGGCGGTCCAGTGCCGCCGTATCGCAGGCGGCCAGAGAGGTTTCATTATCCGGGAAGAAATGGATGGCGATACGCGGAATCGAAATGGCACCGATATCCTCGTGGCCGGCCATGGCGGCGTGAAGACCCAGATCCCTTTGAGCAAGATCACGCGCCGTGGTTTCGCGTTGCGGCGGTGGCGTGAAGGCCTGGCGTTGCGCCGACGCGTCAAACGGGTCGGGTTCATCAAAATCATCGGCAAAGGGATCACGCGCTGGTGCTTCAGCCGCATATGGATTATCCAGGCTGGCGCGGTCGCTTTCGACGGCCATCTTGGCCTTGTAATCGATGAACTCATCATCAAGATCATCGAGGCTGTCGAATGGATCGCTATGTTTGGCGGGGTTTGCCATGGTTTGCCTTGTTTGCCAGTAATATTTTAACAGAGCCGGTTTTACGGCAGATAAGCGAATAACGGCCTATTTGATGGCGTTGGAGATAGATCCCTTGGCGCCATCATCGGTGGCCGAAGATGTCTTTTCACCCTTTTGGTATTTGGCGATAATGTTCTCCTTGCGTGTTGTGTCGGTTGGGGTGGCGGCCGCCGGGGCATCGAGATCGCGCGGATCGGCGATCATGGCAGCTATGTTGGAATTGACCGCGCAGCCAAAGTTTTTATAGGGCTGGTTGTCGCGCGTTGCAGAGACATTTTCCCACGTCTCATTACAGGCATAGGTACGCGCCCGATAATAGACTGTGTTGATGGTGACGATATCAGCCGGCTGTTCCTGAAGACTGACCTGACTCAAATTGTCATCACTGACGGCGCGCTCAGAGAGATAGCCGCTGATCATGCGTCCGGCCGAGACAGCGCGTGGATCGCTGCTGGTGACAATCTCGACATTGACCGGGTCGCCGTTGATCCAGCTGGCCTTGGCGGCCAACTGATCAAGCGCCGTACGCTGGTTGGCGGACAGTCCGTTGGGATTGATACGCAGGCTGATCGACTTGGTCATCGACTGGGCCTGCAGTGGGAATTGCTCGGTCGGCAAAACAGGCTGTTCAAGTTTGGCGACCTTCCCGCTGCCCGTCGTGGCGCAGGCGCTTAAGGTGAGCGCAGCGATCAGTACCAGCGCCAAATGTGAAACCAAGGTGTGTGATGGATGTGCGGTCATGACTCGTCCTATTCAATCACATAGCCGATGGGCGCGGCGTAAGGTGCGGGCGGGGATGAGGGGGTAGACGCCGTATCACCGGTCTTTTCCTTGACCACGCGGTTAAGATTGCCCATGAAAACCGTGTTCATGTCGGACGCGATCTGCAGATTATCGGCGGGTGTCTGGAAGGCGTCGGGGTGTGCCGGATCAACGATATAGGGCGTGACCATCACCACCATCTCGGTCTCATCCTGCAGGAAGTCACGTGAACGGAATAAGGCGCCCAGAACGGGCAGGGTGGTGAGGCCCGGCAGGCTGTCGATCGACTGCTTGTATTTCGATTGGAGCAAACCGGCGATCATCAGCGATGATCCGGACTGCATTTCCACGCTGGTTTCGGCGCGACGCACGGTCAGGCCGGGAATGGTCAGCGTGCTGGTCATCTGCAGTGCGCCGACATTGGTCAGCTCTGATACTTCGGTGGAGATCTTGAGGTTGATGCGGCCACTCGAAAGCACCACCGGCGTGAAGCCGAGGCCTACGCCGAAGGGCTTGAATTCAACCGAAACCCGGCCCTGATCGTCCTGTCCGGACGGCACAGGGAATTCGCCACCGGCCAAAAACTTTGCCGATTCACCCGACACGGCCGTCAGGTTGGGCTCAGCCAGGGTGCGCGCCAGACCGACGCGTTCAAACGCCTGGAGGCAGGTCTTGTTCGATGTGCCATAGGAGGCGCTGCCAGAGTTGGTCGTGGTCGTGGTGCCTCCGGGATCGGTAGCGGTGCCGGTGGTCGTGGTGTTTGTGCCGTCAAATTTGGCGATGCCGCCTTGAGTATAACACGCACCCTTGCTGCCCTGGAACGCGCCATTGGTGCTGAACTGGCCACCGCTGGCGTAGCTGTAGGATTGCGTACCGTAGCTATAGGTGATGTCGGTCGAAAGCCCCAGTTGCTTGATCATCGAGCGGTTGACTTCGACGATACGCACCTTGAGCATCACCTGATCCTTGCCAGCGATGCTGATAAGGTTGAGCACATTTTCAGGCTTCTCAACGAAGCTGGCGGCCAGGCGGCCGATCTGGGCGGCTTCGCCGTCGTTGCGCGTCATGCCCGACAGAATAATATGGCCATTCGCGCTCTGCACATCGATACGGCTGTCAGGGAAGAGGCGGTGAATGGTGTCGCTCAGTTCGTCCGTCGCCGCATCGACACGGATTGACAGATTGAGGATCTGGCGGCCCATACCGTCGAAAAAGATGGCGTCGGATTGGCCGGGGGCGACGCCGAGCACGAAGATGCGGCGCGGCGTGCGCAGAACCGCATCGGCCACGACCGGATTGGAGACGAAGACGTCGGCGGCGTCTACCGGCAGGTCGATCACGGCCGAACGCCCCTTGGGCAGGTTCATGACCTGCGTCTTGACCGGTGCGCTTTGCGTATGAACGGTCAGACCAGCGCCGCTGTAAGGCACGGGTTCAGCAGATGTCACGCCTGCGCCAAGGGCCGCAACGGTCAGGAGTGCGGCGCCGGATGCGCCCGCGAAAAGCGCGCAAAGGGAGGGAGGCTGTGATCTCATCGTGACACCATCACTTCTGTCGTCTGGCCGGGGCGGAAAACACGGACCGACTGGTCGCTGCCGGTGGGGGCAACCGCCACCGCGCCGGAGGGGCCACCGGCATCGGCATAGGAACGCAGCATCAGGGACAGGGTGCCAGAGGCCTTGGCGAGCGTGACGATCTGGCCATCGGACGGTGCGACTTCCAGTGTGGCGGTGGCGCCTATGACGCTCTGCTTGCCTTCTTCGGCGGCGACCTGCTGGTCGATGGCCAGCACGCGAATATTGCGAAGTACCGGCTGAACTGAGTCGACCGCCGGCCCACCGTTGGCTGAGGGGCGCTGGTGGGTGACGAGGATGTCGACGCGATCACCCGGCAGGATAAAGCCGCCGGCCGTGTTATCGACACTCACCGGCACAGCGAGGGCGCGCATACCGGGGCTGAGCATGACGGCCATGAAGCCCCCCTCATCGGCGCGCACGATCTTGGCGTCGACGATCGGCTCGTTGGCGAGAATGTTTTCACGCACCACACCGCCGACATAGGCTTCCTTGGTGGGCGAAGGGGCGACCTTGTCGGTCACGGCCTGTACGATGTCGTTTGTCTTCTTGGCGACGACCTTGCCCTTGGGCGCCTCACCTTTGGCCGCGGCATCTTCAGTGCCTGCGGCGGGTGTACCGGCCGACGTGGTCGCGGCAGGGGCTGCGCCGCCTTCGACGATATAGGAAGGGTTGAGCGTGCTGACCGGCCAGTCCTGCCACGTCAGGTCGGCATCAGCGATGCGGGTGCCAGCGGGCAGATCGTGCGCGGCGACCAGAACACGGGTGGTCGGCTGAGGCGGCGGCGCCTGAACCGATGCGGTGGCTTCATGTGAGCCCTTGCCGGCGATCATGCCCCGCACCAGAAAAGCCAGAATCAGCGCTGCGACAGCCGCAAGGCCGAAAACGGCATATCGTGACGTCTTCATCTACCCAAATTCCCCTGAATAACCTGGTTCGTGGCGCACATGACCACTGACAAACCAAATCAGTTTGATCCTCTTGATTAGGGAATCTTCGCTTAAGGTTAGTTAACGTCGCGCTAAAGAAACGTTTACCCGGGTTAAATTCGTCACTTTCACCGCGATTGGGGCAATAGCTGCCCTAAAAGCGGATTTTTGTGCCGGGCGTATAATGATCAGGGTCTTAAGATCGCCAGAAAATCGCTCTGCCAGATGGCGGTGATGCCGCCGGCGCAGATGGCAATTCCGTAGGGAATGTCACCCTTGGCTTCAAAGTGACGGCCGAGCCACGGCGGCATTTTCGGCCCATGAATGGAGAAAAATCGACGCAGGGTCATGATGCCCAAGGTCAGCGCGCCGCCAAAGAGCGCGGTGTAGAGGAAGAGTGCGACAAAGCCATCCCAGCCCAGCCACAGGGCTGCCGCGGCCAGCAGTTTGGCGTCGCCGCCGCCCATAAAGCGCAGGGCGAAAAAGATCATGCCGAGCACGAGGCCGGCCAGGCCCAGACCAATGTGGACGCCCCAGCCAGCGAGGCTGAGATGCGTCAGCAAGGCAACAGGTACGAACGCAACCGCCAGACCCAGGGTCAGGCGGTTCGGAATGGTCATGGTGGTCAGATCGGAAATGGCCGCCCAGAACAGGCAAAGCGGATAGATGAACGCGAACAGCACGGTGATGGACACGGACGACAAGCCTCGATCATAATTAAGGTGGAGCCGTTCGTAGCAGACCGGAAGTTAAGGATGTGCTTATCTTTGCGAGTGTTCGCATGGATTACATCACTTTATCAATTTCGTCTGAAATGCGCTGGAACATGGTGATGGTGCTATCACCAAAGGCGGAACAGGCTGTCACGATGGCCAGAAACATGAGCGCGGCGATCAAGCCGTACTCAATGGCGGTCGCGCCACCTTGGTCTTTCCAAAAGCGGTCAAGTCTCGCGAGGCTTAATCCTGATCGCCTGAACATATTGATTTCCGCGAAGGTGGAATTTGAAAGAAGAACAGGCCGCAGGGTGCCCAGAAGTTTAGTGGGCAGGTCTGCGGCCTGTGTCAGTTTCGGTCGCTAAGGACCGTCATCTATATCTGGATCAGATGATTATTCGCCGCCGCCCGCGCCGTTGGCTGTTGTCAGCTCCTCATTGACCTTCGTGAAGGTGCCCTGGAGGCTGGTGCCGACGGTGCCGAGGATCGAGATCAGGGCGACGGCGATCAGGGCGGCGATCAGGCCGTATTCAATAGCCGTGGCGCCGGATTCGTCGGAAGCGAATTGTTTGAAGAACTTGGTCATGTGATTTTCTCCTGGATGAATTAATAGTAAGCAAGTGAACCATTTTCGTATCGGGTTACCGAGTAAACGGCTCATTTGCTCCCGAACACGAGATCAATTTACGATCCCATGATTAAAACCAAGTAAACAATAAAATAAAAATCAAAATAATCTATAGTTAATCTATAATAACCATTAATTTGAATTAACCTTAACTTAAATTAACAATGTTTCTGATTGTATTAATGCGTATTTTTTGTAGTTAATATTGCGTTTAGCAAATTTAAACATTTGTTATTTACAGTCTTTCCTAACCAACCCCTCAGTACTTCTATATATAAAGTATGCAGGGTCTGGCGCAGGCACGGTGTGATGCGGTCTTTTTGGGCGCTCTATATAGTCTATAAGGCCTGCTGCCGGCGTTGAGGGAAGCTTGGATATAAGTCTTAGGATGACCAAACACATGACTATGAAACTGATCGGCGTTCTGGCCTTCGCGCTTGCGTCCCTGGCCACCACCTCGGCAACGGCTGCCCAACGCCTGATGGTGGAAAAGAACCACTCGCAGCGACTGGCGCTATCCGGATCAGCGGGTGCTGTCATTGTTGCCAACCCTGAGATCGCCGATGTCACCATCATCAACTCGCGTACCGTCTATGTTATGGGCAAGGGCTATGGTAATAGTCAGGTTACCATCACCGATCGCGGCGGGCGCGTCCTGTTTGATGGCGAGATTGTCGTGACCGCCGTCCAGAAGGGGGCCATTACGGTCTATAAGGGCCTGACACCGTCTCTGATGGTGTGCTCAAATGTTTGCATTTCTGAAGAAGCGACAGCCACCAATTCCGGCAGCGGTGCGTCTCCAGCCGTTCTCAGCCCGGCGCCGGTCACCTCTGGCGCGCCTACGATCATGCAGGTTCAGTAAGTTCTTTATTGTAGAGACTGAGTTCTTAATCTGAATGACTGCGCCTTAACGGACTATTGACCTCAGTTGTATAGAGTGATCGCCAGCTTTGGAATAAGGGCGCGACATCACATGCTGGCAAGGCTGGCTACTTTCAGAAAATGGGCAAACGATTCACGTGGTGCCGCCGCCCTGGAGTTCGCGCTTGTGGCCGGTCCGCTGATCTTTATGATATGTGCCTGTATCGAACTGGCCATGGTCATCCTGTTATCTGTCACGCTTGATAATGCGACTAATATGGCTTCGCGCCAAATTCGCACAGGTACGATTTCGTCAAGTACCACGGTCGACGGCTTCAAGGATCTTGTCTGCGCCAATATGTCGTTGATGAGTGGCAGGTGTAAGGCGAGCCTCCGCATAGATGTGCGGAAATTTGACAGTTTTGCCCTGGTGGCCGCGGCGCCGCCGCCCGTCGTTGATGGCGAATGGACCTTTGGCGAAAGGTGCGACATCGGCAAAGGTTCTGAGATTCAGATGGCGCGCGTCTATTACGAATGGCCGATGTTCACACCCTTGCTGCAAGGGGGTTTTAACAGCCTCAGCAACAAGGACATCGTCATCACATCGACCGTTATTTTCAGAAATGAGCCCTTCTGATGATATCGCTTTCCAGACTTAGACAAGTGATGACGCTTAAGGTCCGGACATTTATCCGCGACGCGGGCGGAGTGTCGACGATCGAGTTTGCGTTTGTGGCGCCCATCCTCATCCTGGCCTATCTCGGCATGGCTGATGTGACTATGGGCATGATGGCGTCACGCCGCACCTCCCACCTGGCCGCGACGATCGGCGATCTAGCGGCGCAATCCGAGACCCTGACGAGCGCCAATATTACAGACCTGTGGGCGATTGCCAACAGCATGATGCAGCCTTTCCCCACAACACCTACGGCAGGGCAGCCATCGGTCCTGCTCAAGATGCGCATCACCTCGGTCAAGATGAATGCTGCGGGAACTTCTGCCGAGGTTCAGTGGAGCAGGGCGTCTAACTGGACGAGATTGACCGACGATGCTGCTGAAATCAGGGCGATCAAGAATACCCAAATCGCCGCAGGTGAAAGCCTGATCGTTACGGATGTGGAGTACACCTACAATTCGCCTATCAAGGCTGTCTTCGTGAAAGACGGCACGATTTTTAACAATACCTTCTATCACCATCCGCGCAACGGTGCGGCGGTGGTGTGTTCAGGGTGCTAACCCTCCATTACGGACCTGATCAGCGATAGCTTTGTTTGTGTCTCTATACGTTCGGACACAGGTTCGCTGTCAGCAACGATACCTCCCCCTGCGCAGGCCCTGACATGCCAGCGCTGGTCATCGTCGCGTTCGAGCGCCAGTGTGCGGATCAGCACGTTGGAGTCCATGGCGCCGTTGGCATCGATAAAGAAGAGCGAGCCGCAATAGGGGCCGCGCGCCGCCTCCATCTCGTAAATAACCTTCATGGCCTGCACCTTGGGCGCGCCGGAAATAGACCCCGGCGGGAAGGTGGCGCACAACACATCGGCTGCCGTCTTACCGGGGCTTAAGCGCGCCGTCACCGTAGAGACAAGGTGATGGACATTGGGATAGGTTTCGAGCGCATGCAGGGCGGTGACCCTGACGCTGCCGACCTCGGCGACACGCGAGAGATCATGGCGCATCAGATCAACGATCATCAGGTTTTCAGCGCGGTCTTTTTCGCTCAAAGTCAGTTCGGAGGCGAACCCTGTGTCTTCATCCGGTGTCTTGCCGCGTGGACGGGTGCCCTTGATCGGCCGGGTCTCCAGATCGCCCGCGCTATCGAGCCGGATAAAGCGCTCCGGGCTGTTCGACAGAATGCAGCGTTCGCCCAGGTTCAGAAAACCGCCGAAGGGAGCCGCGCCGGAGGTCTGCAGGGCTGACATCACCTGTCCGGGCGTGACGCCGGTTTTGAGCTTTCCGCTCCAGCCGCGTGCCAGGTTGGCCTGGAACAGATCGCCGGCGTGAATCTGCTAAATCAACGCCGCCACCTTGTCCTCGTGCACCTCGTCGGGTGTTTCCAAATGCAGCGGACCATCGCTGAACGGGCCGTTGAGCCCCTCGGCTATCGGCGTCACGGCATAGAGAGCGGCCAGGCTGTCGCGCGCAGCTTCGGCCTCGGCAGGCGTAGAACCTCGACCCATAGCGGTCAGGGTGTGCGCGTGATGATCGAAGACCAGCACCGCCGGATAGCACAAAGTCACGAGTTCGGGCCACGGCTTGCGGCCTTCGATGCGGAAGGGCCGGCGCTTCATGCCTTCGAGACGCAGGCCTAGCTCAAAAGATGCCATGCCGATCAGTCCGCCGGTAAAAGGCGGCCAGTTCTCGTGATCTGGCGTGATCGACGCGTCACGATCCGGCAGGAAAGCGGTCACCTCACGCAGGAAATCCGCCGTTTCGCGCGGATCGTCATAGGTGATCTGACCCTGCGCTATCGGTTGCGCCAGCAGGTAACTGTAACGCCCCAAAGCCCCGCCATCGGACAGGAATCCCGCCGCAAAAGCGTGCTCCAGCCAGCCTTGCAGGCGTGCGCCCACCGCCTCATAGGGCAGGGACTTACGGGTGACATAACTTAGGGAGATAGCCGAAAACGGCAACATTCACAGCAACTTGATTCGATAGTGAAAGCTAAAAGGCTCAGAATGATATCAGGATATAGCCGGTGGCGACAAGCCCGCGTTGAGCAACGCCCGCCCGCATCGACCAATCCTATGGATGGAGGTCCATTGATCTGACTGGAGCGGTTTGCCTGACTGCAATCCGCTCCTTTTCTTTCATATTATAGCTCAAGCGCCGGACTAGGTGTCCTCCATGGCGCCTCGCATTGGCTCAGGCGGGTGGTCGCCCAATCACCTGAACGGCGGCTCGTCGAAGGCTCTGAGCTTGCGGCTGTGCAGTTTAGAGCCGAAATCACGCAGGATGCTGACCGTCTCGATGCCGATCTGGATATGCTCAGCAATGGCGCGCTCATAAAACAGATTGGCCTGGCCCGGCAGTTTCAGTTCACCATGCAGCGGTTTGTCGGAAACGCATAACAGCGTCCCGTAGGGTACACGGAAGCGATAGCCCTGCGCCGCTAGGGTGGCGGATTCCATATCGATGGCGATGGCGCGCGATTGCGAAAAGCGCTTGGCCGATAGCGAATATTTCAGTTCCCAGTTACGGTCGTCGGTGGTGACCAGCGTACCGGTGCGCAGGCGTTTCTTGAGATCCTCGCCATCCTGACGGGTAATGCGTACCGCCGCCTCGTGAAAGGCCTGTTGCACTTCGGCAATCGGCGGAATGGGAATCTCGATCGGCAGCACATCGTCCATCACATGATCGTCGCGCAGATAGGCGTGGGCCAGCACGTAATCGCCGATGCTTTGCGACGCGCGCAATCCGCCGCAGTGACCGATCATCAGCCAGGCGTGCGGTCGCATGACCGCCAGATGGTCGGTGATGTTCTTGGCGTTGGAGGGGCCGACGCCGATATTGACCAGGGATATGCCTTTGTGACCTTCCGCCATCAGGTGATAGGCCGGCATCTGGTGCTTCCGCCACGGCGATGCGGCGATGATATCCTCCGGATTGACCGTTTCCTTGGTGATCGTGAAATTGCCGCAACAGGACAGCGCCGTATAGGGGCTGTCGGGCAATTTCAGTTGCTCCAGCGCGTAGGCGACGAAGACATCGACATAGCGGTTATAGTTGGTCAGCAGGATATAGCTTTGCGTATGCTCGGCGGGTGTGCCGGTATAGTGGCGCAGGCGTGCCAGCGAAAAATCGGTACGCAGGCCATCGAACAGCGCCAATGGGCGGTGGCCCAACGCGTCGATGAAGTCGATGCCGTCAGCTACTTCGTTGCCGATCAGGGCCAGTTCGGTAGCCGGGAAATGCCTGGATAAATCAATGGCGGAGACGCTGTTGAGATCGAGTCCGGCGCCATCCAGCACGTAAGGGTAGGGGATTTCCTGATCGGACAGCGACACCGAACATTCGGCGCCGTAATCGCGAATCAGCAGTTCGAGCTGTTCTTCGATATAGCTGCCGAAAACATCCGGTCGCGTGATCGAAGAGGAATAGGTGCCGGGCCGTGAGAAACGGGCATAGGCGCGATTGACCTCCGGATGGCGGTTGTTGAGGATCAGCGCTTCGTCGTCTTCATCGAGCACGCCTTTCCACACCACGGTCAGCTTGGGATAACAGTAGCGCCCAGCCTTACGAAGCGAACGCGACGGTTTTTCCTTCTGCTCCAGATAGGCGTGCAGATCGGCTTGCAGGGCGCTGACGGCATCGGCATAGATCGTGTGGAGCTGAGCGACGATAGTTGCCGCGGAAGGGGACGCCTTGTCCTTTTGCGCGGCCTTTTTCTTATCTTTTTTCATGCCGTTACAATAACACGCCGACCGTCAATTTTCTATGACGGTCAAGACGCGATTACATCTCCTCAAGAGAACTGACCCTATGTGTGCCGAGTGATGTCTTTGCGATTCCATATCTTCAAAAGTCTTATGGTAAGGCCGGAGAGAAGGCCGAAAATCAGTCCGGCTAGATGGCCGATCTTGATCAGGCCAGTGTCGCTGACAAATACATCGAGGCCGACGCCAATCATCACACCCAGGCAACCAATGATTCCGCCGATAGACCGCCAGCGTATGGTGACCAATGCAAGACCGCAAAGGCTCATATAGGCTTGTGAGGCTCCGGAAATAAAGCCCTGCGGTTCGAGTAGGACGGCACAATATTGCCCTAGTACACCGCCCGTCAGCCCAATCAGAGGCGCAAAGATTGTACCTGTTTGCTTTTCTGCCGCACTGCCGACGCATGCGATGATGAGGGCGTTAAGCAGCATATGCGGGAATTTCACGTGCAGCCATTGCGAAACGAGCAGCCGCCAAATGTCATCCGGCCTGAAGTTCGCGCCCTTGATGGCACCGAAAGCCACCAGGTCACGCGATGATTGCTGCATCCAGAACGATTGTCCTAGCGCATGCGCTACCAGCAGCCAGACAACAATCAGGCTTGCAGCCCATGTCGTGGACAAGGAAAAATAGGTTTTCATGTTTCCCCCCCCATGTTTGGCTATTGCCCCGCCATCGGTCGCAAACCCAGTTCGCGCAGCAGATGGGCGTCGGTGCCGCGCTGCGGATTGGGCGTGGTCAAGAGGGTGTCACCGATAAAGATCGAGTTGGCGCCGGCCATGAAACACAGCGCTTGCAGTTCCTCACTCATCTCGTTGCGACCGGCCGACAGGCGCACCATCGACTTCGGGCAGATGATCCGCGCCACCGCTATGGTGCGGACAAATTCGATGCCCGAAATGCCGCCCTCAGTCCCCACCTTGTCACCCAAAGGCGTACCGGAAATGGCGACCAGATTGTTGATAGGGATCGAATCCGGATGATGGGGCAGGGTGGCCAGTTGGTGCAGGAACGATACCCGGTCAGAACGCGCCTCGCCCATGCCCATAATGCCGCCGCAGCAGGTCTTCATGCCGACATCAGCCACGGCCTGCAGCGTATCGAGGCGTTCCTGGTAGGTGCGGGTCGTCACCACGAACTCATAATATTCCGGCGACGCATCGAGATTGTGGTTGTAGTAATCGAGGCCGGCGTCTTTCAGCGCCTGTGCCTGATCCGGTGTGATCATGCCCAGCGTTGCACAGGTCTCCAGCCCCATGGCTTTCACGCCGCCGATCATGGCGGCCAGCGCCGGCACGTCGCGGTCTTTCAGGTCGCGCCACGCCGCGCCCATGCAGAAACGCTGCGCGCCGCCCTCCTTCGCGGCCCTGGCCTCAGACAGAACCTTTTCGACCGCCATCAGCTTGCCGGCTTTCAGGCCGGTGTCGAAATGCGCCGATTGCGAACAGTAGCCGCAATTTTCCGCGCAGCCACCCGTTTTCACAGAGAGCAATTGCGACAACTGCACTTCCGACGGATCGAAATGCTGGCGATGCACGCTGGCCGCCTGAAACACCAGCTCCATGAAGGGTAGGTCGAATAAGGCAGCGATCTCTGCGGTCGTCCAGTCGTGGCGCAGGGTAAAGGCGGGTGCGTTCATGGGGCAGGCTCCTTAGATATATGAGGGAGGTTTAGTCCAAACCTTGCTCCGGTCAAAGCAAAACCATATTTCCGCTTTCTTCGTGATATAGCGTCGCCGGCCAACCGGAGCTTTTCATGCACCTCAATCGACGTTTGTTTCTGGCTAGTCTGAGCGCCATGACCCTGGCCACGACCGTTCGTGCTGCCGAGGCCGGACGTATCGTCATGACGATGTCGGGTGATGGTTTCACCCTGCCCGTGCGCATCAAGGGACGCACCCTGATCGCCCTGTTTGATTGCGGCGCCACGCAAAGCGTCATCGATTCCGGCGTGGCGGCGGAGCTCGGTTTGCATCCACGCAGCCGCATCGACGTCAATCTGGTCTATGCCGCCGGCCGCATGGCGGTGACCGCGCCGGTTCGCGTCACGCTGGGCGAGGCGGTCTTCACCCCTACCCTGGCGCTGGGCCAATTGCGTGCCAATGGCCGGCCGTTCGATGTCCTGCTCGGCTGCGATCTACTGGAAGCCTTTCGGCTCGATCTCGATATCGCCACCGGCTATGCGCGGCTCTCGACGGATTATGCCGGTGATGTTCCCGGCGGTATGTCGGCCATTCCGCTGACTGCCTCATCGCATGGCCTCAGCGTTGATATCACCATCGAAGGTAAGCGTCTGCGCGCCCATGTCGATACCGGCAGCAATGACGCTCTGACGGTACGGCGCTCGTGGGCCGAAAAGCATGGCCTTCTGCGTGACCGACCGGTGTCGCAATGGATCAGTGCCGATCTTTCCGGCATCTACAAGATCGAGATGACCAGCATGCGCACGGTCTCGATCGGTGACTATGCATTCGCCCATGTTCCCACCGGAATCGCCCAATTCCAGCAGGACAGCGATGCGGCCATTGGGGTCGAACTGTTGATGCGCTGTCATTCGGTGTGGAGCCTGGCGGCCTCGAAACTATGGCTGTCGGCAACTGATGAAGCGCTTGCCCGGCCCTTTGCCCGGGAACGTGCAGGCCTTGCCTACCTGCCCGATGCGCAAGGGCTTAGGGTGGTCTTTGTGGCGCCCGGCAGCCCGGCAGATCGCGCCGGCTGGAAAGCCAACGACATCATCACCGCGGTTGACGACGGGCGTGCGGATGCCGCGGGTGACTGGAAACGCGATCCGGCGCGTCGCTCGGTGCGCCTGAGCACCGCCAGCGGCGAAACCCGTACTCTGGATCTGGCTGATTATTATTGACCATATAAAGATATCTTTATATCTTTATTGCCATAATGGCTGTCTGACGCTATAAGCGGTTACATATCTTACAAAACGGGACACCCCATCATGGCTGACTACATTGTCAAAGACATCTCGCTTGCCGCCTTTGGCCGCAAGGAAATCGACATCGCCGAAGGCGAAATGCCGGGCCTGATGGCCACGCGCGCCGAATTCGGCCCGACGCAAACGCTGAAAGGCGCACGCATCGCCGGTTCGCTGCACATGACGATCCAGACCGCCGTGCTGATCGAAACCCTGCAAGCCCTGGGCGCCGAAGTGCGCTGGGCCTCTTGCAACATTTTCTCGACGCAGGATCACGCTGCCGCCGCTATCGCCGCCACCGGCACGCCCGTCTTCGCCACCAAGGGCGAAACCCTGGAAGAATACTGGGATTATGCCCACAAGATCTTCGAATGGCACGATGGCGGTTATCCGAATCTGATCCTCGATGACGGCGGCGACGCCACGCTTCTTTGTGTGCTTGGCCCGAAGGCTGAAAAAGACCTGTCGCTGCTCAGCAATCCGCAGAACGAAGAAGAAGAAGCGCTCTACAAGGTCATGAAGCGCTATATCGCCGAGAAGCCCGGCTTCTATTCGGCCATCGCCAAGGCGATCACCGGCGTTTCGGAAGAAACCACCACGGGCGTTCACCGTCTCTATGCCATGGCGCAAAAGGGCGAACTGCCTTTCCCGGCCATCAACGTCAACAACTCGGTCACCAAGTCGAAGTTCGACAACCTCTACGGCTGCCGTGAGTCGCTGGTCGACGCCATCCGCCGCGCCACCGACGTCATGCTGGCCGGCAAGGTCGCTGTTGTCCTCGGTTATGGCGATGTCGGCAAGGGTTCGGCTGCAAGCTTGCGTAACGGTGGCGCCCGCGTCATCGTCACCGAAGTCGATCCGATCTGCGCCCTGCAAGCCGCCATGGAAGGCTATGAAGTCCGCACCATGGAAGAGGTGGCCGCAAACGCCGACATCTTCGTCACCTGCACCGGCAACAAGGACGTGCTGCGCCTTGAGCATATGCGCGAGATGAAGCACAACGCCATTGTCTGCAATATCGGTCACTTCGACTCGGAAATTCAGGTCGCTGCCCTGAAGAATTACAAGTGGGACGAAATCAAGCCTCAGGTCCACCACGTCGAATTCCCGGATGGCAAGAAGATCATCCTCCTGTCCGAAGGCCGTCTGGTCAATCTTGGTAACGCCACGGGCCACCCGTCCTTCGTGATGTCGGCCTCGTTCACCAACCAGACCCTGGCGCAGATCGAACTGTGGACCAACGCTTCGAAGTACGAGAAGTCGGTCTATACCTTGCCGAAGCACCTCGATGAAAAGGTCGCGCTGCTGCACCTGGCCAAGCTTGGCGCTAAGCTGACTGTGCTCAATCAGGAACAGGCCGACTACATCGGCGTGCCGGTCGACGGTCCTTACAAGCCGGATCACTATCGCTACTAAGGGGTTTGGGGCCAAAGCACGTATCTTGTGGCCCCAAGTCTTTGCCTTTTCAAAAGAAAGCCCCGGTCTCTTACGACCGGGGTTTTCTTTTGAAGGCAAGGTTTATGGGGTCACGACCCCAAACCCAATTAGTTCTTAAGTTCGGACGGCACCTTGCCGCCATTTTCGGCTAGCTTCTGCATGACCTGCTTGTGCAGCCAGACATTCATAGCGCCCGAATGGCGGATATCGCCGGTAAAGCCCAGTTCTTCGGCCAGGGCCTGACGAACGCCAAGATCCGACTCCAGTCCGATCAGCTTCAACAGATCGACGATCGACATGCGCCAGTTGAACTTCGGATCATGCTTGGCGTTTTCCTGATCGAGAATGGCCGCGACATCGACCTGCTCCATGACCGGCGCCGGCATCGGGTCCGCCACGGTGGTGGCCGGTGCAATGGCTTCGGACGTATGGAGAGACTCTTCGGCCGGTATCGGTTGCCGTGGCGCCGGAACAATCTGGTCGCCGTGTTTGTGAAAGATGAAATCCTTGATTTGGCTAAAAATGCTCATAAGCTTTACTCCGTCGTGCCAAACCCCCTGCCTGTCTCTGTAGGCCAGTCGATTGTAAAAATGCGATAAGGGCTTTGCGTCAAACCTCAAGAGCTTCGCGCAACCACGCCGCATAATCCGCGCTGGCCCAGGCCACCGGCACGGCGAGAATTTCCGGTACATCATAGCTGTGATGCTGCTTGACCAGCTTTTCCAGCATCGGCAGCTTTTCCAAGAGGGTCTTGGCGGTCAGCATGATCTCGTTGGCCGTATCTATCCCGCCCTTCCAGCGGTAGGTCGAACGGATTTCATGGCTCTGCACGCAGGCGGCCAGTCGCGCCGTCACCAGCAGACCGGTCAGGCTCTGGGCTTCGGCTTCATTGGCGCAGGCAATCGAAACGGTAACAATATCGCTCATATCGTCAGCATACATCTATTGACCCATTTGCCAAAAGAACATAGCATGAACAAATGAAAAAGACGCTTAAGGTTCGGCTGGCTATTCTTTCCGACGCGGCGAAATATGATGCGTCCTGCGCCTCATCAGGCACCAGCAAGCGCGACTCCTCGGCTTCCGGCGGCCTGGGATCGACCGAAGGCTCTGGCATCTGCCACGCCTATGCGCCCGATGGCCGCTGCATCTCGCTGCTCAAGATTCTGATGACCAATTTCTGCATCTATGACTGCGCCTATTGCATCAACCGGTCGTCGTCGAATGTCGAACGCGCGCGCTTTTCGCCGGAAGAGGTGGTGTGGCTGACGCTCGAATTTTACCGTCGCAACTATATCGAGGGGCTGTTCCTGTCGTCGGGCATTATCCAGAGTTCCGACTACACTATGGAGCAGATGGTGCGGATCGCCCGTGACCTGCGGCTCAAGCACAATTTTCGTGGCTATATCCACCTCAAGACCATCCCCGAAGCCTCGGCCAGACTGATCGAGGAGGCGGGTCTTTTCGCCGATCGTTTGTCGATCAATATCGAACTGCCGACCGATGCCGGGGTCGAGGCCTTCGCACCGCAAAAGCATCCGGCCAATATCCGTCGCTCCATGGGTGAACTGAAAGCGAAGATCGACGAGGCGAGCGAGCCAACCTTGCAGACCAAGCGCCGCAAGCGCTTTGTGCCGGCGGGCCAAAGCACGCAGATGATCATCGGCGCCGATCAGGCCAGTGACGCCACTATCCTGGGCGCCAGCGCCGGTCTTTATGACCGTCACCGGATGCGGCGTGTCTATTATTCGGCCTTCTCGCCCATTCCCGATGCCTCCAAGGCCCTGCCGCTGATCAAACCGCCCCTGATGCGCGAACACCGCCTCTACCAGGCCGACTGGCTTTATCGATTCTATAGTTTTGGAATTGATGAAATTACCGCCGCGCGCCCGGACGGGATGCTTGACCTGGCCGTCGATCCGAAACTGGCCTGGGCGCTGGAAAACCGCGCACGCTTTCCGGTCGATATCAATATGGCCGACAAGGAGATGCTGCTGCGCGTGCCTGGCTTTGGCGTCAAGACGGTGACCGCCATTCTCAATACCCGCCGTTTCAAGCGTCTGGCGCTTGACGATCTGGCGCGATTGAAGGTGTCGATCAAGAAGGTGCAGGCCTTTATCGAGGCCGCCGGCTGGACGCCCGCCAAGCTGATCGATCGCGCTGATTTGCGCACCATGTTCCTGCCCGAACCTGTGCAACTGAGCCTTTTATGAGAGTCGTTCTACGTGCCCGTGGTGACTTTGGCGAATGGCGTGACGCCGCGCGCGGTCTGCTGGCGCAGGGTGTAGATCCGCGTGATATCGACTGGCTCAGCGAAGAGGCTGTTGGCCAGGAGTTGTTTCCGCTAGTGCCGGCGCCCGGATCCGCAGCCCATCGCGTCTCCGTGCCGAAGGACTTCCTGCCGCTGGCCGAGAGCCTGATCTGCCACAGCGATCCGTCGCGTTTTGCTCTTGCCTATTGCCTGCTGTGGCGGCTGCAAAGTGATAAAAACCTGCTCCTGATCAAGTCCGATCCGGACGTGGCGCGCGCTCACGCGCTCAATCGCTCGGTCCATCGCGACGGTCACAAGATGCACGCTTTCGTGCGCTTTAAGGAAGTGCCGGCGCAAGGGCCGCGTCGCGCCTTTGTGGCCTGGTTCGAGCCGGATCACTGGATCGTGGCGCGCAATGCCGGCTTCTTTCAGCGCCGTTTCACCGATATGGACTGGATGATCGCCACGCCTAAAGGCTCGGTCGCCTGGGATGGTGAAAGCGTGCGTTTCTGCGATGAACCGGCCGAGCAGCCCGATATCATGGACGACGCCGACGATTTATGGCGCACCTATTACGCCAATATCTTCAATCCGGCGCGGCTCAAGGTGAAAATGATGCAGACCGAGATGCCGAAGAAATACTGGAAAAATCTGCCGGAAACCGTGCTGATTCCAGAACTGATCGCTGGCGCCGAACAGCGCGTGCGCGAGATGGCCGAACACGCCGCCAGCGACAGCGCGCCCGTTTTTCATGCCCGGCTCCAGTCTCGCAAAGCCTGAGCCGCCGACCTTATGGTTTTTTGAATTTCAACGTCATGCGATCCGATTCCCCGATGGCGTCATAGTGCGCGCGCTCGGCCTCGGTCAGGTTGCGGGTGTCGTTCTTGCTCTGGCGCACAGGTGGAAGGGTCCAGACACCGAAGGGATGGTCGCGGGTATCCTTCGGATTGGCGTTGATCTCGGACTTGCCATCAAGCACGAAGCCAGCCTTCTCAGCGGCGGCGATCACGTAGGATTCCGGCACGTAGCCGGTGCCGGCCTTGGGGGCAGAGCCTTCAGGCGCGCGGTGTTGCTCCACCGCCAGGATGCCGCCGGGCTTCAAGGTGTCGAAGAAGATCTTCATATAGGTGTCGGTGGTTGCACCCTGCCTCGACCAGTTGTGGAAGGCGCGCGCCACCAGCAGGAAGTCGGCGGAATTTGTCGGCAGGTCGCTGCCGTCCGGCGTCAGGGTTTTGGCCGAGACGGCGCCGTAAACGGATGAATCGGCGACCTCTTTCCAGAAGTTCTCATCCTTGGGATTACGCAGGGCGGCGATGTAATGGCCGCCGGTCGCCTTGGCGTAAGGTGCGAGGATTTCGGTCCACCAGCCCTTGGCGCCGGGATCGACTTCGACGATTGTCATGCCGGGCTTGAGGCCCCAGAAGGTGAGGGCATCAACCGGATGGCGATAGGCGTCGCGGGCCTTATTGGCATCGCTGCGCCAGGCGCCATCTACCGCAGCGGCAAGCGCCGGATCGGCGGCGAACGCGGGCAGGGCGGAGGTGAGGCTGAGGGCGGCGAATGCGGCGACAAGGGTACGGCGGCCGATATAGGGCGTGGGCATGATATCCTCCTGTTTTGTGAATGGATATCAAATTCATCCAGGCTTGTCGCCTCACAATTGGTCAGAGATAGATGCTATTGGTATTATCGACATAGGCCGTGATGGCGCATTCCATGTCGTAGATCAGCAGCCGCGACATATCCTGCACCAGTTGAAAGGCGGCCGAAGCCGGCGCGTCGGGAAAGTGTTCGGCGTAGCGGTCATGGATGAGTGTGCCAAGCGTGGTCATCAGCACGCTGTAGGAGGCAATATAGAGCTTGGGTGGCAGGCCCAGGCGATAGTGCGCCATGCCAACGCGTAAAACGGAGTCGTGATAGACGTCGTCGAAATTCGCGGCGGTGATCAGGGCCCAATGCTGCGACTGAAGGTGCTTGGCCCTGACGATGTGGTCGGCATCGGTGAAAAAGGCCCTGATCGCGTCATAGCTGGTGATGTGAGTATAAAACTGATCCATGGCCTCTGGCAGCAGGGCCATGATGAAGGCCTGATGGCCGGCGGCATGAGCGCGACATCTGTCATCGATCTGGTACAAGGACAGCTTGGTGGCGCGGTCCATGTCGGTGGCGGTGAGATGGCTCATGGGTTTGTACTCCTTACTGGTACGCGATAATCACAAATTTTATAAGGGTATAGGGGTTTAAGGGTTAACTAATCCCTGTTGCGGTTTGCCCTGAGGCTAAATATACCACTACATAGACACAGTCGTTTCAGTATCCGTCCGGAGATCGTTCATGGCCGAAAGCCCGCTTGAGATTGGTGGCGTCTGTCCGCCGAAATTCGCTGCCGTAAAGGACGCCTTCGCGACCAATTTCAAAGAGGGCAAAGAACGCGGCGCGCGATTTTCGGCGGTGATCGAGGGTGAGGCGGTGCTCGATATCTGGGCCGGTCAGGCCGACCGCGAAGGCGCCGTGCCGTTCAGCGATACGACGCTGACGCCGGTGTTTTCGACCGGTAAGGCGGTGATGGCGGTGCTGATCGCGCGGCTGGTTGAGGCCGGCAAGCTCGATTACGAGACGCCGGTATCGCACTATTGGCCGGAGTTTGGCCAGAACGGCAAGGCCGGCATTACGGTCGGGCAACTGATCTCGCATCAGGGCGGTTTGCCGGGATTCTCGCCGCCGCAGGGCCCGATGATCTGGTTCGATGTTGAGGCCACCCTGAAAGCCCTGTGTGAGCAGGCGCCCTTGTGGACGCCGGGTGAGGGATCGGGCTACCACCCCATAGCCGGCGGTTATCTGCTGGGCGAGGTTTTCCGTCGCGTCGATGGCCGCAGCATGGGCACCGCTCTGCGCGAAGATATCGCCGGCAAGTTCGGTCTCGATCTGATGATCGGTACGCCCGATGCGTATGCCCCGCGCATCGCGGTCATGCAGAAACCGACCACCGCGCCTGATCTCGGCACGCTCGACGCCATCAAACAGGCGGCCTTTCTCGACAAGGGCTCGGCCCCTGCCGGCAAGGGCTCCGCGGATTGGCGCCGTATGGAGATACCATCGGCCAATACGCACGCCACGGCGCTCTCTCTGGCGCAGTTTATGGCTATCGTCGCCAGCGGTGGCTCGCTGCAGGGGCAGCGCATCCTGTCGGTCAGCACGCTGGGGCAGGCGACGCGCGAACGCGTCTATGGCCAGGATCGCGTTCTGCCGTTCAAGCTGTCGTGGGCGGCAGGCTTCCTGCGCAACACCGGCCTCAAGATCTATGGGCCGAACGACCGCGCGCTGGGTCATAGCGGCTGGGGCGGTTCGTGCGCCATGGCCGACCCGGAAAAGCGCCTGAGCGTCGGTTATGTGATGAACAAGCAGTCGGCCTATCTGATCGGCGATCCGCGTCCGGTCGGGCTGATCGACAAGTTGTATGGTTGTTTGTGATGAAGGCAAAACGTCCGTATAAGCCTCATACCAATCATGAGTTGAAGCTTATGCTGGCGGGAACCAAGCCTTTCGCGGCCTTTTCGTACCGTGAAGGCGAGGATGAAGCCTTTTATTTGGGCGACCAGCCTTTTAAAAGGCATGTAAAAAATGGCCAGTTAATGCGCTATGATTGGGTTTGTACCCAGCAAGGCGTGGAACTACACTTTGTCTTGTTCGCCCTGCCAGGAGAGGAGTGGCGGTTCAAGGCTTACGAGTTGATGTGGCGACTGTCTGAACAATGTGATTGGAATGATACGCTGGAGCGCATGGAAGGCACCTTGCTCGGTTACACGGATGAGCAGAACGAATGGCACATAGCCAATCGTGACCATTACGAACTCCATCGTAATTAAAGGCTAAATTGTAGCCACCTTGATCGCCTTCAACCGTCTCCACGCCCCAAACGCAAATACCATCGCGCCGGCCCAGATAAAGGCGAAAGACACGCCGCGCAGCAGGGTGAACGGCTCGCCCTGGAACAGGCCGATGACCAGTGTGCTGGTCGGGCCAATAAACTGGATAAAGCCCATGGTCGAAAGCGGCAGCCTGCGCGCCACATAGGAAAAGAGCGCCAGCGGCAGCACGGTTATGGGGCCGGTCAGGATAAACCAGAAGGCTTGCGACGGCACAAAGAAGTGCCCTTGTCCGTGGGACTCAAACCATACCAGATAGATCAGCGCCGGCAGAAAGAGATAGGCGCATTCGACGAACAGTCCCGCCAGCGCCGGCACGACCAGTTGTTTGCGCAGGATGCCGTAGGAGCCAAAGGTCACCGCCAGGGTCAGGGCAATCCACGGCACATGCCCGATGGCGAACGCCTGGATAACAACGCCTGCGGCTGCCAGTGCGATGGCGCTTTTGCCCCAGTTATCGAGGCGCTCTTTGAAGAGCACCGCGCCCGCCGCCATGTTCAAAAGCGGGTTGAGATAATAGCCCAGCGAGGACTCGATGGTGTGGCCGTTGGTCACCGCCCAGACATAGACGCCCCAGTTGGTGGCCACCAGAATTGAGGTGATCAGCAACATGGTGCGCAGATGCGCTGAGGCAAAGGCCGCGAAGACATCGGGCCATTGCTTCGTCAGGAAGACGAGGCCGCCTGCCCACACCAGCGCCCATACCGAACGGTGGGCAATGATCTCAAGCGCGCCACCGCCAAAGGCATGAATCGGCATGTAGAACAGCGGCACGAAGCCCCAGATCAGGTAACAGAAGATGGCCAGGCTGATCGGGGAACTGAGCCGTGAGGTACGCGTAGGCATGGACGTATATCCGGAAAAGAAAGTGCCTGAGGCACCTTTAAGTTCCTCAGAGCAAAACGAAAAAGCCGGCGGAACCTGATGGTTCCGCCGGCTTCAAACATCACAATTTGTGAAATTTAAGCGTCTACGGAAACGATGACACCGCGTTCGTCGAGCAGTTGTGCGATCTGCACGGCGTTGAGCGCCGCGCCTTTACGCAGGTTGTCCGAAGCGCACCAAAGGTTCAGGCCATAGGGTACGGTCGGGTCGTTGCGGATGCGCGATACGTAGGTGTCGAACTCGCCGACCACTTCGATCGGCGTGATGTAGCCGCCGGGCTCGCGCTTGTCGACCACGGCGACGCCGGGGGCTTCACGCAGGATTTCGCGGGCTTCGCGCTCATCGAGCGGGCTCTCGAACTCGACATTGATCGATTCCGAGTGGCCGACGAACACTGGCACGCGCACGCAGGTGGCGGTGACCTCTATGGTCGGGTCCATGATCTTGTGGGTTTCCACGACCATCTTCCACTCTTCCTTGGTCGAGCCGTCTTCCATGAAGACGTCGATGTGCGGAATGACGTTGAAGGCTATCTGTTTGGTGAACTTCTTCGGGGTCTTGTCGCCCATGCCATAGATGGCCTTGGTCTGATCCCACAGTTCGTCCATGCCCGCCTTGCCGGCGCCGGCCACCGACTGGTAGGTCGAGACGACGATGCGCTTGATCTGCGCGGCATCGTGCAGCGGCTTCAGAACCGTCAGCATCTGGATGGTCGAGCAGTTCGGATTGGCGATGATGTTCTTCTTCTTGGCGTGCCAGACCGCATCCGGATTCACTTCCGGAATGATCAGAGGCACGTCCGGATCCATGCGCCAGGCCGACGAATTGTCGATAACGATGGGGCCGAGCTTGCCGATCTTTTCCGACCAGGCCTTGGAGACGTCGCCACCGGCGCTCATCAGCACGATATCGACTTTTGTGAAGTCGAATGTTTCGAGGTCGAGGCATTTCAGGGTTTTTGTGCCGAAGGAAATCTCAATACCCACCGATTTACGCGAAGCGACCGCGTAAATATCTGTAACGGGGAAGTTCACTTCTTCAAGGATCGTCATCATTTCACGACCCACAGCGCCGGTGGCGCCGACTACGGCGACCCGATAACCCATACTACCACTCCTGTAATGTCTTTCACGCAGACAGTCTGCGCAGGGCGCAAATGAGCCCTTTTCAGGCGTTTTACAAGAACGAATTGCTAACCGGTGGGTTATTGGCGGCTAATGTGTCGGATTTGGCGGTATTTTTAGCGCCCAATCTTTAACGCCCTTTAGCGCCAAGCCTGGAGGCCATGGCGGTTGGCGGAGCGCAACACGCCATCGAGCGCGCCAATCAGCGCTTCGGTGGTGAAAGGCTTGCTGAGATGACCGTCGCCGCCGGCTTCAAAGCCCTGATCGACATGTTCGGCGCTTTCATTGCCACTCAGAAAAAGAATGGGCGTGTAGCCGAGGTTATGGCCGTCTTCCATCTGACGAATGGCCTTTACCGCCTTGATGCCCGACATCACCGGCATTTCCATATCCATGAGGACGGCGTCATATTCGTTGATTTGGTACGCTTCGACGGCTTCAACGCCATCGGCGGCGAAATCGACGTCGATACCGGTCGGCGCCAACATGAGATCGATCATCTTGCGCAGGGTCGAATTGTCTTCAACGCACAACAGTCTCACAACCTTATCCTCCACTTGGGCCGGCTCATGGATGATGAATCGCGACCTGTAACATTCTTATACAATATGTGTCTTATCCAAACCTGAACAAGGACATTGCTTTTTTATACGGCTCATTTTGAGAAAAAGACGGGCCGCGAAGGACTTTCCTGCATAAACTATGCCCGTGATTCTGGACCTATGCATGAGCGGCAGCAAAAACAGAGACGTGATCATTATCGGTGGCGGACCGGCGGGTCTGTCGTGCGCCATCTGGCTGAAAAAGTTAGGTTTGGCGCCTGCGGTCCTCGAAGCCTCCGATCGGTTGGGCGGACTGCAAATGCGCAGCCCCTATGAGAATTTATGGATACCAGGGGTGCAGGGCCGCACCGGCCAGGAGGTCGCCGCCAGCCTTGCCGCCCATGCCGAAGCTTTAAGCGTTGAACTGCGCGTCAGTACACCGGCACTTTGGGTGTCCGAAGATGGTCTGGCGGTGCAGACGGATGCGGGCTTTCTGTTCGCGCCCTATCTCGTCCTGGCGACGGGCTCTACGCCGCGCGCCGGCGGATTTCGACCGGCCCCTAATGTCGCTATTGGGCCCGGCGTGGCGATGGAGGCGCTGGAGGTGAGGGGCTGCAAGGTCGCCATCCTTGGCGGCGGCGATAACGCCTTTGATCAGGCGCGCTTTGTGCGCGATCGTGGCGGCCAGGTGACGATTTTCTCTCGCAAGGCTCCGCGCGCGCAGAAGCTGTTGCAGAACATGATCACCGATGTGCGGGTGGTCATCGGCGATTACACGGCGGATCAGGTCGGCATGACGGTCAATGGCGAATTGTTCGATGCGTTTGGCGTCATGTATGGCTTCGAGGCGGTGGTGCCAGAGGGCCTGGAGCTGCGACGGCTGGACGGCTATATCGATGTCGATCGCTTCGGCGCAACCAGCGTCCCCGGCGTCTATGCGTGTGGCGAGGTCACGAACTACTGGCATCCATGCGTCACCACCGCGGCGGCGCATGGGGTGCAGGTGGCAAAACAGATTTCCCTGGCATTGGCGAGGTAAGGCGCAGAACTTTCTTGCCGCAGTGCGAAAATGTCGCGCTGTTTGCGGTTTCGGGCTATGCTATCTATACTGCCGATACTGTCACAGCCGAAGATGCCCCATGCCTGATCAAGCCGCCCCTGCCACCTCTGCAAAAATCGCCTTCGGACAGGGCTTCCTGAAGGATTGCTGGTGGTTTGCCGCGCTTTCCGGTGATCTGGTGGCCGGTAAGCTGCAACGTTATGTCATCCTTGGCGAACCCGTCCTGCTGGCGCGCGATCTTGATGGCAAGGTCTATGCCGTGCGCGATATCTGTCCGCACCGCGCCGCCCCCTTATCCGCCGGCGAGATGGTCCGCGATGGCAAGGGCGGGGGATGCGTCGTACAATGCTGCTATCATGGCTGGACCTTCGATACGCAGGGCACCTGCAAGAGCATCCCCTCACTGACCGCCGATCAGCCGATGGATATCGAGAAGATCCGTGTGCGCAACTATGCCATCCGCGAGCAGCAGGGCATTGTCTGGATCTATATCACCGCCGATCCGCGCCGCCCCACCGAGCCTGATCATGAGCCGCCTATTCTTCCCGGTGTGGTCGGTGGCAAACCTATTATCGTCGAGACTATGGATTTCGACAGCCATATCGACCACGCTGTCGTGGGCCTGATGGACCCGGCGCACGGTCCCTATGTGCATCAGCAGTGGTGGTGGCGCTCGGCCAAGAAGCAGCTTTCCAAGATCAAGCAGTTCGAGCCGCGCGAGTTCGGTTTCTCGATGGTGCGCCACGCGCCATCCTCGAACAGCCGGGCCTACAAGATCCTTGGGGGCGCGCCGGCCACCGAGATCACCTTCCGTCTGCCGGGCATCCGCTATGAGCATATCGAGATCGGCACTCAGCAGGTTCTGGGCCTGACCTGCCTGACGCCGATTGACGACAACAGAACGCGCATCACGCAGATCTTCTGGTCGGATCACGGCCTCTTCCGCTTCATAGCACCTTTGTTCCGCTACGGCGCCAAGGCTTTCCTTAAGCAGGACGGCGACATGGTTAATCTGCAGAATGAGGGCCTGAAATACGACAGGTCACTGATTTGGATTGATGACGCCGATACCCAGGCCAAGTGGTATCAACAGATCAAGCGTGAATGGATGCAGTCGCGCGCTGAAAAGCGCCCGTTCGTCAATCCGGTGAAGGCCACCACCTTAAAGTGGACGTCTTAACCGCCATTTGAGCTTTTGCTGTCAGGGTGCGGGTTCCTGCTGCCGGAGACCCGCTTTTGGCCCTCTCAAACGCCTTATCCCAGATTCGTGACGCCGACTGGCTGAACGCCAGAAGCGTGCGCCTCTACGCCGTGATCACCTTCCTGCTGATTGGCATTCTGCCGATTGTCACGCGTCTGGTGACGGGGCACGGCTTGATTGACAGGTTCGGGGTGCCGTTCGGCGGCGATTATATCAGCTTCTATACCGCCTCCAAACTGGCGCTCGCGGGGCATGCCGCCGATGCGTGGCGGCCGGAGCTGCACGAGGCCGCGCAAGACACGGTCTTCGATCGTCAACTGAATGGCTATTGGGCTTTTTTCTATCCGCCGGCCTATTTGCTGGTCTGTATGCCTCTGGCCCTTCTGACCTATGGCTGGTCAGTCGTGGTGGCGATGGCGACTACGACCCTGGCCGCTGTCAGGCTGCTGCACCTGTGGGTGAAGCGCATGATGCCGGATATCACGGGCGTCTGGTTGCCTTTGATCGCCTTTCCTGGCCTGTGGGTGAACATCGCCTGCGGCCAGAACGCCGCCCTGACCACGGCCATCGGGGCCGGCGGATGCCTGTTGCTGCAACGCGCGCCGGTGCTTTCCGGGCTGGTGTTCGGCCTGCTGGTGATCAAGCCGCAACTGGCCATCGCCATTCCGTTTGTTCTGGCGGCCGACGGGCGCTGGAAAACCTTTTTCGCCACAGGTTTCAGCACCGCTGCTCTGTCTCTGGCGGCCTTCTTCGTGGTGGGTCAGGAAGGCTATATGGCCTTTTTCGCCAACAGCCACTTGGCGCGTGAAACCCTGGACAGGGGGCTGGTTGAGCCCTCGGCCATGCAAAGCGCTTTTGCAGGCCTGAAGCTCATCGGCCTTCCGAACGGGCTAGCCTATGCCGGCCACGTCCTTATTGCCCTGACCGCCCTTCTGTGGTCGGTCTTTATCATCCGCCGTTACCGGCCCGATGCGCTATCTTTGGGCGCCTTGCTGGTGTCCGTCACCCTGCTTCTCAGCCCGTTCCTGGTGAATTACGATCTGATGTTGCTGTCCCTGCCGCTGGCCTGGCTGATTGTGCAAGGCGTGCAACAGGGGTTTCGGCCATGGGAAAAGATGGTGTGCGTAGGGCTGTATTTACTGCCGGCGTTGGCGCGCGGCCTGACCGACATGACGCATATACCTGTCGGCGCTCTGATGGTGGGCGTGATGTTTATGCTCGTTCAGAGCCGGATAACAAAAACGGCGGACATAACGATGCCCGCCGTTTTGAAGCCTGTTGCTTAACTTAGGATCATGCGCCTTTCAGCGCCAACACAATCATATTGACCTGGACCGTCAGGCTCTTGCTCATGGCGTCGAGATCGAAAGTGCCGGTTTCATCGCTGGCCTGAAAGGCGCGGCGCAGATTGGCGAAACACAGGTCTTCGAGGATCAGTGAGGCGCAGTCGAGTTCGGCTTTTTGCGGCAGTTCCTTGCGAGCCTGAGCCGCTTTCAGCGTGTCGAGCAAAACGAAGCGGATCATGTCGCTCATGCGAGCCACGTCATTGACCTGCGAAGCGCCCTGGCTCCATTTCATGACAAAGGCTGATAGGATCAGGCGGGCATTGTGCTGCGTCACTTCGTAGCCGCGCAGGAGTTGTTTGTGCAGGCGGCCAACCAGATCGAGCTTATCATCGTGGGCTTCGCGCATCGCGCTGACCACGCGTACGTTCTCACTCTCGATCACCGTTAGGAAAATCTCATTCTTGTCGGCGAAATTAGCGAACAGGGCGCCTGTGGAAAGCCCGGCGCCGCGCGCGATGTCACGTAAGGTCGCGGCCTCAAAGCCGCGTTCGCGGAAAAGCTGGGTCGCCGAGTTAAGAATCTTGAGGCGATTGCGTTCCTTGGATTTGGCGCGGCTGCCGAGTGGCACGGGCATGTCCTGACGGTTTATGGGGGTGGTTACAGTCTTGGGGAGTTCATACATACGCTTCTACTCGAAACACAAAAAATAAGTTTACCTTGGGGCAGGTCTATTCGGCCTTGCTTCCTACTTAGTATACGGTTTGGCCTATTACAATGGACACTAGTGTTATTTTATACGTTGTCATGAAGTACGCACAAAGCCAGGCTTTTAACGATCGGCAAGACAGGTTCCGTCGTAGCTTTTTATAAAAATCTCGACTTTTGGCTATAAAAAGGCGATAGAGCATCATGCGCGACATTCTGCTTCCCTTGGCCCTCGTGGCGATGTTTTCTGTGCTGGTCGTTCTGGGGATCGGCCTATTCAGCCTCGTGCGCGGTGGCACGTTTCGTGAAAACTGGTCGAACAAGATCATGCGTTTGCGGGTGCTGTTGCAGGCTGTCGCTATTGTCCTGCTGCTCCTGACCATCTGGGCGACACAGCATTCTTCTTAACACCGCAGTCCAAATGAGATTTGGCGAATTCAGCGCTGCCTGTTACTGAGGCCTCATGGTCAAGCTCAACAAAATCTATACCCGCACCGGCGACGACGGCACCACAGGTCTGGCCGACGGTTCGCGCCGCCTGAAAAATGATCCGCG
Source organism: Asticcacaulis sp. MM231 (assembly GCF_964186625.1). Classification (NCBI taxonomy): domain Bacteria; kingdom Pseudomonadati; phylum Pseudomonadota; class Alphaproteobacteria; order Caulobacterales; family Caulobacteraceae; genus Asticcacaulis; species Asticcacaulis sp. MM231. Next base: position 397,356 of record NZ_OZ075108.1, read on the forward strand.
CCTCATCGTGATCGGCAGCGTGGATGAAACCAATGCTGCTATCGGACTGGTACGGCTTTATAGCGCCGCCCAGCCTCACCTCGATGCTCTGCTGGCGCGGGTGCAAAACGACCTGTTCGATCTCGGCGCCGATCTCGCCACGCCTTCGGACGATATCTCGTGGACGCCGATCCGCATCAAAGCGCATCAGGTAACCGCGCTGGAAGAGGCGCTGGATGCTTATAATGAGCCGATCGCGCCTCTGACGTCGTTCATCCTGCCTGCCGGATCGCCTCTGAGCGCGCATCTCCACATGGCGCGCACCATCGCCCGCCGGGCAGAGCAGGATTGTGTCACGCTTTTAAAAGTCGAGGGCGAAACTGTCGGGCCGGAGGTCGTCAAATACCTTAACCGTCTGTCCGACCTGTTGTTCGTGTTGGCGCGCCATGCTAACGATCAGGGCCGCGCCGATGTGCTATGGGTGCCATCTAAATAGCTTTTGAGGAAACGATGTCGAAAACCTTCACTGCCACGCTTTTCGCCTTTTCGTGTTTGACGCTTATCGGTTGTGACGGTCACAAGGCCGATGGCGGCAAGGCCGGACGTGATTTCGCGCCGGACCCGGCCAGCGCTTTCGACGCATCGTTCGAGATCACCCCTGCCGCCCTGGCGCGCATGAAAGCACAGGGTGCGAACCTGGTGCTCGACGTTTCCTATTATGGCTACCCGACCGAGGCCGCGCGGCCCAAGGCCAACCAGCTTCGCCAGATCGACCTGGGTCAGGAAAAGGTCGTTGCCAATCTTGCCACGCCGAAGGTGCATTTCCTCGGCAAGCTTGATAAGGCGGGACTCAGCGACGTTACCAATGCAGAGGCCATGGTACTGCTCAATGGTTATAGCGTTACCAAGGTCGGCGCCAAGGATGATCAGGTTTCGTGCGGCTATTATCGTGCCCGCATCGATCAGGTGCGGGCCAAGGTGCCTGTCCTGCAATGCGACATTGCAAGGCCCTGATTATTGAGAAGCGGTCGCGGCTTCGGCAGGCGCATCAGCTTGCCTGACGGCGCGGGCATTGCTGGCCTTACGCGCGTCGTCGTGGAAATCGACCTTGACCGGTTCGCCCGGCTTGCGGCCGGTGATGGTCGAGATGGCGATCGGCGCATAGCATTTGCGATACTTCCATGAGAACCAGCCTTCGGCCGCCTCACACTTCTTGTTCGGGATGCTGTAAAGCCAGCTATAGGCCAGGATGCTGGCGCTGATCAGGCCGAGCAGAAGCACGAACACATATTTGAGTTTGCCGATCTGGCTGGGCATGGGCGATCCGGAGCGTTTTGATAAGTGTAACTTGACGCGAACGTAAAGGTGGGTGTACTCCTTTATGCGCCAAACGCGACATGAGGGCAATTGAAAATCACCACTTTCTATGGCGAAACCACCGGCAAAAAGTCCCCGAAAACGGCTTTGGGAGATTGACTTTGCGAACGCGGATCGTCACTTAGTCGCCAACCGATCACGCCGTTCCTGACGTTATTCAGGCAGGCGGAAAAATTATTGCAGAGGTTAAATGCCATGAAGATTTTGGTCCCGGTGAAGCGGGTGCTGGATTACAACGTCAAGGTTCGCGTGAAAGCGGATCAGTCGGGTGTCGATCTGGCCAATGTCAAGATGTCGATGAACCCGTTCGATGAGATCGCGGTCGAGGAAGCCGTCCGCCTGAAGGAAAAGGGTGTCGCCACCGAGATCGTGGCGGTGTCCATCGGGCCTGCGCAGGCCAAGGACACCATCATTACCGCGCTGACGATCGGTGCCGATCGCGGCATCCTGATCCAGACCGATCAGGATATCGAGCCGCTGGCCGTCGCCAAGCTGCTGAAAGCCGTGGCCGAGGCTGAGCAACCCGACCTGATCATCATGGGCAAGCAGGCCATCGACGGCGATAACAACGCCACCGGCCAGATGCTCTCCACCCTGCTCGATTGGCCGCAAGCCACCTTCGCCTCGAAGATTGTGGTCGAAAACGGCGAAGCGCACGTCACCCGCGAAGTCGACGGCGGTCTGCAAACCCTCGGCGTCAAGCTGCCGGCGGTTATCACTACCGATCTGCGCCTCAATGAGCCGCGCTATGCTTCGCTGCCCAACATCATGAAGGCCAAGAAGAAGCCGCTGGAGATCAAGGCGATCACCGACTACGCCGTCGATGTGGCGCCGCGTCTGAAAGTTTTGAAAGTGACCGAGCCGCCCAAGCGTACCGCCGGCATCAAGGTGGCCGACGCCGCCGAACTGGTCGCCAATCTCAAGTCCGCAGGAGTTCTGTAATATGGCCGTTCTTGTTATCGCCGATCACGACGGCGCCCACCTCCGCGACACCACTAACAAGACCCTGACCGCCGCTCTGCAACTGAGCGCTGACGTCGATGTGCTGGTCTATGGCGACGGCGTGCAATCGATCGCCGATGCCGCTGCCAAACTGACCGGCGTCCGCAAGGTGCTGATCAGCCAGTCGGCCGACCTCAAGCAGGATATCGCCGAAGATGTTGCCGCCCTGGTGACCGGCCTCGCTGCGAACTATGACGTCGTCGCCATTCCGGCCTCGTCGGCAGGCAAGAACTTCGCCCCGCGTGTCGCCGCGCTGCTCGATGTGTCTCTACTCAGCGATGTGATGGAAGTGGTCGACGCCAACACCTTCGTGCGCCCGATCTATGCCGGCAACGCGCTGGAAACCGTCCAGACTTCGGAAGCCAAGAAGGTCATGACCGTCCGCACCACCGCTTTCAAGGCGGCGGCGGAAGCGGAAGGCGGTTCAGCGACGGTCGAAACCGTTGCCGCGCCAGCTTCCAAGGCCGGTACGCGCTTTATCTCGGAAGAGAAGGTCGTCTCTGATCGCCCGGAACTGGGCGCAGCGAAGATCGTCGTCTCCGGTGGTCGTGCGCTCGGCTCGAAAGAAGAATTCGACGCCGTGATCGACCCGCTGGCTGATAAGCTCGGCGCGGCTGTAGGTGCCTCACGCGCCGCCGTTGATGCCGGTTATGCCCCGAACGACTATCAGGTTGGCCAGACCGGCAAGGTTGTGGCACCGGCGCTCTATATCGCCGTCGGCATTTCCGGCGCGATCCAGCATCTGGCCGGCATGAAGGACTCCAAGGTCATTGTGGCCATCAACAAGGACCCGGAAGCGCCGATCTTTTCGGTTGCTGACTATGGTCTGGTGGCCGATTACAAGACCGCCGTGCCCGATCTGATGAAGGCGCTGGGTTAACTCTCTTTGTCCCTCCCCGACGTATTCGGGGAGGGACAAGTTTATGGCGCACCCCTTTTCCGTATTGCCTTGCGCCGGGCTGCGCACTATCTCCATATGAACGACAGATTCAGGTAAGGCGGACAGCATGACCATAAAAACCGTAGGCATTATAGGTGCCGGCCAGATGGGGGCGGGGATCGCCCAGGTTTGTGCGCAGGGCGGCTACGATGTCCTGCTCTATGATGCCTCCGCCGACGCCGTGAAGGCCGCGCTTGCCCGCACCGAAAAGGGTCTTAACCGCTTGGTCGAGAAGGAAGCCATCACGAGCGCCCAGGCGACCGACGCGCTCTCGAAGCTGATGCCCGCCGGTGCCATCTCGGAATTGAAAGACTGCGATCTCGTCATCGAGGCCGCCACCGAGCGCGAAGAGGTCAAGAATGCCATCTTTAAAGCGGTGTGCGAACACCTGAAGCCGGAAGCCCTGCTGGCATCGAACACCTCGTCGATCTCGATCACCCGTCTGGCCGCTGCCACCGACCGTCCCGGCAAATTCATCGGCCTGCACTTCATGAATCCGGTGCCGATCATGAAACTGGTTGAGATCATCCGCGGTATCGCTACCGATGCTGACACCTACGAAATCGCCGTCGAGTTCGCTAAGAGCCTTGGCAAGATCACTGCCAATTCTGAAGACTTCCCGGCCTTTATCGTCAATCGCGTCCTGATTCCGATGATCAACGAGTCGATCTACACGCTCTATGAAGGCGTGGGCACGGTCGAGGCCATCGATACGGCGCTCAAACTCGGCGCCAATCACCCGATGGGTCCGCTCGAACTGGCTGATTTTATCGGTCTCGATACCGTTCTCGCCGTCATGAACGTGCTTTATGACGGTCTGGCCGACTCGAAATACCGCCCATGCCCGCTGCTGACCAAATATGTCGAGGCCGGCTGGCTCGGTCGCAAGACCGGGCGCGGCTTCTATGATTATCGTGGCGAAAAGCCGGTGCCGACGCGCTAGACATGAACAGTTCGGGGCTCAGCTATCGCCAGCCTGAAATGCGCTGGATGATCATATCCGCCATCGCGGCCCTGTGCCTGCATGGCTTCTGCTGGTTTGTCACCCGCGTTTTGTGGGGGGATCCCAACGCGGTCGAGGAAACCCAGCGCCAGATGACCTTGGCACTGACCTGGATGGTCTGCGTGCTGGTGATGTGGAAAATTTCGCTGCCGCCGTCGCGCCTGCATGCCACACTCGGCGTGCTGATGTATGCCCTGTTCGTTGTCACGCTCGGCACGGCTGCGGCCTTGATCAAGCTGGTCTTCGTCGATGGCTATGGCTGGGGCGCCGAACTGCTCAAAACCTTCTCCATGGTAGGCATCATGCTGTTCCTGACCCAGATGTCGCTGGCCGTGCCCTCGGCGATCCTGCTGCAAAGCCTGGCGCTTAAGCGCATGCCACAAGCGCAATGAACGCGCGCATCAGGTCGCTCGATTACCTGCGCGGCCTGAGCATCCTCGGCATTCTGCTGGTCAACGCCATTACCTTCGCCCAGCCGTTCGATATCTATGTGCTGCCGCGCCTGTCGCCGGTGCCGCTCAGCCATGACGATCTGATCGTCTGGTGGCTGACCGAGACCTTCTTCAAAGAGAAGTTCATCACCGGCTTCACCCTGCTGTTCGGGATCAGTCTCTATCTGGTCGGGCGCGATCGTGATCCTGCCCAGCCTGCCTACCGCAGACCGCTGTTTCGCCGGCTGTCATGGCTGTTGGTGTTTGGTCTGATCCATGGTGCGCTGATCTGGCACGGCGATATCCTGCTCTCCTATGCCCTGACCGGCTTTGTTTTCTGGCGCTGGCAGGACGCTTCGGCGCGCAAGCTACTGATCTGGGGCGGTCTGCTGTTTCTGGCAGGCGAGGCGCTGCTGCTCGGACCGAATATCTGGCATCAACTGGCCGGCGATGTGGCGACGGAAACGGCGGCTGATTTTGGCCCGCTGATAGCCCGGATGCGCGGCGGCTTCTTCGACTCGCTGGAGCAGAATGCCGAGGTGTGGGCGCAGGGCGAATTCGCCGAGATCCTGGGCTATATGCCGACAACTCTGGGCCTGATGATGGTGGGCCTTGGCCTGTTCAAGGCGGGCATTCTGAGCGGTGAGGCCAGCACGCGGACCTATATGATCCTGATGACGGTTGCGGCCATCTGTCTGGGCCTGATCGGCTGGCAGTCTTATGTGATCATGAAGCAGGATTTTCCGTTTCCGCAGATTTTCGGTCTTTATGCCGTGGCCAACAACCTCCTGTGCGTGCCGGTGGCGCTGGGCTACGCAAGCGCGCTGATCCTGTTGGGACGGATGCGGCTGGGTGCATGGCTGCTATATCCGCTGGCCTGCGCCGGGCGCATGGCCTTCACCAACTATCTGATGCAGTCGCTGATCATGACGGGGCTTTTCTACGGCGGGCGCGGCATTTTGGGATTCGGGGGCTGGTTCGGTGAGATGAACCACGCGGCGCTAGTGCCAATCGTGGCTAGTATCTGGATCGGCCAGCTTGTGCTGAGCACGGTCTGGATGTCGGTATTCCGCTATGGTCCGTTTGAGTGGGGCTGGCGGTGTTTGACCTATGGGCGCTGGATGAGGCTTGCGAAGTAAGACACCCCACCACCAAATCTCCCCGCTTGTCAGGGGGGGGGGCGACAGGCCCTTGCCCGTGGGTACGGTGGGTCTTGCTTTCCTTACTCAGCCAGGAGCTTATCCAGCAGGGCCTGCACCTCCGGCGTGTCCCATTTCGTCTCACCATCGAGGCGCGCCACCATGCGGCCCTGCTTGTCGAGGATCAGGGTGCCGGGCATACCGGAAATCTTGTATTTCGACGGCGCCTGGAAATTCTGGTCGGCATAGACCTCCAGCGGTTGCTGGACGTCCATGAACGACTTCACGGCGGCGAAATCCTCGGCGCGATCGACGCTCAAAGGCAGCACCTTGACCGCCTTGCCGGCATAGAGGGTCTGCAGATGCGCCAGGGTCGGCATCTCGAAGCGGCACGGCGCGCACCAGGTAGCCCAGACGTTCAGCACCACGACCTGCCCCTTGAAATCGGTCAGTTGCACCGGCTTCTGCTTGCGGTCGAGGAAGGAAATGTTTTCGATGGTCTGCGGCGTCTCATAAGTCACCAGCTTGGCCATGGCGCCCTTGGCGTAGACGGCCAGCGGCCCCTTGGCGGTCTCAACGGGGGCGAGACTTTGCGCGGCGGGCAGGGCGGCCAGAGGTGCGGCCTTGGGCGCCAGGAAACGCCAGCCGATCAGGCCAATCAGGGCCAGCAGCACGACCGACACCACGATCACCACCGCCAGAGGCGGCCGGCGTCTTTTGCGTACGATCGCCGTATCGTGCCATTTTTCTGTGTCCCCCGTCTTGGGTTCTGCGACCGGCTCGTCTATAGGCTTCACGACTGGCGCTGTGGCCGGTTGCCCTTGAATATCAGCTTGCGCCGGGGACTGCGGCTGCGGCTGGCCGTTCTCATTCAGTTTAGGTTCTGTCATGACCGATCAATCCGCCGAAAAAAGCCCAACCACAGGGACCCCGCAACAGGGGCAAAAAATGTGGGGCGGTCGTTTTACTGCCCGACCCGATGAGATTATGCAAGCCATCAATGTCTCCATCGATGTCGACAAACGCCTTTGGCAACAAGACCTTGCCGGATCGAAGGCGCACTGCGCCATGCTCGCCAAGCAAGGTATCATAAGTTCTGACGACTCCCAAATCATCCTGAACGGGCTGGAAACCATCACGGCCGAGATCGAAGACGGCACTTTCCCGTTCCGCGCCGAATTTGAAGACATCCATATGAATGTCGAGGCGCGCCTGCGTGAGTTGGTCGGGCCTGTGTCGGGCCGCTTGCATACCGCCCGTTCGCGCAACGATCAGGTGGCGACCGATTTCCGCCTGTGGGTGCGCGATCAGGTCGATATCACCATCCAGCAGCTTTATGATCTGCAAGGTGCGCTGCTGAAGCGCGCGGAAGAGTATGCCGACGCCCTTATGCCGGGTTTCACGCACCTCCAGCCCGCCCAGCCGGTTACCTTCGGTCATCACCTGATGGCCTATGTCGAAATGTTCGGCCGTGACCGCTCGCGCTTCGTCGATGCCCGCGCCCGCATGAACGAAAATCCGCTCGGCTCGGCGGCCCTGGCCGGTTCGCCCTTCCCTATCGACCGCCATGACACCGCCAAGGCCCTCGCCTTTGATCGCCCCACAGGCAACAGCCTCGATGGCGTGTCCGACCGCGATTTCGCGCTTGAATCCTTAAGCCACGCCGCCATCTGCGCAGGTCACCTGTCGCGCCTGGCCGAGGAAATCGTCATCTGGACGACGCCCTATTTCAACTTTATCCGCCTGTCGGACGCCTTCTCGACCGGCTCCTCCATCATGCCGCAAAAGCGCAACCCGGACGCCGCCGAACTGGTGCGCGCCAAGACCGGCCGCATCACCGGCTCGCTGATCGCGCTCTCCACGGTCATGAAAGGCCTGCCCTTGGCCTATTCCAAGGACATGCAGGAAGACAAGCCGCCGGTGTTCGAGGCCTTCGATGCGCTTGATCTCGCCATCCGCGCCATGACCGGTATGGTGCTCGATCTTCAGGCCAATCGCGAGAGAATGGCCGCCGCCGCCGGCGCCGGTTTCTCAACCGCCACGGACCTTGCCGACTGGCTGGTGCGCAACCTTGGCATCCCCTTCCGCGACGCTCACCATATTACCGGCGCCGCGGTAAAGCTGGCCGAAACGCAGGGTGTGGATTTGGCGCAACTAAGCCTGTCCGATCTGCAAAATCTGGAAGCCAGGATCACAGATGATGTGTATAAGGTCTTAACCCCTGAGGCCAGTTGCGCCAGCCGTCAAAGTTACGGCGGCACTGCGCCGGATCAGGTTCGACTGCAAATCCAGCGCTGGAAGGATCTCCGTTTATGAGCCACCCCACAAAAACCCGCCTCGTGATGATCACAGCGCTTGGCGCCACCCTGATCGGCGCGTCGCTTCTTGGCGCCTGCGGCAAGCTGGGTGAGCTGGAAACCGCGCCGCCGGTGCTGAACAGCAAGGCCGAGGCCTCATGGTCGGCCTCGAAAAACCCAGATGGCGGTATCACCCTGACCACCGATAGCTCAGCCTCGCGCGAAACCGAACGCGCCCTGCCGGATGCCGACGCCAAGAACAGCATGGCCAATCCCTACACCGGCAACAAGAAGATTCAGGACGCCCCGCTTGAAGGCATGGGCAACAATACCGGCTTCAACAATCCGCCCGTTAAGTAAAAGCCTTAGATGAACCATTTCGACTACCACGACGGTGCTTTGAACTGCGAGCAGGTCTCCCTGACCGAACTGGCCGATACGGTCGGCACGCCGCTCTATGTCTATTCGTCTGCCACGCTGGAACGCCATTATAACGTCTTCGCCGACGCGCTGTCATCGAAGCCGGGTTTGCGCAGTCCGCGTGATGAAGCGCCGCTCGTGGCCTACGCCATGAAGGCCAATTCCAATATGGGCGTGCTGGCCACTTTGGCGGCGCAGGGCTGCGGCGCTGATACGGTCAGCGAGGGCGAAATCCGCAAGGCGCTGAAAGCCGGCGTGCCGGCCGATCGCATCGTTTTTTCCGGTGTCGGCAAGACCGATGCGGAAATGGCCTTCGCGCTGAAAGCCGGCATCTATCAGCTCAATGTCGAGTTCGCGTCCTGAGCTTGAACGTCTGGCGCGCGTGGCGGCCGAACTGAATATGGTCGCGCCGTTTGTTATCCGCATCAATCCGGGCGTGGGCGCTGGCGGTCACGAAAAGATCACCACGGGCGGCGCCAAGGATAAGTTCGGTATTTCGGCCGAGGAAGCGCTTTCGCTCTATGCCGGCGCGGCCGGTCATCCCAATCTCGCCCCCGTGGGTATCGCCTGTCATATCGGCAGCCAGATCCTTGATCTGAAGCCGTTACAGGAAGCTTTCACGAGGATGCGCGGCTGGGTCGAGCAATTGCGCGCCAACGGCCTGAGCGTCGAACGCCTCGATCTCGGCGGCGGCCTTGGTGTACCCTATTTCAACCAGAAAGAACCGGCCACCATCGCCGATTACGCCGACATGACGGCGTTGGCCGTGGGCAATCTGGGTGTGCGCTATACCTTCGAGCCGGGCCGCCTGATCGCCGCCAATGCCGGCGTGCTGATCTCGCGTGTCATCCATGTCCATGAACGCGAGGATTCAGGCCAACAGTTTCTGGTGCTCGATGCGGCGATGAACGACCTGCTCCGTCCGGCGCTTTACGACGCCTTCCACGATATCCGCCCCGTCGCCCGTCCCGGTAACGAGACGGCCAAATATGATGTCGTAGGCCCGATCTGCGAAACCGGCGACACCTTCACGCGTGGCCGCGATATGCCGGTGATGAAGGCCGGCGATCTGGTTGCCTTCATGAGCGCAGGGGCCTATGGCGCGGTGATGGGAAGCGAATATAATTCGCGTCCGCTCGCCCCTGAGGTGTTGGTGCGTGACGCCGACTGGTCGATCGTGCGCCCTAGGCCGAGTTATGATGAGATGATGGCGCGTGAGCCGATACCGGCCTGGTTTACGCCGGCGCCGAAGGTAAAGACGGCTTAAAGCGAAAGATTTTGGGGGAACTTATGTCGAGCAATAAATCACCGTTGGCGCCACTCAATCGCGGGCTCTTCTTTACGAAGATGACGATGATCTGGGAGCGTCTGGTTCTGCCGTTTTTGTTCCCCTATGTGCTGCTGGTCCTGCTGATCGTGGTCGCCGGCCAATGGGGGCTGTTCGCGCCTTTGCCGAGATTTGCGCATCTGGCGCTTCTGGGCGCCGGCCTCGTCCTTGCGGTGGTGGCGTCGGTGCGCGCTGCCTTGCGCTTCCGTGTGCCGAGTTTTACGGAGATCAACACGCGGCTGGCAGTCGATAACGCCCTGCGCCCGGAACGCCTGCTGGCCATGCGCCATGAAAAGAGGCAGCCGCCTTTGAAAATCGGCAAGGCCAAGGCGGGCATCGCTGAGTCCGATCCGTTCGCCTTGCGCTATGTGGCGCTGGCGGCGGCCCTGCTTGGGTTTCTGATCCTAGGGCCGGTGCCGGTCGAGCGCCTGACCAGCGGCTTCACCCTGTTTGGCAACCTGCCGCAGACTTTCGCCAGCTTGAGTGTGGGGGAGAAGTAAGCAAGAAACCCCACACCCACGCCTTAAGTGAGGCACGGTCCCCCTTCCCAGTAAACTGGGGAGGTATAAGAAAAGGGGCCTATATACTTCGAGCGAAGCGAAGATGGTGCTGGGGTTTCTTACTTTTAAAACCTAGTCCATAACCCCGACATAGGGCAGGGCGCGGAACCGACCGCCGTCATCCAGACCATAACCGACGAGATAGCGCGCCGGGGCTTCCCAGGCCGAGAAGTCCGCTTCCATGTCACGCGCCTTGCCATCCTTCATAGGATCCGGCTTGCAGGCGAAAACCGCCGTCAGCACCTGAGAGGCGCCGGCCTCGCGGGCGATTTCGCAGGCGATTTTCAACGAGGCGCCGGTATCGAGCACATCGTCCATAATCAGCACCTGCCGGCCCTCGACCGAGCGCTGCAAAGGCGCGCGTATTAGCATGGCGCCGCTTTCGTGGTTGTCGGTGTAGGAGGAGAGCCATAGGGCATCAAAGGCGATGTCGCGGCCGGCGCGATTGAGCGCGCGGCTGAGATCAGCGGCGAACCAGATGCCGCCGGTAAGCAGGCAGATGCCAACGCAATCGGGCTTGATGTAATCGCTCATCAGCTCGGCCAGGGCGGTGACACGGCCCTGAACTTCCTCTTCGCTGAGCAGAACGGCGGGGAGCGTCATCGCTTACTCTCTACTGAAAACTGAAACTTAATGATGGGAAGCCGGTTCAGCGGGAGCTGTATTGCGCAGGGGCGGGGCGGCATGGTTCGACACAGGTTCCGCGTGGTTCTCGGCCGGCGCGCCATGCGCATCGGCGGCGGGTGCGGGTTCGTGGGTGGTCTCAGGTGCGGTGGTGGCGGCTCCATGACCGGCCTCCGCAGCCGCAGCCGCCTCACCGTGGCCTGCCTCTTCATGTGTGGCGTCTTCACCGTGGCCGCCTTCACCATGATCCGTCGGCTTAACGCGCAGGTTTGGTCCGGCCTTCTTCATCTTTTTCATGGCGACGAGATCGAAATCCATGGCCAGTGATGCCGTCTTGTTCGTCGGATCGCTGACATCGAAGACCAGCGTTCGCGTGGCGTGCGGTTCGACCACCAGTCCGCCTGACGGCATCAGCACGGAATCAAACTGCTGGGTGGTGTCGTCATAGAGCTTGACGCGCACCGGCGGCACCGGCACCGGCTTGTTGCTGGTGTTCTTGATCTGGGCCTTGACCGTAATGATGAAGCGGCCGGCCTTGACGCCGCGGTCGAACTCGGCCGCGCCGAAATCGAGATAGGTGCCGTTGGTCTTCATGCCGACCATGGCGTAGGCGCCGGCAACACTTGGGAAGGCCTGGACGATATTCACACGCAGGAAAAAGCCGAGCGCCAGGACGACCACGAAGGCCGCGCCCATGCCACCCCAGATCATTGCCTGAGCGGTCAGGGCCTTGAGGCGCTTCTTATCTTCGAGGATGGCGCGATATTTCAGCGGCAGCTTCTTGGCCTTGACCTTTTGCAGGTCTTCAACGCTTTCTTTTTTCTTCACATCGTTGAAGGAAAGATCGATCGGCTTTTCGGGAACCTCGGCATGCCACGTCGTTTTACAGGCCGCGCAGCGCACGGTGCGCCCCCTGGGCCCCAATTGAGCCTCAGACAGGGTGTATTTCGTCGCGCAATTAGGACAACTAAGGATCATGAGCAGCTTTAATCAGACCCAAAAACCGTGGGAACAAGGCGAATCAGTACATAAAACCCGTGTTAACCATCTTGGGGTTTTTTAACCTTTTAGCCGCAAAAGTCTTAACAACTGATCAAGCCTCACCACGAGAGAACAGCTTCGCCCCGCGTATGAGTCCCCAGACCTCACGGACATCCGGCCAGACCAGGCCCACCGCCGATGAAGAGATCGTCGTGAGCTTTCACGACGTGTCGCTCGGCTATGACCTCGGCATGCCCAAGGCCTTGTCGCTTGGCGTCAATGACGATGACCTAATCCTGAAAAACCTGAATTTTCAACTGCCTGCCGGATCATTCCATTTCCTCACCGGGCCATCGGGTGCCGGCAAGACCTCGCTGCTGAAAATGATCTATCTGGCGCAGAAGCCGACCACCGGGACGATCGAGTTGTTCGGCGAGACCGTGCGGACTGGCGACCGTACCCAGACGGCCGAATTGCGCCGGCGCTTCGGCATCGTGTTTCAGGAATTCCGCCTCCTCGAACACCTTAACGTTTTCGATAACGCCGCCCTGCCTTTGTTCGTGCATGGCGAAAGCTTCAAGCACTATCGCGACGACGTTACCGAACTGCTTAACTGGGTGGGGTTGAAAAACCGTCTCGACGCCATGCCGCACGTGCTTTCCGGCGGAGAAAAGCAGCGTCTCGCCATTGCCCGCGCCGTGGTGACGCGCCCGACGCTTATTCTGGCTGATGAACCAACCGGCAATATCGACTATGCCATGGGCCTGCGCATCATGCGTCTGTTCATCGAACTGAACCGTCTGGGTGCCACAGTTCTGGTCGCCACGCACGATGAAGGTCTGGTGCGCGCTTCGGGGATGCCAGTGCTGGAGCTGGCCAATGGCGAACTGCACCGGCGCGACCTGACGAGGCCCGACTTAACACGGAATACGAAATGATCGGGCCGCTTGTCACACACTTGCACGCCATGCGGGCCAATCGCTTGCTGCCGCAGCAGGATCAGCGCGAGATTGCCCTGCATTACGTCATCGGCGTGTTGTGTTTTCTCGCCTGCATGGCCGCGCTGGGCGTTATGGCACTGGACCGCGCGGCGCATGGCTGGTCACGCGATATCCGCGCCGAGGTCACCGTTCAGGTGCGCCCCACAGGCCTGGAAAGCGGCTCAGTGGCGGCAGCCAAGGCGGCAGAGGTTCTGGCCGGCGTCAAGGGCGTGGGGCAGGTGACGGCGCTGGAACCGGAAAAAGCCAAGGAACTGATCAAGCCGTGGCTCGGTGACGCCATCATCGATGACTTGCCGATCCCCAACCTGGTCGAGGTGACGCTCGATCCGCGCCGTCCGGCCACGCCGAAGGCCATGATGGAGGCGTTGGAGAACGCAGAAATCGACGCCAGCATCGATGATCACTCGACCTGGCTAAAGGGTATCGAACAGAGTGTCATGATCTGGCGACTGATTGCGCTCAGTATTTTCCTCATCATCTTTTCTGCCACGGCGGCGGTGGTCGGCTTCGCCACGCGGGCGGGGCTGACGGCACGCGCCAATATCGTCGAGGTGCTGTCGCTATGCGGCGCCAGCGATATTTTCATCGCCGAACGCTTCCAGTGGCGCTTTGCACGCATGACATTCGAGTCTGGATTGCTCGGCGCCACCATCGCGGCCGGCGCCATCGCTATCATAAAAGCCACAGCTCCTGCACAAAGCTTAGCCATAGCTCTTCCCTTTTCATGGCTTGACCTGTTAATATTAATTCCATGTCCGTTTCTGGTGGCACTAATTGGTGCGATCACGGCGCGGATGGTCACGTTGCGGCTTCTGGCGAATAACGTTTAGAAGGCCGAGATTTTGTCGATAGGGAGGGTGGATCATTCTTAAGCACATGCGCACCCTGATCGCCCTGTTCGTGGTACTGCTGTTATGGACGGCGGGCCTGTTCGTCTTCGCCGACCGCGTCATTGATTCCACACCCGCGCTCGAACCCGCCGAACCGGCGGACGCCATCGTCGTGCTGACCGGCGCCTCCGATGAGCGCCTCAAGCAAGGCATGAGCCTTTTGGAGCGCCGCAAGGGTGCGCGCATGTTCATTTCCGGCGTCAACCCCGAGGTCAAGCGCAGCGAACTGCGCAATGTCACCGAAGGCTCGAAGCGACTCTACGAGTGCTGCGTCGATCTTGGCTATGAGGCCGAGAACACCGTGGGCAATGCCAAGGAGATCGCCGACTGGGCGCGCGGACACGACTTCTACACCCTGATCGTGGTGACCTCCGACTATCACATGCCACGCTCGCTGCTGGAGCTTAAGGCCGACATGCCGGGCACCAAGCTGATCGCCTATCCGGTGACGACGCCCGATCTGGTAGCGCGTGGCTGGTGGAAATCACGCAAAGGCCAGCGCATCATCGTGCTGGAATATTGCAAATATCTCGCCATCCTGGGCCGCGATGCTATTCTCAGCGTGTCGCGCAAATTCGGTGACAAGGGCAGCACGCCCGCGCCGAAGGCGGGTTCTGAAACAGAAGCGGCGCCTGATGCCCCGGCCGCCGCAGGTAAAACATCCTGATGACATCGCTTGTAACGCGGGTGCGCTCGCTGCTCTTTATCCTGTGGCTGTATGGCTCCATGGCTCTGATCGGTCTGGGCTTTTCGCCCCTTTTGCTACTGTCGCAGGCGGCGTGCATGTGGGTGATCCGCCTGTGGGCGCATACGGTTCTGTTTGGGGCGCGCTGGATCGTCGGCATCAAGGTCGAGTTTCGTGGGCTTGAGCATCGCCCGGCCGGTGCGGCTCTGGTGGCTGGCAAGCATCTCAGTATGCTCGATACCATCGCGCCTTTCACTATCCTGCCGCATACCTGCTACGTGCTGAAGCAATCCCTGATATATATGCCGTTTCTCGGCTGGTACGCCGCGCGCACTCGCATGGTGCCGATCCGCCGCGAAGACGCCGCCAAGGCGCTAAAGGGCATGGTGACGCGTTGCCGCGATCGCCTGAAAGCCGGTCGTCAGATCGTGATCTTCCCCGAGGGCACGCGCGCCAAGGTGGGCCAGGATTCGGACTATAAGCCGGGTGTGGCGGCGCTTTATCGCGATCTCGACGTGCCGTGTCATCTGCTCGCGACGAACAGTGGCCAGTTCTGGCCGGCGCATGGCATCGATCGTAAACCGGGCACAGTGGTGTTCGAGTTCCTGCCACCTTTGCCAGCCGGACTGAAACGCGGTGAATTGATGAAGGAGATGAAGGCGCAACTCGACGCCGCCTCAAACCTTCTGATCGAGCAAAACGCTAAAGTCTAGAGCGGGATGACATTACTTGACTCCATAGCCCGAGTTTTGGAGATATCTGCGGCATTCTTCGGGCTCAAAAGCGTCGAGTAGAGATCCTATTCTGCGCCATGTTGTCTCTACCGATCTCTCCGCGGCTTTCCTGAGCAGGTGTTTGAGTTTCGAGAACACCTGCTCAATAGGGTTGAGGTCTGGACTGTACGGTGGCAGGAAGAAGAGCTTTGCTCCAGCACGTCGGATAGCTTTTCGGATAGCTGGTTTTATGGCTACCGAGGTTGTCCATGATTACAATGTCACCGTGGTTAAGTGTCGGTACCAGGAATTCCTCGACATAAAGGTTGAACGTCGCTCCGTTGATTGGTCCGTCCAAAACACACGGCGCGTCGATTCTATCGCTCCGAAGGGCTGCCAGAAACGTCATCGTTTTCCAGTGTCCAAAGGGTGCCTTCCCACACAGTCTCTGTCCGCGAGGGCACCATCCGCGCAAAGCCGCCATATTGGTTTTAGCCCAGGTTTCATCGATGAAAACGAGGTGTCCCAGGTCGAGCCTGCCTTGATATTTGCGCCACTGCTCTCGACGACGCGCAACATCGGGCCGGTCCTGTTCGCTCGCCATTATCGTTTTTTTTGAAGCTCAGCCCTTCTGAGTGAACGAACCGCCAAACTGATCGATAGTCCACACGAACATTGCGCTCACCCAATTCGCGGACCAAACCGCGTAACGTGAACGGAGTTTGGGTACGTTCCAAGAGCCAATCTCGATTAGATCCTGAGAGGACTCTGGGTTTATAACCGCCCATTCGCTTGGGGGCAGGACTGCCGGTCTCCTTGGTTCGCGTCACCCACTTGATTGCGGTGCTCACCGCGACGCCGAACCGATGGGCAGCCTCATGCCGAGACATACCTTCATCATTTACCGCCGCAACAACACGCTCACGCAAATCCATTGAATAGGCTCGGGGCATGGACATCTCTCCATCATGTCCAACCAATGAATCATGATTTGGATTCACGGGGAATCTCTAATCAATTCAATTTTACGTCATCCCGCTCTAGCAGTCTGCTGAAAAACCTCTGGTCATTTTGATTTTGCCGTGATTCCCTTCTTGAGCGAGAAGGAGGAACCAATGCGTGGCGAGTTTCGGGATCAGGGCGGATTATTTTCGTACATATCGTTGGAAGAACGCGTTCCGGATACGCATCCTCTTCGCAAGGTTCGTGAGTTGGTTCGCGCGGTTCTGGTCGACCTGAACGCGGACTTTTCGGCGATGTATTCTGAGGAAGGGCGCCCTTCCATTCCACCGGAACAGTTACTGAGCGCCTTGCTTCTGCAGGTGTTCTACGGCGTCCGCTCGGAACGCCAGTTGATGGAGCAGTTGGATTACAACCTTCTGTTTCGATGGTTCGTGGGCTTGTCACCCGACGCGGCTGTGTGGGTGGCGACGACATTCACCAAGAACCGTGAGCGCCTGCAGAAGGGTGATGTTTTTACGAAGTTCATGACGGCCTTGCTGTGCCACCCAAAGGTTACGCCCTTACTCTCGGACGAGCATTTCTCAGTGGATGGCACGCTGATTGAAGCCTGGGCTTCGTTCAAGAGCTTCAAGCCGAAGGACGGGCCGGACGATACGGACGGGTCTGACTTCCATAATCAGAAACGCGGCAATGACACCCACGTCTCGACGACCGATGGCGACAGCCGCTTGTACCGCAAGGCTCAGGGCCGTGAAGCGAAGCTGTGCTACATGGGCCACGCGCTGATGGAGAACCGCAACGGACTGGCGGTTGGTAGCGTTGTCACCCAAGCCACCGGCACGGCCGAGCGCGAGGCATCCGAAGCCATGCTGGCGGTTAGGGTCAAGCACACCGGCAAGCCGGCGACCGTAGGCGAAGACAAGGCTTATGATGTCGCTGCACATGGCGAAGCCTTACGCAATCTTGGCGTGGAGCCGCATGTCGCCCGTAATAACGCCACGACTAAAACCGGCAAGACCAGAACGACCATCATCGACGATGAAACGGCCGCCAGCGATGGCTACGCAATGTCACAGACCCGGCGAAAGATGATCGAGTGCATCTTCGGTTGGGGCAAGCAGCACGGCACGATGCGTAAGACAAAGCATCGCGGCCTTGAAGCTGTAGCTGGAGATTTTCTGCTCAATCTCATAGCCTACAACCTCATCCGGATACCCAAGTTGCTAACCGCATAGGAGGGGTCCGTCTAAATTTAGGAAAGCAACAAAAACAACAACGAATGAAGACACATAAAAGACCAAGAGACTTACGCAAAAATGCGGAAAGGCCAAAGGCAAAGCCTTTTTCAGCAGACTGCTAGAGCGTGTTCCGATCTGATTGGATCAGATCGGCGCTCTAATTTTTTGTTTTGACGCGCTTTTTTATCCAAAAAGTGCGTCACACTTTTCGGAAAGCGCGCTAATGCGCCTTGACCATCTGCGCGGTATCCGGGCAGCCGTCCCGGGTGCAGACGCCTGAGTCGGACCAGCTCATCAGCCGCACCACCATATCGCCAGGTTCGGTGCGCGGATCGGTGTTGAGCGACAGAACCTGACCGTCGATCGGTGCGGTGATGGTGGCGATGGCGTCGCCGAACGGATTGGTGACCACCGCGACGGTCTGGCCTTTTTTCACCTTGTCGCCCAGCTTGACCGCGACATGCGCCCAGCCGCCGCGCGGACTGTGGATATCGGTCACCACATTGCCGACGAAGGGCGTCGGATCGCTAAGATCCATCTGGCCGGTCAGCATCTTGTTGTCGATCATCAGGTTGCGGACGCCCCGCAAGGCGCGCGCCACCATGGCCGCGTCGAATGTCTCGGGTGCGCCCAGTTCATAGGTCACCGCCGGAATACCGGCCGGATTGAGCATGTTCTCGACCGTGCCTTCGATGCCGGCATCCATGCCGATAACGTCGGGACGCAGGGCGTCGGCCATTTTGCGCGCCGCGCTGGTCTGGGCGAAGACATAGCCCGGATAGGCGCCGCCGCGCGACTGGGTGTGCAGATCCACGGCGAAATCGGCATTGCCGATGAAAAGCTGCTTCCACAGGCGGCCGGCATAGCGTGATGACGCCCCACCGTTCTCAGTGTCGCCAGGCATGGTGCGGTTGAGATTATCGCCATTGGTGCCGATCTCGTCCGCCGTGAAGCCGCGCGTTGAATGCAGCAGGCCGGGGGTATTGAGGCCGGGAATGGCGACCAGGGTGCCGGAAAGTGTCTGCGGGTCGAGATCGTGCGCCAGCTTTTGCAGCACGGCGATACCGTTCAGCTCGTCGCCGTGGATACCCGCCGTGATCAGCAGTTTCGGCCCCGGCTTCGCCCCCCTGACGACGATGACCGGCACATACCAGCCCTGGCCGATCGAGGTGTCGGTGACGCGGAAATAGAGCCGGGTCAGGCCCGCCGGCAGATCGCTGACGTCCAACCGGTCGATCACCGCCGCGCCATCCATGCGGTCGCCGGTATAGACAGTCTGGGCCGTGGCCGGATGCAGGCTAAAGGCAGCGACCAGGGCGGTTGCGGTAAGCAGGTGAGCAAGTTTCATGTGAGGTAACCCATGTCTGACAGGCGTTGGCGTAGCGGTTCAAGCTGAGTGGCATAGCGTTTCCAAGCGCCGATCCCTTCGGCGTTGATCGGTTTGCGGACCTGACCAGCGCTGGCGGTGGTGACCGCGCCCATGGCTTCGTGGGGGCGGAGGCAGGCCTCTTCAAAGGGGAGGCCAGTAGCCGCCATCAACTTACGGATTTGGGTGTCGGGAACGGCGATCAGGTCTTCCAGGGATACCTCGATCAGCCCCTCACCCATGACCTGTTTCCAATAGCCCATCAGGTCGCGGAAATGTGCGTAATGATCGGCGAGATCATCCTGCGTATAGGACCAGCCGTGTGCGCCGGTGAACAGGAGCTTGTAAGCACCGAACAGGGAATCCATCGGGTTGCGGTCGAGGCCGATAATAATGGCATCCGGAAAGGCCAGCCGTATAAGGCCGGCATATTCGTGATTGTTGGGCAGCTTGTCGATCGTATAGGCGCTGCCATCGCTCAGGTAGGCGTTCTCAGAGGTGTAGGCCTCGGCAATAGCCAGTGGATCGAGCGTCATGGCTGCAGCTATGGTCTCGGCGTCGAGCGAAGCGTGGGTGGGAAGCTCAAGCAAACGTCGGATGACGAGACCGAAAGTTTTCACTTCGCCGATCGCCTGTACCTGACTGTGCGCCGCCAGGACGCGCTCCACCAGCGTGGTGCCGGAACGTGGCAGGCCGATGACGAAGATACGCTTTGGGCCACTACGAGGGCGCGTATCGGTCACTGTAAAACGTTCAGGGGGCAGATGGGCTTTCCATGCAGCGACTAATGCGGTTTCATCGTCTGATGACCATGGTGTCATTGAGCGGGCCAGCATGGCGCCATGTTGTAGGGCGTCCCAGGCGGCAACCGTGTCACCGATATCATCATATTCTTTGAACAATGCGAATCCGACGCCGCATGCCTCCTGTTCGTTACTGCATTGAAGGGCTTCGAGACGGGCAATATGGTTGTTTTCTGGCGTCCAGCGGCGCAGACGGGCCAGCGCATGATGAGCCGTATGAAACGATTTGCCGAAAAGCTTGATGGCGCTTTCATAGGCGGCTTCGGCACCTTCGATATCGCCTGCGAATTGCCGCACACCGCCGAGGTTGGACCAGGCGTCGACATGACGCGGACTGATTTGCGTCGCTGTTTGCAGGAGCGGCAGGGCTTCCTGCGGTAGGCCGGCATGGGTGAGGGCGACAGCCGCCATGACCTGACCTGTGGCATCCGTAATGCCGATCTTAACAGCCGCGCGCACAGCTTCCACGGCTTGTGCCGGACATCCCAGCGCCATAAGCGGTGTGGCCTGCAAAACCAGCATCTGAGCCTTGGTCGCGGTGTTCGGCATGGCTCGACGGGCGCCTTCACCGAAAGCCTGTTCGGCGGCGACAAAATCACCAAGGCTGGTTGCGGCTGTGCCCAGAATGTACCACGCCTCAATTTCATCAGGGTTGAGGGCGACGACGGTCTGTGCTGCGGTCATGGCAAGGGGCAGATTGCCGTCTCTTAGGCCGAAACGGGCGTCTTGCAGGGCAAAGGCGCTCTTGGCGACATCTTGGGCGGCTGGGGACATGCTGAACTCGACAAGCGGATAGTATAGCTGTCAGTCTTAACCGGTTTCCCCGCCGCGGCAAGTCGCTTATTGCCCGCTCTCGAAGGCCTTGATGATTTGATATTGTGCCAGGCGGATATCGAGTTCGGCGGCGCGATCGACCTTGCCGTCATCATGCAGGCGCAGGTCGGTCAGCTTGCGCTGAGCATCGTTATCATAGGCCGCCAGCAGTTGCAGCAGATCGGCCTTGGACATGTTTTGGGCCTGCACGAGTGCGTTCATGCGGATGATCTTGTCTTCCAGATCGGTCTGGGCCACGGCGGCAATGGCGGCCAGCCGATACTTGTCGGTCTCAGACAGTTTGGAGAAATCGATATGCCGCGCCACCTCGCCGATGATCAGTTGCATATGTTGGGTGCCGACGAAGTGGCGGATAAGCTCTTCGGTGCCGTCGATGCGGTAGACGGCGCGGACAAGGGCGATGCGCTCTTCCAGCAGGGGTTCGGCATTGATGGCGGGCGTAGCAGCATAGGCGGCAGCGGCCTCGGCGGTGGTGTTGCCAGGATTTTTCATGGCCGCCACGACAGCCAGTGCCGTATCATGGTTGAAGGTTTCGCTGACCGGCACGGCGGGCGCCACGCCCTGACCGGCAGACAGACCATAGGTGATGCCGGAGATCGAAGAGGCCGGCGCGCCAAGATTGAGGATCGCTAGCATGCCTTTGCTTTTCGGTAGCTTCGTGACAAGGGCGGCGCCCGTATCGCCAGTGGCGGGCGTGGCGGCGGCCGCCAGAACCGGCGCGGCGGCTTGGGCCTGACCAACAACCGCCAGAACGGCGTCATTCAGGGCTACGGATGTCGCGGAGGGCAGGGGCGCAGCCACCCGGTTATGCAGGGCGGCGCTATCCTTGAGATAGGCCTTGAGTTGCGAGGCCTGTTCTGACGTCAGAGGGCTTTGCGCCGAGGCGGAAGCGGCGCACAGAGCCAGCGCACCCGCCAGCAGGTAAGTTCGAAAAGTCAGCAACACCCATATCCCCCAAAAGCTTGTTACTTCGTTGCTGCCTTAGCTGGCCTGTGATTCAGTAAAGGTCTTTATGATCTTGATCACCGCCTCGATCATATAGTTCTGCACCTGCGTGGCGACTTCGTCCTGCCCCATGAACTTGCCGGCATTGTATTTGGCAGCGGCGATTGACGCATTGGCGGTGATGAGCTGCTGAAGTTCTTCCGCGCTGAAGGCGGGCGCCTGAGCCATGGCGATATTGTCGATCAGGGTGTTCTGCGTATCGAGCAGAATACCGTCGGCGATCTTGTTGTAACGCGCGTCCTGTTCCGGCGTCAGGGTGGTCAGACCGGCGCGATCAATCACGATCAGGCGCGTGGCGATCTTGGTGTTGCTGATGACCTGGCGGACATTGCGCGATACACCGTTTAGCTCCATCAACTGCTTGTAAAGCTCGACCTTTTCACGAAGTCTGGCGTTTTCGGCGGCATCATTGAGCTGGGCGACAGCAGAGGTCGCCACATCGCCGGCGGCGAGGGCATACTGGCTGGACGGATGAGCGTCAGCTATATCCTGCGCCATACACGGCGCGGCCATAGCGGCTATGCCACCCGTCAACATCATTGCCTTGAAAATCTGGCTGATCACGGCCCACCTCCGCTACATCACTGATCACATCTTAAGGTTAACGCTATCCACAGGTCATGGCAATGGCGGAATCCAAATGGGATACGCTGAAAGGCAAAAGGGGCGGCAGTGTGTCTTCACCGCCGCCCCTTTTTTTGTTTTTTAAACCAGTGTGCCGTGGCAGTGTTTGAACTTGTTGCCCGAGCCACAAGGACACAGACCATTGCGTGAGGTCTGTTCCCAGCCGGCCGGCAGGGCCTGCGGCGGCAGGGCGGCGCGCTGTTCCGACGTCAGATCGTCGGTCAGCTTGGCGGCACGCTCGTTGAGGCCGGTATTCGGATCGAGGTGGACTTCCTGAAACTGCCTCATTCTTAAAGAAGAATCGGTTTGTTGCGGCAGGGCCGGCGCCACCGGCACAGGCTCGATCTCTTCAGCCGGCTGCTCGAAGCGGATTTCCATGGTCATCAGCCAGCGCGTGACCGAGTGACGCAGATTGGTCAGCAGGGTCTCGAACAGGGTGAAGGCCTCGGTCTTGTACTCGTTGAGCGGATCGCGCTGGCCGTAGCCGCGCAGGCCGATGACGGCGCGCAGGTGATCGAGGTGCATCAGGTGTTCGCGCCAGTGCATGTCGATCATCTGGAGCAGGAACTGCTTTTCCAGCGCCTTCATCTGGTCGTCGCCCAGCAGGCGCAGACGCTCGGCCATCTTCTCGTCGGCGAGCTTCTGGATGCGCTCTTCAAATTCCTCGTTGGCGATGCCTTCTTCGGCGGCCCAGTCTTCGAGCGGGAGGTCGAGCCCGGTCAGCGACAGGATCGCTTCCTTCAGTTCGGGAATTTCCCACTTCTCGGCATATGCTTTGGGCGGCATGTGGCGTTCGACCAGATCGTGGATCGTGTCGGTGCGGAATTCGTTGATCAGTTCGGACAGATCGGTCGAATCCATGAATTCCTGACGCTGCTCGAAGACGGCCTTGCGCTGGTCGTTGACCACGTCGTCGTATTTGAGCAGGTTCTTGCGGATTTCGTAGTTGCGTTGCTCGACGCGCTTTTGCGCGGTGGCGATGGCGCCGTTAAGCAGCTTGTGGGTAATCGCTTCGCCTTCTTCGACGCCCAGGCTCTTCATCATGGCGTTGAGACGGTCACCGGCGAAGATACGCATCAGGTCGTCTTCGCACGACAGGAAGAACTTCGACTGACCGGGGTCGCCCTGACGGCCGGTACGACCGCGGAGCTGGTTGTCGATACGGCGGCTTTCGTGGCGCTCGGTGCCGAGCACGAACAGGCCGCCGGCGGCGAGGGATTGCTGCTTCAGGTCCTTGATATTGGCTTCGATCTCGGCGCGCTTGGCCAGAAGGGCGTCCTGCGACACCTCGATGCCGGCGGCGTCCTGTGCGGCAATCCATTTCTGCACGCGCATGTCGACGTTACCGCCGAGCTGAATGTCGGTACCGCGACCAGCCATGTTGGTGGCGATGGTGACGGCGCCCGGCACCCCGGCATCGGCGACGATCTCGGATTCCTGCTCGTGGAAGCGTGCGTTCAGCACGCTGTGCGGGATGCCCTTGCCGGACTTGTAGACGATATCGTAGGCGTCGTCGCCGGCCTTGGCGATGTCCTTCTTGTCAGCATTGGCGAACGACGCGCGCAATTCGCGCGACTGCTCGACCTTGTAGCTGTAATTGTTTAGGAACTTTGACAGGTCGTCCGATTTCTCGATCGAGGCGGTGCCGACGAGGATGGGCTGGCCCTTGACGTAGCAGTAGGCAACCTGGGCGGCGATGGCGTTGAATTTCTCGGCCTCGGTGCGATAGACTTCATCGTCGTCATCGATCCGCTTGATCGGACGGTTGGTCGGGATCTCTAACACATCCATCTTGTAGATGTCGCCGAATTCCTGTGCTTCGGTGGCGGCCGTGCCGGTCATGCCCGACAGCTTGCCGTACATGCGGAAATAGTTCTGGATGGTGACCGAGGCGAGGGTCTGGTTTTCCGGCTGGATATCGACGCCTTCCTTGGCTTCGATGGCCTGGTGCAGGCCTTCCGACAGGCGGCGGCCCGTCATCATGCGGCCGGTAAATTCGTCGATCAGGATGATCTCGCCGTCTTTGACGATATAATCCTTGTTGAGCTGGTACAACGTATTGGCGCGCAGGGCCTGGTTGGAGTGGTGAACTAGCGAGATATTGACCGGATCGTAGAGACCTGCCAAATCTTCCGCCAGATGGCCGCCAGCCTCCAGCATTTCTTCGAGACGCTCGGAGCCCGCTTCGGACAACAGCACCTGACGCTGCTTTTCGTCGAGTTCGAACGTATCCGGATCCTTGATCAGCTCCAGGGTGATGGCGTTGAGGATCTTGTACAGTTCCGAACGGTCTTCGGTCGGGCCGGAGATGATCAGTGGGGTACGGGCTTCATCGATCAGGATCGAATCGACTTCGTCGACGATCGCAAAATTGTGGCCGCGCTGGACCATTTCCTGCGTTTGGTAGGCCAGGTTGTCACGCAGATAATCAAAGCCGAATTCGTTGTTGGTGCCGTAGGTGACATCGGCATTATAGGCCTGCTTGCGCTGGCCCTGGCTCAGACCATTGACGATGACGCCGGTCGAGAGTCCCAAGAAACGGTAGACGCGGCCCATCCAGTCGGCGTCGCGCTTGGCGAGGTAGTCGTTGACCGTGATCAGGTGGACGCCCTTTCCGGCCAGCGCATTGAGATAGACCGGCGCGGTGGCGACGAGGGTCTTGCCTTCACCGGTGCGCATTTCAGCGATGCCGCCGTCATGCAGGATCATGCCGCCGACGAGTTGCACATCATAGTGGCGCTGACCGATTGCGCGCCAGGCGGCTTCGCGGGTGACGGCAAAGGCTTCATCGAGCAGCGAATCAAGCTTGGCGCCCTTGGCCAGGCGATCGCGGAAAATCTGCGTCTGGCCGCGCAGTTCCTCATCGCTCATCGCCTTGTATTTGGGCTCCAGCGTGGTGATGCGGGCGGCCCGCGTCATCATGGACTTGACCTTGCGGTCATTGGAGGAGCCGAAGAGCATTTTGGCGATGGCCAGCATGAGAAACCTTAAATATAAAACCTTCACAGGCCCGGACATATATGCGCCGGATTAGCCTGCTGGATGTAGAGAGTTGTGTGATCCGCGCGAAATCTACTTAATTGACGGGTTCGTAACCTGAAAGAAACGACTGTTACGTCAAATAGGCCTCGATCTGCGCTTTTCAAGCACGGGCACTGACTTAAGCGGCCCGTTAGTGTATGTCAATCTGGAGCCCGGCGGAGGGCCTAAGTTGGGGAAAGATTTATGAAGAAACGGTCCGGCCTTTCGCTTTTGGCGGTTATTCCGATGATCGCGGCGCTCTCTCTTACCCTTGCCGCCTGTAACAAGACCACAGTCAGCAACGAACGGCCGCCGGAACCGGGCGATGTCGCCGTGGCGCGCATCGACGGCGAAACCATCTGGACCTCGGATGTGCGCGCCGAAGCGATCGCGCAGGGCCAGATCGGGCCGGGCGAACCGCTCGATATTACCTCCGACCTTTTCGCCCGCACCATGGAAGAAGTGATCGACCAGCGCCTGCTGGCCAAGGCCGCCATGGCCAAGGGGCTGGAAAAATCGACCACCGCGCAGCGTCGTTTGCGCGCCGCCCACGATCGCATTCTGGGTGATATGCTGGTGGAAAACAGCATCGACCGCGATATCGACGAAAAGACGGTCAAGGAACATTACGACGAGCAGGTGCAGCTTTCCAAGCAGTCCGAGGAAATCCGCACGCGCCTGATCCTGCTGAAGAGCAAGGCAGAAGCCGATGCCGCGCTCAAGGCTATTCAGGCCGGCGCTCTGTTCGAGGCCATGGCCATGGAGAAATCCATCGACCAGACCACGCGCTTCAATGGCGGTGACATGGGGTATTTTACCACCGATATCATGCCCAAGGCCTATAAGGGCGTGCTGGCCACAGCCAAGGCCGGCGATACGGTCGGGCCGGTGCAGACCGATGGCGGCTGGGCGCTCTTGCGCGTTGAGGACCGCCGTCCCGAACAGGTGCCGACGCTCGAGGAAGAACGTCCGATCATCATGCGTTACCTGATCTATAATCAGGTTGCCGGCATGCTCAATTCGCTGCGCAAGAAGGCCAAGGTTGAGTTCCTGATTGCTAAACCGACTGGTGGCGGTCAGCAGGAGCCGGACTCGGCGCCGGCGTCTGCCGAAGCCATGTCGGACGAAGGCGCGTCGGCTTCAGCCGAGAGTTCAAGCGCGTCGGCAGTGCCGGCGAAGAAAAAGGTCGTGGCACTTTCGCAGCCGCTCGGCAAGGCGACCGATGCGTCCACCCGCCTGATCGCCGCCGATCCGCCCCTGCCGGCGGGAAAGAAATTCTTCCCGCCTGCCAGCGCTGGACATAAGGGTTAGGGCCGTCCGCCACTGACACGGCGTTTTGAGCCTGATAAAGTGCCTAAAGTGTTTGGCGAAGCGGTGGGGGTCTGGTAAGGGGCAGGACTGTTTTTCCTTACTTCAGGAGCCGCGCCTGTGACCAAGCCGCCCGTGTCCAAAACCCCTTCCTCCCCCAAGATCACCACTCTGGCGGCGCAGGGGCTTGAGCGTGCGCTTGATCCTTTCACCAACGCGGTCAAACGCGCGGTCCAGACCGGCGCGGACGCGGTGGCCAACCTGACGCATACGGCCACCGAAGAGGCTCCCAGGGCCGCCGCACCCGGCAAGCCCGGTCTCGCCGTCTCGCCCCTGGCCGTGCCCTTTCCGCCCATGCCGCCGGTCGGCGGCGTCCAGCTTTCGACCGCGCAATCCGGTTTCTATAAACACGACCGCAAGGATACGCTGCTGATGAAGTTCGTCGAGGGCACGACCTGCGCCGGCGTCTTCACACGCCACACCATCGGCTCCGCGCCGGTCGACTGGTGCAAGAAACAGCTAGAAGCTAATGACGGCTGCGATGTCCGCGCCCTGATCTGCAATGCCGGTTGCGCCAACGCCTTCACCGGCAAGCCGGGCGCCGACGCCGCCCGCCGCACCGCCTCGGCGCTTTCCCGCCGCATCGATTGCCGCCAGCGCGACATCATGCTGGCCAGCACAGGCGTAATCGGGCAGGTGCTTGATGATTCCAAGATCGCGGCGCGCCTGTTCGATCTTGAAAAAGACCTGCGCGCCGACGCCTGGGCCGAGGCCGCCGCCACCATCATGACCACCGACACTTTCCCCAAGGGCGCGTCGGAAACGGCCGTCATCGACGGCGTCACCGTGCGTATCAATGGCATCGCCAAGGGCTCGGGCATGATCGCGCCCGACATGGCCACCATGCTGGCTTTCATTGCTACGGACGCCACTTTGTCTCCCGGCGTGCTGCAAAGCCTGCTGGCGCTCTACACCCGCACCACCTTCAATTCGGTGACGGTGGATGGTGATACCTCGACCAACGACACCTGCCTGCTGTTCGCCACCGGCGCTGCCGGCGCACCGAAAATCTCCCGTGCGGGCGACAAACGCCTGGCCGATTTCAAGGCCAAGCTGGAAAAGGTTATGCACTCGCTGGCCACGCAACTGATCCGTGACGGCGAGGGCGCTACTAAGTTCGTCAAGGTCAATGTGACCGGCGCGTCCTCCCCGGCCTCGGCGCGTAAGATCGCCAAGTCGATCGCCGAAAGCCCGCTGGTGAAGACTGCGCTGGCCGGCGAAGATGCCAACTGGGGCCGGATCGTCATGGCCGTCGGCAAGACCGAAGAGCCGGTTGATCGTGACCGCATCGCCATCCGCTTCGGCGATTTGGTGGCTGCCGAGCATGGCGCCGTGTCGCTGAGCTATAACGAGGCTGCCATGAGCGCTTACATGAAGAACGCCGAGCTGGAAATCAGCGTCGATATCGGTGTCGGTCGCGCCATGGCGCATGTGTATACGTGCGACCTGACCCACGGGTATATCAGCATCAATGGCGACTACCGGTCTTAGTAAATCGCGGTCTTTGGCCGATTAATACGCAGTCTGCGCTTGCAGGTATAAATCTATACCTGCGGCGCGTGCCGGTTATTACTCGACACAAATCTCACGATTTCCGCGATAGCGCACTTCCAGCACCTTGTCGAGAAGTCGGGCTTACCCACCAATATCCGATGCGGCGATATCAGAGAAAAACACATTATAGGCGAACCACCCCTTGGGGGTCTTGAAGAAGACAAAGTTGAACTTCAAGGGCAATTCGGTACCGTAGGCCACATATTGACGGAACACTAAAACGTCTGCGGACTGGGTTTCCTGCATAACGGCCCACTTAAGAGGGCCGCCGGCATAGCTAACAGCAAGTGACATCTGGGAGGCCAGGTTTTGCAGTTCCACCTTCTTTTCTGTCAAGCGCGGCAGGAAAATGGCGTTGGCGGCTTCCAGTGTTTTGCCGGCGCTGACACCCGTCATAAAGGCGTCGACCTTGGCGTCTATGTCCTTTTTATCTGCCGCTGAAATCTCGGCATGGGCCAGAACAGGCATGTCGAACAGCATAGCCAGTGACAGAATAAACGCGCGCAGCATAATAAATCCCCCTGATATGGTTATGATCATGAACCCGTGACGGCTGCAAGGCAAGCGTGTTTATGATTTCGAAAGTGATGTGTCATATAAAGACAATGATTATCAAAGAGTTGCGTAAAGGGTGCGTGTATGATCCAGATTGTGGTGCTTCTTTATGTTGGCGATGGTGGCATTGAGGCGCTCAGGACGCACGAGGCAGAAATGGTGCCGCTTATCTACCGCCATGGCGGGCAGATTGTCTCAGCCTCGCACCCTTCTGCGCCGCGCCCCGGCGATCCGGACGAAATCCATATTCTCCAGTTTCCAGACATGCAGGCATTTGACGACTTCAGAAACGATCCGGATTCGCTGTCGAAAATGGAACAGCGGCGGCACGCTATCCGCGATGCGCGCCTTTATATCACCGATCAGTTCGTGACCTATCTCGACTGAGACCGTTTGCCTTGATGTGTTTTTTGTTTCAAAAGGGCTGAAACCGTCAGGAAAGCCTTTCATGAAAACCGTTTTCGTCGTTGCCGCCGCGCTTGTTGATTCCGATGGTCGCGTGCTGATCGCTCAGCGCCCCGAAGGCAAGCAACTGGCCGGTCTGTGGGAGTTCCCCGGCGGCAAGGTCGAGCCGGGAGAGACGCCGGAAATCGCCCTGATCCGCGAACTCGAAGAAGAACTGGGCATTGCGGTCAAACAGGCCTGTCTGGCGCCGTTTGTCTTCGCCTCGCATACCTACGAGACCTTCCATTTGCTGATGCCACTGTATCTGATACGCCGCTGGGAAGGCGAGCCGGAAGCCAAGGAGCACAAGGCGATCAAGTGGGTGCGCCCCAACGATATGGGCAACTACCCCATGCCGCCGGCCGATGATCCTCTGGTCGCCTGGCTGCGCGATTTTATCTGATGCAAACGCCCGTTAATCTCTGGCTATGGCGCTATAAGAGTTCGCGCAGAGTATATAGTGGCTACCATTTTTTCGCTGACGCAGCGGCTTGCCAGCTATTACTTACACATCTTGCCGATCCAAATTTCCGGAAGCTGAGCCTCGCGCTTGGCAGGGTGCATCCGACAATGCCGCTTATTCTGGCGCCTGCCGAAGTCAAATATGTCGGTTTTGATCGTTTGCGTCTCTTTAAGGATGCCGAAGCGGCTGAGACGATGCGCTCGGAAGAGGATGGCAGTTCTGTTGATGTGTATATCAACGGCTATGACAGCCTAGCCGAAGGACTTGGCTATGTGCTTGAAGGACAATGGGATTTCCGTATGGATTTGCTTTCTTACTGGGGGCTTTTGTCAGAGAGCGAACGCAGTAAAAGTTATGGTTTTTGATCATTAAGAGTTTTTAAAAACGCACTGTTAGCGTCTCTGGTGTACCGTCGTTATACGGAGGGCTGGCCATGACGCACGGGCCGACATATGGACGACGTGAAGCGGAACGCGAAGCCGAATTCCTGCGGCAGCGCATCGGGCTGGCATCCGAGCGTGCGCGCGGTCAGAGCGAGATTTCCCATACTCTGAAGGTGCTCGCAACGATGAGCCTGATCGCGCTGGCCTTTTACATGGCGCTGGCGACCTTAAGCCCGTGGCCGGTCGGCTATACCTTGCGTCATATGGCAGCCTTCACTGGTTGCGACGCGACGGGCATGGTGCATTTGGCGCCGGCGCATCGCGGACAGCCGGGTTACTGGCAGGGCAATGACCCCGACCGCAACGGTATCGCCTGCGACTAAAGTTTCCCCTCTTTAACGCCAAAAGCATCGGCCAGCCGCATCTTGGCCGAGCCCGGTCGCAACGGCTTCTGCTGGCTGTCGTGCGCCTTCCAGCCGGAGAGGGTGATGATCTCGAAGGTGGCCGGCACGCGGGCCTCATCGTCGGCGAAGCGCTCTAAATAGAGGGCGCAGGTCTTCTCAATAATAGCGCGGTTGAGCCCCTTGCGCGGGCGCTGGTGCAGCACATTGCTCTCGCCCATGGCGCGCAGGTCGGCCATCAGACGCAGAGGATGCGCGTAGGAGACCGTTACGCGGTCCAAATCGACCACCGGCATGTTGAAGCCGGTGCGTTTCAGAAGATCGATCAGGTCGGGGCTTTCGGCATAGGGGGCGATGCGCGGGCCATAGCCGCCACGCACCTCAAGCTCGGCCTCCATCAGGCAGCCGCGCAGTTCCTTCAGGGTTTCGCCACCAAACAGCGTGCCGATGAACAAACCGTCCGGTCGCAGGGCGCGCCGCACCTGCACCAGCACGCCCGGCAGATCGTTGACAGTGTGCAGGCCCAGGCTGCTGACGATCAGGTTCAGGCTGTCGTCGCCGAAGGGCAGGGCTTCCTCGTCCATGATCAGGCGGGCGGTGCCGCTCTGTTGTGCGCTCAGGCGCGGCGACAGTTCGCCCTCGATCAGGAAGCCTATCTTATCGGCTACTGGCGTGCCGACGATGGCGCGCCCGAAGCTGCCGTCGCGTGCGCCCATATCGAGCGCCACATCGAACTGGCGGTTGATGGCCGACAGCGTCTCGATAGTATCTTCAACCGCACGGTCGCGTAAAAATTGCGCTTGCGTGAAACCGGCCGCCGCGCGATCAAGACGGGAGGCCAGAAGGTTGCGGTCAAATAAACGGGGGGGAACGGACATATGGGGCACTCGGAATGCGACTGACCTCCCGTTTAGGCCAAATTCGTTCTGAGGTTAAGGCCTTTGTCGATGAACGGATGAGCCTGTCGCATCTGCGCGCCTTGCTGGGCCATATGCTCGATACCGTCTTTCCCCCGCACAGCTTCGATAACCATGAGGAGGCCGGGCCTCTGCCGCTGACGGGGGCCGGACTGGCGACGGAAGGCTGGTCGCGCGTGTGCTTTCTCGATCACGACGGCTGCGCCATGTGCGCACGTCCGTTTGAAGGCGGTCCGTTTCTTGGCGCCGATACGTTGTGCAGTTCCTGTTTCGACAAGCCCTTCCCGTTTTCCCAGGCGCGTGCCGCCTGTATCTATGATGAGGCGGTCAGCGGCTTGATCCTAGGCGTCAAGAACGGCGACCGGCTCGACCTGGCCCCCATGCTGACGCGCTGGCTGGAACGCGCCGGCGCCGATGTCATTCTGGCGGCCGATATCGTCATGCCGGTGCCGCTGCATCCGCGTCGCCTGCTGCATCGCCGCTATAATCAGGCGGCGGAACTGGCGCGGTCGGTAGCGCGGCGTCTGCAACGTACCTATCTCGGCGATGCGCTGAAACGCACCCGCATGACCAATCAGCGTGGCAAGGGGGCGGAAGCGCGCTGGGAAAACGTCCGTGGCGCCATTGCGCTCAGCCCGCGTGGCGCGGCTCAGATCAGGGACAAACGCATCGTTCTGGTCGATGATGTCTTCGCCACCGGCGCCACGCTCAGGGCCTGCACCGCAACCCTGCTGAAAGGCGGCGCGGCGCGTGTCGATGTCTGTGTATTGGCGCGGGCGGTTCTGTCTTCAACTCTTTAATTTTGCGCTGTTTGCCCTATATTAAAAAAGTAATTTTCTTTCAGAGTAAAGTCCATGCCCCAGATCGATGTCTATACCAAACCCTATTGTCCCTATTGCGAGCGCGCCAAGGCGTTGCTGGAAAAGAAGGGGGTCGAGTTCAATGAAATCGTCGCCTCGCACGATCCCGCTTTACGGGCTGAAATGAACGAACGTTCGGGGCGCCTGACCTATCCGCAGATATTTATCGGCGATACCCATGTCGGCGGCTGTGATGACCTGATGGCGCTCGAGTTGCGCGGCGGCCTCGATCCTTTACTGGCGGCCTGATGTCGGCTGATATCCTCAATGTGGCGCTGATCCAGACGCGTACCCCGGCCCATCCGGCCGAGGCGCTGGAGCACGCGCGTCCGCTGCTGATGCAGGCCGCCAGCAATGGTGCGCAGTTCATCCTGCTGCCTGAATGCGCCAACCTGATGGAGGCGCGCAAGGAACAGAAGGCGCTGGTGGTCACCGGCGAGGATGAGGATGTTTTTATCCGAGGCGTGCGCGATCTGGCCAAACAGATGCGCGTTGAGATCCTGATCGGTTCGGCCATCGTGACATCCGGTGTGGATGAGAGGGAGCACTCCAGCAGCGATAGCGGTAGTCCAATGCGAAATGTGAACCGCACGCTGCTGATCAATACCCATGGTGATATCGTGGCGCGCTACGACAAGATCCACCTGTTCGATGCGGATACGCCCGACGGCAAGGTCTACCGCGAGAGTGCCTCGGTCAAACCGGGCGAGCAGGCGGTGATGGCCACGACGCCGTGGGGCGGTCTGGGTCTCAGCATCTGCTACGATGTTCGTTTCGCCCATCTTTACCGCACGCTGGCGAAGGCCGGCGCCAATATGATCGCCGTCCCCGCCGCCTTCACCGTGCCAACCGGCCGCGCCCATTGGGAAGTGCTGCTGCGCACCCGCGCCATCGAAACCGGCTGCTTCGTGCTGGCGCCGGCGCAGGGCGGATCACACGCCGATGGCCGCGTCACCTATGGTCATTCGCTGGTGGTCAATCCGTGGGGCGAGATTATCGCCCGGCTTGACCATGATCGTCCGGCGGTGCTGGAAGCGCAACTCGATTTCGGCGAGGTCGCCGCCGCACGTCAGGCCTTGCCGTCGTTGCGCCATGACCGGGATTTTTCCGTATGATCCGTTATGCGTTGAAATGCATCATTGAGCACGAGTTCGAGGCCTGGTTTTCCTCGTCGAATGGTTTTGACGAACAGGTGGCGCAAGGCCTTGTCGAATGTCCGATGTGCGGCTCGAAGGCCGTGACCAAGGCGATCATGGCGCCGATGGTGCGCACCACCAAGGACAAGGACGCGCCGGGCTCTCTGGCCGAAGCGCAACAGGCGGTGGCCGAGGCCCTGCATCGTCTGCGCCGTCATGTCGAGACCACGCATGATTATGTCGGTGACTGTTTCGCCGATGAGGCGCGTGACATCCATCAGGGCATGGCGCCCGACCGGCCGATCTATGGCGAAGCGACGCCGGACGAGGTGAGGGGGCTGGTCGAGGACGGTGTGCCGGTCGCGGCCCTGCCGGTTTTCAAGCCGGAGGCCGAAGAGGCGAAGGTGCAGCCGGTTGTGCCGGTCATTCCGCCGGCGATCGACAAGAAATTGAATTAAAAAAAAGCCTCCGGTGCGAAACCGGAGGCTTTTTTAATCTTAGGCCTCTTCCGAAGCGCTGGCGTCTTCCTTGCGCTTGCGCGGCGCGCGTTTGGGCTTGGCGGGCGCTTCTTCGGCAACAGGGGCCGCAGGTTCAGCGCTGACCGGTGTGGGACGGTGCAGGAAGGCCGGCAGTTGCGCGGCATCCGCCGAGGCGTTGCTGCGTTCCTTGCGTTCGCGCTTCTCTCTTACCGGCGTCGCTTCAGCGGTAAGTTCAGGGGCCAACTCAACCTGCGCAGGACGCGGGGCGGCGCCGAGCGGCTGGGTCGAGGCGATAAAGGCCGGTGCGATATAGGCGTCTTCCGAAGGCGCCAGGCTGGCGGGTGCGCTAACAATCTGCTCCTGCTCGGCGAAGCGCTGCTGGCGGCGTCGCTCATAGCGTTCGCGGCGGGTTTCGCGGCGATTGCCGTTCTCATCGAACTGAGGATCGTTATCGCGCGGCGCATTATCTCTGGGCGCATTGTCACGCGGTTGATTGTTGCTGCGTGGCTCGAACGAGCGCTGTTCGTTTCTTGGCTCGTTTCTTGGCTCGTTATTTCGCGGCTCGCGGTTGTCACGATCCTTGAAATTGCGGTTGTTGTCGCGATCACGATTGTTGCGGTTATCGCGGTCACGGTTGTTGTTGCGATCACGGTTGTTACCGTTGTCGCGGTTCTCATAGCGCGGCTCGTCGAAGCTCGGCTGGGGATCTTCGGGGCCGACGACGGTATTTTCATCGTCGTTGCCGTCGTTGTCCATCTCGTCATCGTAATCGTCGAAGCCGTTGGAGAACGGATCGCGCTGCACGAATTCCGACACCGGACGGGTCGGTTGCATCTGGCGGATCATGCGGAAATAGTGTTCGGCATGTTGCAGATGGTTTTCGGCCAGTACGCGGTCGCCGGACGAGTTCGCATCACGCGCCAGTTGCTGGTACTTTTCGTAAATGGTCTGGGCATTGCCGCGGACCTTCGTACCTTCCGGGCCATTCAATTCGTAGGCTCGGTTGGGATTGTTCGAATTGCCAGCGGGTTTGCGGTTGCTACGGCTGCGTTGCCGTTTCATGCCCCTGAAATCTTTCATGTGGTCTTATCGTCTCTCTTACGCTCCGCCTGTCGATGTGATGCAGGCGGCGATATGTGCTTAGAATTTCAAGGGACATCGTCAAAGCGGACCGGACGATAAGGAACCTTGCAATTGTCTTGGCTTTAAAGGATGCGCGGGGGTCATGCTTTTTTTGACCCGAAACCTCACGCTCTCACAGTCCCCTGGCGCGATAATGCCGCTTAAAGATTAAGTCGGGCGTGTTCACGAAGGGAGGAAGACAGGAATATGTCTAACCTCTCTGAAGCGTCATGCCAAGCGGAATTTTTGTGCCGGTTTTTGTCCGGTAACGACACGCGGCAGGTTGGACAGGTCAAGATAGGTCGTCACGTCATCAAAACCCGCATTTTTCATAAGGTTTTCAACGTCGGTCGCCTGGTCGAAACCGATTTCGAGATAGGCCATGCCGCCCGGTTTGAGCAGGCGGAAAATCTCCGGCGCCAGCACTTCGTAGGCCTCAAGGCCGGTTTGACCACCATCAAGCGCCAGAATCGGGTCGTGATTCTTGACCTCAGGATCGAGCGTGGGGATGACATCGGAACGGATATAGGGCGGATTGGAGGCCACGACATCGAAGGTTTCATCCTGCAGGCCTGAACCCCATGAGGTGCGCAGAAAGGCGGTCTGGCCTGTTAGGCCGAGATTGGCGGCATTGTCGCGCGCCACGGCCAGTGCATCCTCGCTGATGTCGGTGCCGAGCCCTTTTGCCGCCGGGCGCTCACTTAACACCGATAGCAGGATGGCGCCCGAGCCGGTGCCGAGGTCGGCGAGCTGGAAGCTGTCGCCGGGCAGGCTGCGCTTGAGGATCATATCGACGATGACCTCGGTTTCCGGCCGCGGGATCAGTACATGTTCGGACAGATTCAACAGCAGTTTCCAGAAGCCCTTGCGGCCGAGGATGCGCGCCACCGGCATGCGCTTGATGCGCTTGTCAAGATAGCCGTCAAGTGTCGCTTCCTGCTCCTGCGTCAACTCACGATACGGATCGGTGAGGATATCGGCGCGGGTGGCGCCGGTGGCGGCCTCCAGCAGCAGGCGGGCATCGATGGCGGGGGATTCGATCGAGGCGGCTTTGAGGCGCTGCTGCGCGCCGGTCCAGGCTTTGACGAGTGTGGTCATGAAAATCTCTTATACCTCCCCGCTTCTGGGGAGGGCGACCGCGCCTGAAAGGCGTGGTGGTGGGGTGTCTTGTTTACGGATTTAAAACGCGGCCGTAACCGGATATTTCGCGACCACCATGTAGTTCACATCGGTATCCTCCGACAAGGCCCATTCCTGCGTCAGCGGGTTATAAGTGACGCCGACGGG
The DNA here is from genome assembly GCF_964186625.1 of Asticcacaulis sp. MM231. Classification (NCBI taxonomy): domain Bacteria; kingdom Pseudomonadati; phylum Pseudomonadota; class Alphaproteobacteria; order Caulobacterales; family Caulobacteraceae; genus Asticcacaulis; species Asticcacaulis sp. MM231. The sequence goes on from NZ_OZ075108.1 coordinate 433,548, forward strand.
GGGCTCAGGCACCAGATCGGTACCGTCGAGGAAGGATGCGATCTCGCCAGGCATCAGGAACTTGTTCCAGTCGTGTGTGCCCTTGGGTACCCATTGCAGCACATATTCGGCGCCGACTATGGCCAGGGCGTGCGCCTTGATGGTGCGGTTGAGCGTCGCCACGAAGAGCAGACCGCCTGGTTTCACCAGCGAAGCGCAGGTCTTGAGGAAGGCCTCCGGATCGCTGACGTGCTCGATCACCTCCATGGTCAGCACCACATCGTAAAGCGGCTCACCCGAAGCGGCCAGTTGCTCGACCGTCTGGTTGAGGTAACGAATATCGAGCCCGCCCTGAGTGGCGTGGGCCGCCGCCGTGCCGATGTTCTTTTCCGAGGCATCGAGGCCGGTAACAGTAAAGCCCATGCGGCGCATCGGTTCGCTCAGCAGTCCGCCGCCGCAGCCAACATCGAGCAGGCGCAAGCCCCCAAACGGTGCGCGCTCGCGGAAACTGCGTTCGAAGTGCTCAAGGCAGGTCTCGCGGACGAACTTCACGCGGGTCGGGTTGAAGCGGTGCAAGGGCGCGAATTCCCCTTTGACGTCCCACCATTTGGCGGCCAGCGCCGAAAAGCGCGACACTTCGTCTTCGTCGATAGAAAAGCCGGCCGCGTTCCCAGAATCCGTTATCATATCCGAAGTCCTCCAAATCCCCTTGAATTTGGCAAGGGCAAGTGCCCGCCGTCACATGTAAACGTGCTAGCGCTTCGCTGTTTGAGCACAGTGCTGCGAGCCCGCGCGGCACCTGAGCGCAAAATGTTTAGCGTTTCGGTCATTTTGACTGCCTATTTCTCATCTTTTGTCGCCGGAATCGGCCTTGCGGCACAGGGGCTTAACCGCTAATTAGGCCGCGCAATAAGTCAGGACAAGGATAGAACCCTGTCCGTCAGAAAGAAAGTGGCGAAATGACGCGGTTAGTGATGAAGTTCGGCGGCACCTCCATGGCCGACCTCGAACGCATCCGCAGGGCGGCAAGACTGGTGGCGGCAGAGGTCGATGCCGGTCACAAGGTGGCGGTGGTCGTGTCGGCCATGGCCGGCAAGACCAACGAGCTGGTCGCCTGGACGGATGGCGCGGGCCAGCCCACGGGCAAGGCCGCCGAAGTGCATGCTGACAGCGACGACGAATACGATGTGGTCGTGGCTTCGGGTGAACAGGTGACCGCAGGCCTGCTGGCCATCACCCTGCGCAATCTCGGTTATCCGGCGCGCTCGATGATGGGTTGGCAGGTGCCGATCAAGACCTCGATGCTGCACGCCAAGGCGCGTATCGCCGATTTCCCGGCCGATAACCTGATCAACGCCATGGATTCGGGTCAGATCGTCGTCGTCCCCGGCTTTCAGGGTATCAGCGATGATGGCCGCATCACCACGCTTGGCCGTGGCGGTTCGGATACCTCTGCCGTCGCCGTAGCGATCGCCGCCCAGGCCATCCGCTGCGACATCTATACCGATGTCGATGGGGTCTACACGACCGACCCGCGCATCGAAGCCAAGGCCAAGCGCCTCGATAAGATATCCTTCGAGGAAATGCTTGAAATGGCCTCGCTCGGCGCCAAGGTGCTGCAGACGCGTTCGGTCGAACTGGCCATGGCCTACCGCATGCCGGTGCGCGTGCTCTCATCCTTCGTCGAACCCGGCGAAAACCTTAATCAAGGCACCCTGGTGTGCGACGAGGAAGAAATCGTGGAAAAACATATCGTTTCCGGCGTGGCCTACAGCCGTGATGAGGCCAAGATCACCCTTCTGGGCCTGCCCAACAAGATCGGCGTTTCGGCCGCCATCTTCGGTCGTCTGGCCGCCGCCAATATCAATGTCGACATGATCGTCCAGTCGGAAAAGCGCTCCGGTGATTACGCCAACCAGCTTTTCACCGTTGGTCGTCGTGATGCTCTGCGTGCCGCCGAGATCATGAACGAGGCCAAGGTCGATATCGGTTTTGACGACCTCAAGGTGGACGAGGGCGTGTCGAAGATTTCGATCGTCGGCGTCGGCATGCGTTCGCACACCGGCGTGGCGGAGACCATGTTCCGCGCCCTTTCGGAAAAGGGCATCAATATCCAGGTCATATCGACCTCGGAAATCAAGATCTCGGTCCTGATCGACGAAGCCTACACTGAACTGGCCGTGCGGGCCTTGCACGCGGCATATGGCCTCGACAAAATTGGCGCCTGATCTGAGCGTTGCTTAGGCGAATATGTATGTGCGTAAACAAAGCCCCGCTGCGTGAGCCGCGGGGTTTTCCATGAGCTAAAACAATGTGTGATGAATTAAGTTACAATTAACCCGATACCGCTTATTTGTGCCCCGGTATTTTCGCATAATGCGTTTTGGGGATGGTTCATATGTACAATAATCTTCGCATGATCGGTAAGGTTGTCGTACTCTTGATGTTGCTGGGTTTGGTTAGTCTCGGGGCCACTGTTTTCGCCACTTCCAGGATGCGCGTTATCAACGATAGTTACAGTGAGATTATCGCCAAGCCGGAAAAAGGCGTGGTCGCCATGGCGCGGGCCAACCGTCAAGTCGTTTCGATCATCAGTTCCATCTATATGAAGGCCACGGCGGTGACCGAAGCCGATAATGCTACTGCGGAATTCGATCGCACGGCCGCCATAGCCAAATACGATACCTATCTCGATGCTGCCGTGGCGACCCTGCCGGAGAAGGCGGCGGAACTGACAGGCATAAAAGCCGCGCTGCACGCCGCGCTGGAGGGCGCTTGCGCCGTGACGATCCAGCACGCCTCCTCGCTTGATCCAGCCGCCAACGCGCAAGCCGCCGCGTCCATGAATGCAAGCTGTCATCCCGAATTGAAGGCCGTCTCTGCCCGTATTACCAAGATGGTCGACGATACTGTCCTTCATCTTGACGCTGTCAGCGACAAGACATCGAAGGACACTACCGAAATCATCATCGTGACCTATGCTGCCGTGTTGACAGGCCTGGCACTTGTGCTCGGCCTTGCAATCTGGCTGACCCGCTCCGGGATTGTCGCCCCGATCCGCGCCCTTACGGACACCATGCAGAGTCTAACTCATGGACAGTTCGATACGCAGGTTGCGGGACAGAACCGCCGTGATGAACTAGGGGCAATGGCCGTCGCGGTCGAGGTCTTCCGCAAGGGGCTGATCGAAGCTGAAGAGATGCGCGAAGCAACTCGCAGCGGCGAACAGGCGGCGGCCGCGCGTATGAAGCGCGAACTTGAGGTCTTCAACCGCTTCCAGGAGCGCATGGGCGCCTTGGCCGATGCCTTCGTCCGTTCGTCGGCTGAGGTTTCCGATGCTGCGCAGAGCCTGGCCACCACGGCCGAGGAAACCTCGCGTCAGGCGGGCGTCGTTTCGGGCGCTGCCGAAGAGGCCGCTATCAATGTCCAGACCGTCGCTGCCGCCACCGAAGAAATGGCCATGTCGGTGCGTGAAATCAACGGACAGGTGGGGCGCACTGCCGAGGTGGCGCATGAAGCGGCCAGCGAGGCAGGCCGCACCGAGGCGGATATCCGCATTCTTGCCGAAGCCGCTGAGGGCATTGGTGAAGTGGTGAACCTGATCAATGACATTGCCGCCCAAACCAATCTGCTGGCCCTCAATGCGACCATTGAGGCGGCGCGCGCCGGTGATGCCGGCAAGGGTTTTGCGGTCGTCGCTTCCGAGGTCAAGGCGCTAGCCACACAGACTGCCCGGGCTACCAAGGATATCGGTAACAAGGTGCAGCAGATTCAAAGCGCTACAGAACGCACCGTCGTCTCTATCGAAAAGATTGTCACAACCATCAGCGATATTCGCAGCATCTCGACCATCCTGGCCTCGGCGGTGGAACAGCAGGGCACCGCCACGCAGGAGATCGCCGGCAATACGGCGCAGGCCGCTGATGGCGCGCAGGCCGTGACCGAGAATATCTTCGGCGTTGGGCGCGCGGCCGAAATGACCGGCGCGGCGAGTACCCAGCTTATGGGGCTGTCCGGCCATCTGACCGATCAGGCAGCGGATCTGCAGCAAGAGGTGCAGGCTTTCGTGGCGCAACTCCGCGCGTCTTGAAAGCGCCCTTGCTCCTTAAAGCCCGTCCTTAAAAGGAACTGCGTTTAATCTGAGGTAATATAAAACCATTTCCTCTCGGGTTAAGTCAGCGTTAACAACAGTTTGTTACAACTTTAAGTCTATAACGTTCAGAGAAGCTATTCCGGGTGACGGGATGAGGCGTTGTTTGAGATCGCCGGGCGTACAGTACGAGTTGTAAGGGGTTTCGAATGTCTTTGAAAAATATACCCATGCTTGGCAAGATATTGAGTTTGCTGGGTTGTCTTGGGCTTGTCGCCATTTTGGCGGTCGCGTTCGCCACGTCCCGTATGCACGCCATCAGCGCCGACTACAGCGCCGTGATCTCCGGACCGGGTGTCGCTTCGGTTGATATGGAGCGCGCCAGCAAGAACATCCTGCGTGTTGAGACAGCCTTTTATAAGCTGGTGTCGTCGAGTGATCCCAACGATATCGCCAGCGCCAACACTGAGATGAAACAGGCGCAAAGCTCCTTTTCCAAGGAAACAAGCGAGGCCATGAAGGCTCTGCCGTCTGAAGCGAAACGCATCGCAGGCATTCAGGCCAGTTATAACACTGCGATTGACGAAACCTGCGCCGAAACGAAGGCCCTTGCCGAGAAGGGCGATGATGTCGACGCCCTGCGCCTGATGCAATCTAAATGCGATCCCGCCATCGCCCAACTGGAAAAGACCATGGCGGTGGTGGTCGATGAAACCATTGCGGCCAATGCCGCCGCTTCCGCCGCCGCCGGCGAAGATACGCGCCAGACCATCGGCACGACCTGGGCCGGTGTCGGCATCGGTCTGGTTCTTGTGATGCTGGTCGCCGTGATGGTGACGCGCCTGAGCATCGTCCGGCCCCTGTCGAACCTCAACGCCACCATGACCTCGATGGACAAGGGTACGCTCGACGTGAGCGTGCCCGGTCAGGAGCGTAAGGATGAACTGGGTGGCATGGCACGCACCCTCGAAGCCTTCCGCAAGGGACTGGAAGAGGCTGTCAGCTTGCGTGAGGCGGCAGAAACCGCCAAGGCGGCCGAGCTGCAGCGCCTGCAACGCGAACGCCAGGTGGTCGAGTTCGTTCCAGGGCAAGATGGTTAATCTTGCCGATTCTTTCGTCCGCTCCTCCTCCGAAGTGTCCGATGCGGCGCAGAGCCTTTCCGCGACCGCCGAGGAGACCTCGCGTCAGGCGCAGGTCGTCACCGGCGCGGCCGAGGAAGCCGCCAGCAATGTCCAGACCGTCGCCGCCGCCACAGAGGAAATGGCCGCTTCGGTGCATGAGATCAACGCTCAGGTGGTGCGTGCGGCGCAGGTCGCCACTGAGGCCGCCGATGAGATTGGCAATACCGAGGTTGAAATCCGCGCCCTTTCCGAAGCGGCGGCGGGCATCGGAGCCGTGGTCAAGCTCATCCACGATATCGCCTCCCAGACCAATCTTCTGGCGCTCAACGCCACAATCGAGGCCGCCCGCGCCGGTGAGGCCGGAAAGGGTTTCGCCGTTGTCGCCTCCGAGGTCAAGACCCTGGCCACGCAGACGGCAAGCGCCACCAAGGATATCGGTGACAGGGTCGATCAGATACAGGAGGCCACCGAGCGCACGGTCAGTTCGATTGGTAAGATCGTTGCCACGATCAATGACATGCGCAATATCTCCGCCAATATCGCCTCCGCGGTCGAGCAGCAGGGGGCGGCGACGCATGAGATTGCCGGCAATACGGCGAAGGCGTCAGACGGGACGCATCAGGTGACCGAAAACATCTTTGGCGTTGGTCGCGCGGCCGAAATGACCGGAGCCGCCTCGACGCAACTGATGGGGCTGTCCGGAGACCTGAGCGAGCAGGCCGGCGATCTGCAAAAAGAAGTGCAGAATTTTGTCAAAAGCCTGCGTGCGGCGTGACTTTCCTCTATTTGTATCAAACTGTTAAACCAATGTGATTGTAACCGGTTCGTGACTTGCCTTGGTGTAACGCCAGCCGCTAGACAGCGCGCACAAGAAGTTCCAAACTAGGGATATGGATTGCGGTGCCGCATGAGGCGCGCCAAAAGGGACGTGATGTGGGTAAGCTGGGGCCGCTAGAGGAAATTCCGAAGATGCCGGGCGCCGTGCGCGGCCAGCGCGGCCTGCTGCGCCAGATCCGTGAAACGATGGAAGAGGGCCAGTCGGCCCAGTCGCGTCTCGATACGGTGGTGCGCATCATCGCCTCCTCAATGGTGGCCGAGGTGTGCTCGATCTATCTGCGGCGCACCTCTGAGGAGCTCGAACTCTTCGCCACCGAGGGCCTGAACATCGAGGCCGTCCACAAGACGCGGATGCGTCTCTCAGAAGGTCTGGTCGGTGAAGTGGCGCGCGCCGGTGCACCGCTCAACCTCATGGATGCCCCGGCGCATCCGAGCTTCTCCTACCGTCCGGAAACCGGCGAAGATCCTTATCGATCCTTCCTGGGCGTGCCCCTGCTGCGCGGTGGCCGCACCATCGGTGTGCTGGTCGTGCAGAACATGGCTGCGCGCCGCTACGAGGAAGATGAGGTCGAAGACCTGCAGATCATCGCCATGGTGCTGTCCGAGATCGTGACGGCGGGCGAGCTGGTCGGGCTCGAAGAACTGAAGGACATCGAACTTGCGCCCCAGAAGCCGGAGCGTCTGAAGGGTTCGATTTTCGCCGACGGTATTAGCATCGGCACGGTCATCCTGCACGAAGTGCCGGTCACCTCCGATCATTTGCTGAGCGACAATTCGGTGGTCGAGGAGGTGCGCCTCAACGATGCCATCGTGTCCCTGCGTGAGCAGATCGACGCCATGTTCGAGGGCACCCATGGCCTTGCCGGGCCTACGTTTGACGTGCTCGAAACCTACCGCATGTTCGCGCACTCGACGAGCTGGGTGCGCAACCTGACCGAGGCCGTGCGCAACGGCCTGACGGCGGAGGCGGCGGTCGATCGCGTGCGTAACGAACAGCGCGCCAAGCTCAACAACGCCCGTGACGCCTATATGCGCGAGCGCCTGCACGATCTCGAAGACCTGGCCAATCGCCTCTTGCGCGTGCTGGCCGGCGTCATCACGACGGCGCGGGAGATCCCCGAAAACTCGATCCTGGTCGCCCGTGATCTCGGTCCGGCCGATCTGCTCGAATACGATCGCACCCGCCTCAAGGGCATTTTGCTCGAAGAGGGCTCGGCCTCGAACCATGCCGCCATCGTGGCACGCGCCCTGCAAATCCCGTGTGTCGGCCGCCTGCAAGCCTTGCGTGACCGCGTGTCACAGGGCGATCAGGTCATCGTCGACGGAGAAACCGGCGAGGCTTATCTGCGGCCACGGCCGGATATTATCGACGCCGCCCTGGCGCGTATCGATGTCCGTACCCAGCAGCGCGCCGAATTCAGCAAGATCAAGGATGTCGAGGCTGTCACGCGCGATGGCCACCGCATCACCATGCTGATGAACGCGGGCCTCGAATTCGATATCGAAATCATGAACGAGACCGGCGCTGAGGGCATCGGCCTGTTCCGCACCGAATTTCAGTTCATGGTGTCGGACGATCTGCCGCGCCTCAAGCGCCAGACCGAGCTTTACGAGCGCATCATGGATGGCGCCGGCGACCGTCCTGTCACCTTCCGCACGCTCGATCTCGGCGGGGACAAAATCCTGCCCTATATGGAGATGGAGCGCGAGGAAAACCCGGCGCTTGGCTGGCGCGCCATCCGCATGGGGCTCGATCGCCCGGCCTTGCTGCGGATGCAACTTCGCGCCCTGATCACGGCGGCGAGGGGGCGCGAGCTGCGCATCATGTTCCCCATGGTCGCCTCGATCGATGAGTTCCGTCAGGCGCGCGAGATGGTCGATGTGGAATGCGCCTGGGCCAAACGACGTGGACGTCCGCTGCCGGCGCTTCTGCGTGTAGGGGCCATGATCGAATGCCCGTCGCTGCTGTTCCATCTTGATGCGCTGTTACCGCTGGTCGATTTCGCCTCGGTCGGCACCAACGACCTGATGCAGTATCTCTTCGCCGCCGACCGCACCAATCCGAAGATGTCGGATCGCTACGATCCGCTGTCGCCGCCTTTCCTGACGGCGCTGTCGATGATCCAGAAGGCCGCCAGGGACTCAGGCACGCCGGTCTCGGTGTGCGGTGAAATTGCCGGCCGTCCGCTTGAGGCCTTTGTGCTGATCGCGCTCGGTTTTGACCGCCTGTCCATGCCGCCCGCCGGTCTGGGGCAGGTGAAGCGCATGATCCTGTCGTGCGATCGTGAGGCCGCCAACAAGGCGATCAACAAGCTGATGTCGAGCTCCAACGGCAGTTTGCGCAACGAGGTCTTGTCGCTCGCCCGCAAGCTGGACCTGGATATGTAAAAATGCGATTTTTGGCCAAGACCTCGTCTCAAACCTCACATTTTTACGCGCCGATGTCTTGTCGCTACAGGAAGTGGGGTTTTCGCGCTTTGTAGCTGAAAATTTGTGTCACCAAACGGCCGCTTCCGACGTATAGAGAGACGAAACCAATTCTAAACGGGTGGCGTGTGTCTTCAGTTCTTCGCTTTGTCGTCTGTCTTTTCCTGCTGTGCTTTGCCCTGCCCACACAGGCGGAAGAGGGCAAATCCGCTCATATCACCGCCCGTCTGATCGCGGAATCAGCGACCGTGGCCCCCAATGGCGACATTACTCTGGCGCTTGACTATACGCCCGCGCCGGGCTGGCACACCTACTGGATCAATCCCGGCGATACCGGACTGCCGCCGCGTTTCAAATGGAACCTGCCCGATGGCCTGAGCGTGGCGGATGCGCAGTTCCCCGCGCCGGAACTGCTGCCGACCTTTGGGTTGGTGAGTTACGGCTTCAACGGCCAGACCGTCCTGCTGATCCCCGCTCATAACGGCTCGAAACTGACGGCGGGCGATATCCTGCCGATCAAGGCGCATATCGATTTCCTCGTCTGCGCCGATGTCTGTATTCCCGAAAGCCTCGATGTCAGCCTCAATCTCAAGGTCGGTGCGCCGAAACCGGGACCAGATGCCGGGGTGATTAAAAAGGCGGTCAAAGAGTTACCGTGGGGTACAGAAGATAGGAAAGGTACAATCAATATCAAAGACGGTATGGTCGAGATTGGTATTCCTCTTGCCCCCATAAATGCGCAAGGCGCGTATTTCTTCCCAAAGCAGGCCAATGTGCTACTTCCGTCCGCGCCGCAAGCGTTGGATATCGGTGCAAAAGGATTCAGTCTGCACGTTAAGGCGGCAGGTGCAGCCTTGCCAGAGGGTGACTTGTCCGGTGTATTGAAACTGGCAGATGGTATGGCATATGATATTGTGCTGACGCGTGCACCCCTGTCACCCTCGGTGCATGGCCTTGGCGCGGCACCGGCAAGCCAGACCGACACCACATTGGCCGGTGTGCTGATTGCCATGGCTTTCGCCTTTGTCGGCGGACTGATCCTCAACCTGATGCCATGTGTGTTCCCGGTGCTCTCCATGAAGTTGCTCAGCCTGGCGCGTTCCGGCCACGATAAGGGACTGGCGCAACAGGAAGCCTTGTTTTATGGCGCGGGCACAATCATTACTTTCGTCAGTCTGGCCCTGATCCTGACCGCGGCGCGTCTGTTCGGACAGTCGATTGGGTGGGGTTTTCAGCTCCAGAGCTCCTACGTTACTGCAGGCTTAAGCCTGATCATGCTTCTGGTAGCGCTCAATATGTCCGGCCTGTTCGAGGTCGGCGCATCGCTGCAAGCCGTTGGTGGTCTTCAGGTGTCTGCCAACCGCCCACGTCTTGGTGCCTTCCTGACCGGCGTGCTGGCCGTGGTCGTCGCCGCACCCTGCACCGCGCCCTTCATGGCCACCGCCATCGGCGTGGCGCTGGCGCAAGGTGGCCTTGTGTCTTTTGCCATCTTCGTGGCGCTTGGCGTCGGTTTCGCCCTGCCATTCGTGGTCCTGACCTACCTGATCACCCTGGTGCCGGCCGTAGCCAAGGCCCTGCCGAAGCCCGGCAAGTGGATGGATATTCTCAAACACGCCCTGTCTTTGTTGATGTACGCCGCCTGCCTGTGGCTGATCTGGGTGTTCGCCCAGCAGGTGCAGGTTTACGGCGTGATCCTGCTGGCGTTTGCGCTGGTGCTGGTCGTTATCGCCGTGCTCAAAAGTCCGCTGCCGAAATTCATCAAGCCGGTGGTGCTGGTCGGCGGTCTTGTGCTGTGCGGGCTGGCGGCCTCGCTGCCGCGTGCTGAAAAGGCGCCGCCGGCCTCATCCGGACTGATGGCGCATAAGGTGTTCAGCACCGAGGGCCTGGCCGCTTTGCGCGCCGAGGGCAAACCGGTGTTTGTCGATCTCACGGCCGCCTGGTGCGTCACCTGCAAGGTCAATGAACGCCTTGTCCTGACCACGCCGGAATTTGAAAAAGCCGTCAATGCCACCGGCACGGTCTATATGGTCGGCGACTGGACCAATCAGGACGCCGAGATCGCTCATTACCTGACGCTGTTTGGACGTTCGGGCGTGCCGCTCTATGTCTATTACGGGCCAAATAACGCCGAGCCTGTGGTTCTGCCGCAGATCCTCAAGACGGCGGACGTGGTCAAGCTGGTGCGCGCCGGAACATAAGGGCTTCGTCCATGCGCCTTAGGATACCCCGCACGCCGAGCGGACAAGCCAGCTAATCTCCTCGGCCTGTTGTTGCGCCGGCACCGCGATCAGGCGTTCCTCCAGCCCGATATAGATGACGCCGTGCACGGCCGAGAACAGGGTGCGCGCGCGGACGGTCAGGGCCTCGGCGGACAGATGCGGCATGACGACCGATAGCGGTTCGCCGACATACCGGAACAGACGAAGCTGATCCTGCGCCGCCCATTCCGGCAAGGGCGCGGATATCCGCACCTCGAACATCATCCGCCACAGGGGCAGGTTCTCTCTCGCGAACCTGAGATAGGTCTCTGCCACCGCCACCAGGCGCTCCACGGCCTCGGTGCGGCTGGTCATCGGCAAATGCCCCGTTTGCTGCGCGAAGGCGGCATCCAGACGGCTTTGCGTGCGCGCCGTCACCAGCAGCAACAAAGCGTCCATGTCCTGCACGATATTATAGAGCCCGCCGAGCGCCACGCCGATATCGGCCGCCAGATCACGCGCCTTGAGGCCATGCGTGCCCGATTCGCAGATGCGCTTTTCCGCCGCAGCGATCAACGCCCCCAATTGCGCCTGACGGCGATCGGCGGTGGTCGCGCTGGCAGGTTTTGCCGAAGCTTTAACAGGGGTTTTGGTGGGCATGGCAACAATTCTCAATAATTTTGAACAAAGTTCATAAAATGACTTGAACGACGTTCAAAGCGGAGCTATACAGATTTTGTGAACGGCGTTCATATCATGGTTCGCCCCCATGAGAAAGGGCTTAGTTCACACGTACTTCCGGAGTTTGGGGGGCCAGAATATCGGTCCGGATAAACGGGGGGTATTGCACTGTGAAGCGTAACGGGCGGCGGCATTGGGCCGTCGCCCGCCTCCTCTGAGGATTTTTGAGATGAAACGCCTGATCTTTATCGCCGTTACTGCGGTGGCTGTTGTGGTCGCTTTTCAGGCCGCCAGCGCCAATCTGCGCGCATTCAGTATGCCGGACCGCGACTGGGATCGTGATATGGCGCTGATGAGCAATGACCTGCCTAAACTGCTTAAATATCAGCCGGTCGATGGCGCCAGCTACGCCGGTAGGGTGCGAAAGATCATGGACCCGGCGACGGTGCGGCCTTAAGCCTTAGCAGTCTGCTGAAAAAGGCTTTGCCTTTGGCCTTTCCGCATTTTTGCGTAAGTCTCTTGGTCTTTTATGGGTCTTCATTCGTTGTTGTTTTTGTTGCTTTCCTAAATTTAGACGGACCTCTCCTATGCGGTTAGCAACTTGGGTATCCGGATGAGGTTGTAGGCTATGAGATTGAGCAGAAAATCTCCAGCTACAGCTTCAAGGCCGCGATGCTTTGTCTTACGCATCGTGCCGTGCTGCTTGCCCCAACCGAAGATGCACTCGATCATCTTTCGCCGGGTCTGTGACATTGCGTAGCCATCGCTGGCGGCCGTTTCATCGTCGATGATGGTCGTTCTGGTCTTGCCGGTTTTAGTCGTGGCGTTATTACGGGCGACATGCGGCTCCACGCCAAGATTGCGTAAGGCTTCGCCATGTGCAGCGACATCATAAGCCTTGTCTTCGCCTACGGTCGCCGGCTTGCCGGTGTGCTTGACCCTAACCGCCAGCATGGCTTCGGATGCCTCGCGCTCGGCCGTGCCGGTGGCTTGGGTGACAACGCTACCAACCGCCAGTCCGTTGCGGTTCTCCATCAGCGCGTGGCCCATGTAGCACAGCTTCGCTTCACGGCCCTGAGCCTTGCGGTACAAGCGGCTGTCGCCATCGGTCGTCGAGACGTGGGTGTCATTGCCGCGTTTCTGATTATGGAAGTCAGACCCGTCCGTATCGTCCGGCCCGTCCTTCGGCTTGAAGCTCTTGAACGAAGCCCAGGCTTCAATCAGCGTGCCATCGACTGAGAAATGCTCGTCCGAGAGTAAGGGCGTAACCTTTGGGTGGCACAGCAAGGCCGTCATGAACTTCGTAAAAACATCACCCTTCTGCAGGCGCTCACGGTTCTTGGTGAATGTCGTCGCCACCCACACAGCCGCGTCGGGTGACAAGCCCACGAACCATCGAAACAGAAGGTTGTAATCCAACTGCTCCATCAACTGGCGTTCCGAGCGGACGCCGTAGAACACCTGCAGAAGCAAGGCGCTCAGTAACTGTTCCGGTGGAATGGAAGGGCGCCCTTCCTCCGAATACATCGCCGAAAAGTCCGCGTTCAGGTCGACCAGAACCGAGCGAACCAACTCACGAACCTTGCGAAGAGGATGCGTATCCGGAACGCGTTCTTCCAACGATATGTACGAAAATAATCCGCCCTGATCCCGAAACTCGCCACGCATTGGTTGCTCCTTCTCGCTCAAGAAGGGAATCACGGCAAAATCAAAATGACCAGAGGTTTTTCAGCAGACTGTTAGAGCACTTTTCGGAAAGCGCCCTAAGGCCCCGTGTTGAAAAACAGAGTGCACATGGCGGTGAGGCGGTCGCGCTCGCCATAGGTAAAGTGGAAGATCGCCGTGGAGTTGGAGAGAGCGAACAGGCCGCCCCTGCCGCGATCGCTGATGACATAGATCTCGGAATCGAAATCGCGCCTGTCACGCGACGCGACGTGATTGGCGTCGATATCATCGCGCAGGATGGAATCGACCTCCAGCCGGGTCATGCCCAGATGCACCTTGGCGCGCATCTCGATATCGCTGGTGCGCACCGTTTCGCTGGGCTCAAAGCCGGTGACGCGGCACGGCTCAGCCGCCATGACGGGCACGGACGTCAGCAGCGCCACGAAGGCGAATAAGGTGGCAATGATACGTGGCATGATGCGCGGGGCTCTCCCAGGGGCAGCCTAGCGCAAGCTGCTGTCCGCCGTCAAATCGGCGCTTCAAGCGGCCTCGCTGGCTTTCGGCTTAACAGGTTTTTGGCCGGGCATTTCGGGCGCCACAATGCCGTCGTCGAAGATGATCTTGCCAGGGATGACGGGGTCAATCGAGAAGCGGGGTTTGAGCGGGCTTTTCAGGCCCTTGAAGCCGCCCAGCGCCTTGATTATGCGGGCATAGGCGATCTTGAGCGGTTCAAGCCATTTCGGCGAACGGGCGAGGCTTGGCTTCAGGCCGAAATAGCGGCGCAGACAGCCATTGGCATAGATGACATTGGCCCGCCAAAGGGCGCGCGGCGTCATGAATTCGATCGACAGCGACACATTGACCATGCCGTGATTGACGATGCGGTGCGGCGCGTTTTGCGCCCAGGTCATCATCTCGCCCGGCTGGAGGTCATGAACCAGCGCCAGGGAATCGAAGCCAGCGTCGTAAGGCAGTTGCTCGTCGGATTCGCGCAAAGCCACGCCTTCGAGGTGGGCGTCATCGACGCAGGGTGCCGCCGGCGGATAGAGGTAGAGCTTCTTCACGCCGCGGATCTGCCACAGCATGACCAGAGGCATATCGAGATGATAGAAGACGTGGGCATTGGGCGAAGAAATCAGCAGGCCCAGGTCCTGCTTGAGCGTGGTGATGCCGTTCTGCGCCTTGATCTCGTCGAACATTTGGTCGCACAGCTCGGCGATATCGGCGTCGGCATGATTGACCTTGCGCAGGTTGAGCCACAGGCGGCCGGCCTTGACGCCTTCCATCAGGGCGCGACCGTCCAGATCACCGCGACGACCGAGGTACCACTGACCCCAGTTGGCCGGATCGTAGCCCATGGTGAAAACTTCGAGCTTGTCACGCGGGTAGCGGTCGATCAGCGCGATCAGGGCTTCGTCGGTGAAGAGGGGGCTGTGGTCAAGATCATGATTGAACAACAGGTTCTTCGCCGCGAAATCGGCCTTGTGTTCGGGTGTCCAGGTGAGCAGGGTCATATCAGCGTCCGCGCGGCTTGGGTTTCAACAGGGCCGCGCCGTAGAAACCGACTTTGAAGGGGGGCATCCAGACCAGCTTGCCCAGACCGCGTGCCGCCCTGTCGAGACGGGCTGCGCTGGTCTTGCGGCCGGTGGCCATGAGGATGAGGCCAAGCAGGCCGAAGATCACCGCCTGCGCCGTGCCTTGCAGCATCCAGGCGGCGGTAGTGAAGGGCTTGCCGGTGAGGGCGGCGGTGTAGCTCGGGCCCTGCCCGTAGGCGAAGGCGCGCAGCAGGGTATAGCTCAGGCGGGCGCGGGCCGGCGGCACGTCCTCGAAGACCGGCGCATCGGCGGCCCAGGCGATGACGGCGCCGTTTAGCATCAGGCTGTGAAATAACTGGTCGTCCTCGCCGCCCATGTCGTTTTGCTCGATGCTGAAAGGCGCGTGGTCCTGCGGCAGGCAGGCGCGGCGGATCAGGCTGTTGCCGCAGCCGTAATAGCTGGTCAGGCGTTCCGATTGCGCCGGTCCGAAGCGCGAAAAAAAGCGCGTAAAATAACCATTGTAAGCGATATCGGGCGTGGTCAGGCGGGCCTCGACCGGGCCGAAGACGACATCGGCGGCAAAGCGCGCTTGCGTGGCCATCAGCTTGCCAAGCCAGCCAGCGGGGGCTTCTTCGTCGTCATCGAGAAAGGCGATGAAGGCGCTGTCGCACGCCGCGACGGCGCTGTTGCGCGCGTTGGCCACGCCTGTGGCGGGTTCGTGGACGTAAGAGACCGGAAATGGGGCGGTGGCGGCGAAGGCCTCGACCTGCGCCCGCGCCGAGGCTTCTGGGCTGTTGTCGCAGACGATAACGCTTAAAGATAGGTGTGCTATGTCTGTCTGGCCCGCCACCGAGGCCAGCGCTGTGGCCAGGCCCTGCGGCCGGCGGAAGGTCGGGATGATGACGCAAACGGTGCTCAGCGCATGGGCCGTCGTCACCTGTGCCTCAAAGCGGGCGGCACTATCCGGCATGGGCGCCTCCGATGCGGCGTCGGGCGTTGGCGAAGGCATGGGCGACCCCTTTGGCGCGGCCGGCGAAATCGAGTTCAAGACAAGCGATCTGATCGACGCGACGGTTCAGGCGGGTCAGGGCATTGGCCACGCCGCGACCAATCCTGTAACGATCCATCGACCTTTGCATATGACTGGTCAGGTGCGCCAGACGTTCGCTCAAATGTGCGCTGGCCGAGCCACCATAGATGCGGGCATGGCGGACTGGAAACTGCGTGTTGCAGAATGAGGATTTGTAGTGGGTCTGGCCAGTGGAAAGGTCGTAATAGCGCACGCCGGCGGCCTTGAGCGCAGCGGGGGCGTCGCACAGGAAGATCTGGCCGGGAGAAAACGCGCCAAAGGCCGGATCGAAGCTGGACACCCACGGGTGCATACGATCACCGTAGCGCAGGCCATAGTGGAACATGACCGGGGCATCGCCGACCATCATGACCAGCAGCGATCCGTGCAGGCCGTCGCGCGGGGCGTCGAACACCTGTTCGAGGAGGCTTGAGGCCCACGGCGCATCGAGGAAATTATGCAGGCCGTTCTGGGCAAGTTGCTCACGCTTGAAGCGCAGCATCATCTCGTAGTGTTCGCGGTCGAATTCGCTCAGGCGGAAGGTGATCTCGCCGTGCGCCGCGATCAGGTTGCGGCGGTGGCGGTTGATGTTCTTGCTGTGCTTTTTGGTGACCGTATTGATGGGTTCGTTGCTGCCGAGGTCGATGCCGTAGCCCACATCGTCCGTGCCGTCGACCTCACCAAAAACGCCATAAGGATCAATCAGACCGATGGCCTGATAGCGGTCGATACGGGCGGCGGCCAGGGCGTCACGCGCCTTGAGGTCTGTGTCAGGGAAGGTGATCAGGGCGCTGTAATCGGCAAAGGGCGCGCCGACCGGACGGGCGAAGCGGTTGGGGCGGCGATGGTGCGGCAGGAAGCCTAGGGTCTCGCCATCGCGGCGATAGACGGCGACGACGATATCATCGCGTACCGACGCTACGGCGTGGATGAAGGCCGGCGACAGGACGGGTGACTGAAAGGCTTCGGTGGCGTAGATCATATCCTGCCAGATCGTCTGGTCGCGGGGGGTAAGATTTTCTACACGGATCAGGTCACAGGTCAGCACAGGCACGCCTTTGGCACATAAACAATAAGAAACCCATGCAGTGCAAGGAGCGGGCCAGACTGTAACTATAAGGGAGGAGGGTAAATATGAGGTAAGGAGAGGTGTTGATTTTCGACAGAATTTTCGCTCAAATGACAAACGGACGCGTCATTTTGACAAATAAACTTGACACAACCTTTGAGGGTTATGTAGGGCTTGCTTGTCAATAAGAAGGACGTCTTCATGCTTGAAAAAGCTTCCAAACTTTCCCGGTGGTCGATAAGGGACATCGCCGTTATCTGCGCCGTCGTCGTCCTGTTCTTCGCAGCCATAGGCTGGGCTAGCGTCGTGCGCGCAAGCGGTGGCGATATGCTGCAACAGCATCCGTTGAGCCTGTGGACCTTGATCGCGTCGTCGCTGTTACTGGTCGCTGTGGTCAGTGTGATCTGGTGGCGGAATATCGATGAGGCGGCGCGCGAGGCCCACAAATGGTCGTGGTACTGGGGTGGTAGCGCCGGCCTCAGCGGTGTCATGGTGCTGTTCCTTCTGGTTTATATGACCGGCGGCAGTTTTGGCCGCGATTCCATCGCCTCGGCCGGTTTCGCTGGGCGTGAACTGGAACTCGGCATGGCGACAGGGGTGGTGCTGCCGGTGATCGGCTACGCGATCGCCTGGGTCATCTGGTGGTGGCGCCGTCGATGAAAAATCGCATCAAGGTTCTGCGTGCCGAGCGCAACTGGTCGCAGGCAGATCTGGCTGATCGTCTCAGCGTGTCGCGTCAGACCATCAACGCCATCGAGACGGAAAAGTACGATCCGTCCCTGCCGCTGGCATTTAAAATTGCAGACCTGTTCGCTTTGCGGATAGAAGATATTTTCACGCCCGCTTAAGCGGCGCCTTAGGGGGAACTTCATGTTCAAAGCTTTCAAATCCGGTCTGCTGGCCGCCGCCCTGCTGGCTTGCGCTTTCGCACCCTCGGTGCAGGCACAAACCGCGCCAGCTGTCGTTGCCGCGCCAACCAAACCGGCTTTGTGGGTGATCCGTGATGCCAACTCGACCATCTACCTGTTCGGCAGCATCCACGTCATGAAAGAGGGCACCGCCTGGCTGACACCGGATCTGCAAAGCCGTTTCGAAAAGGCCGACGACGTTTGGTTTGAGATTCCTGATCTCGACGACAAGGCGGCCGCTACACCGCTGGCGCAAAAATATATGTTCGATGCCAGCCAGACCATGACCGATGGCCTGACGCCCGCGGAAATCGCCCGCGTTGATGAACTGCTCAAGCCCTCAGGCCTGAATTCGCAGATGCTGAAACCGATGCGCAAGTGGGCGGTGGGCCTGATCATCACCCTGCAGCAGATTACAGCTTCGGGTTACGCCACCCAGACCGGCGTCGATCTCACCCTGGTGACGCGCGCGCGTGAGTCCGGACAGACGGTCCACGGCTTCGAGACCATGGAAGCGCAACTGAAAGCCCTGGTGCCGCTCAGCGAAGACGAGGAACTGAAAAGCCTGCGCACGACTCTGAGCGATGTCGATACCATGGCGCAGGATGTGCATAACCTGTTCGAAGCCTGGCGGACCGGCGATACCGAGAACCTGACGAAGCTGATGATCAACAAGATGAAGGCAGAAGATCCGAGCGGCTATCAGCGCATGATCGTGGCGCGCAATGCTGATTGGACGCCGCAGATCGAAACCATATTGGCCGGCAAGGGCACGGTATTTGTCGCGGTCGGCGCCGGCCATCTGGCGGGTCCGGACAGCGTCATCGCCATGCTGCAAAAGCGGGGTGTCACGGTTGAGCGTGTGGCCTATTAAATCAGGCCGATGGCCACGGCGGTCAGCACGCTGTGCTGTAACTGATTGCCGCGGATAAAGCGGTCATTGGCGAGGATGTCGTTCTGACGGGCGGCATCCTGTGCGGCCGCGGTCTCGTCACCTTTTTCCTGATCGTACTGCCCGCTTATGACGGCGCTCAACGCGGTCAGGGCCTCGGGAAGCGTTGGGCCGGTGGCGCTAAGCTCGCCCTGCCGGACACGATAACCGCCGCCCGCCAGCAAGGATATCACCGGATGTGCTGCCTCGCTGCTCATGAGTGCCCGCCTTCCTTGCATAAATCTTCACCATACCGTCACTCGATACGCGCCCAAATATATTGACATTTCCCCCGGATGTCTACAAAACGCGCGCCTAGGCCCCCCACAGCTTAGACGCCTTTTTCCCTTGCGCGAGGTGCGCAGGGTTTTTCGCCGTTTTTTGGGGTAATACCATGGCTCAGTCGGAAGATCATTTGTTTGGTGTGTATGCGCGGGCGCCTATCGAGGTGGAACGCGGTGAAGGCAGCCGACTGTATGACCGATCGGGCCGTGAATATCTCGATTTTGTGCAGGGCATCGCCGTCAATGGCCTCGGCCATGCCAACCCGATTCTGATCGCGGCGATGACCGAACAGGCGAAGAAGCTGTGGCACGTCTCCAACATCTTCCGCATCCCCGGTCAGGACGAACTGGCGGGCAAGCTGTGCGCCACGTCCTTCGCCGATCAGGTGTTTTTCACCAATTCGGGCACCGAGGCGGTCGAGTGCGCCCTCAAGCTGGCGCGCAAGTATCATGCTTCCAAAGGGCACGAAGAGCGCATCGATGTCATCGGTTTCCAGGGCGCCTTCCACGGCCGCACCTATGCTGCCGTGACCGCTGCCGGCAACCAGACCTATCTCGATGGTTTTGGCCCGCGCCTGCCGGGCTTCGTCAATGTGTCGCTCGATGACCACGAAGCCATCCGTGCGGCGGCTGAAGCCCCGACATCGGCGGCCATTCTGGTCGAGCCGGTGCAGGGTGAGGGCGGCGCACGCGCCCTGACCGACGCTGAGCTGCACATGTTGCGCGATCTCTGCGATGCCAACGGCCTGCTGCTGATCTTCGATGAAATCCAGTGCGGCATGGGGCGGAGCGGCAAGCTGTGGGCCTATGAGCATTCCGGCGTCGCACCCGATGTCATGTGCATCGCCAAGGCGCTCGGCGGCGGTTTCCCGATCGGCGCCTGCCTTGCCACGCGCGAGGCGGCTTCCGGCATGGTGGTCGGTTCGCACGGCTCCACCTTCGGCGGTAATCCGCTGGCGATGGCCGTCGGCATCGCAGCCTTCGATGAAATCTCGAAGCCGGAACTGCTCGACAATGTCGTCAAGGTGTCGGGTTATCTCAAGCAGCAGCTTGAGGGTCTTAAGCAGACCTGGCCCGACATGATCGTCGATGTGCGCGGCAAGGGGCTGCTCATCGGGGTCAAGCTCAAGCCGAACAACCGCGAGATCATGGCTCTGGCACGTGACCATGGCCTGCTGGTGGCCGGCGGTGGCGACAACTGCATCCGCCTGTTGCCGGCGCTGAACATGACCGAGGCCGACGCCCGCGAGGCGCTGGAACGTCTGGAAACGACCTTCGCTGCTGCCCGCGAAAAAGCTAAAGAAACCGCTTAAATCAGAGCCCCCTCATCCGGCCCTTTGGGCCACCTTCTCCCCGTAAACGGGGAGAAGGGAAACCGGATCGATAAGGCTCAATGCCCCCTCGCCCCGTTTATGGGACGAGGGTTGGTTAAGGGGCCTTTCATCACTTGGAGTCACCAATGACCCGCCATTTTCTCGATATTTCCGACCTGACCGGCGAAGAGCTGCGTGCCATCGTTGATGACGCCCACGCCCGCAAGCGTCTGCGCCTCGGCTGGCCCAAGGGCAAGCCGGATGCGGATGCGCCGGGCAAGGACCGCGTGCTGGCCATGATCTTCCAGAAGAATTCGACGCGCACGCGCTTCTCGTTCGATGCCGCCATCCGCCAGCTTGGCGGTCAGGCGATCATCTCGACCGCGAATGACATGCAACTCGGTCGCGGCGAGCCCGTGGAAGATACCGCCCGCGTGCTGTCGCGCATGGTCGACGCCATCATGATCCGCGCCAACGAACACGACGACGTGCTGCGCCTTGCCAAGACCTCCGAAGTGCCGGTGGTCAACGGCCTGACCAACCAGTCGCATCCGTGCCAGATCATCGCCGATATCATGACGATCGAGGAGCATCGCGGTGCCATTGAAGGCAAGGTTCTGGCCTGGGTCAGCGATGGCAACAATGTCTGCAACAGCCTGATCCACGCGGCGGCGCGCTTCGGTTTCACCCTGCGTATCGCCTGCCCGGCCGGCTATAAGCCCTCGACCGAAGCCATGGTCTTTGCGTCAGAATCGCGCGCCCACGTCACGGTGACGCAAGACCCCGAAGAGGCCGTGCGCGGCGCCGATGTCGTGCTGGCCGATACCTGGGTCAGTATGGGTGATCTCGATCACGATGAACGCCTGGAAGCCTTCCAGTCCTATCAGGTCAATGCCGACTTGATGAAGCTGGCCAAGCCTGACGCCCTGTTCCTCCATTGCTTGCCCGCTCACCGGGGCGAGGAAGTGACCGAGGATGTGATCGACGGGCCGCAATCGGTGATCTGGGACGAGGCCGAAAACCGCATACATGCGCAAAAAGCCATACTGGCCTGGTGTTTTAGCGCGCCATCTCTGGCCGACTAATACGCAGTATGCGCTAGTGTTGCGGAATCAACGGATGGATTCCCTTGATCTTGCAAATATGCGAGTCTGTGTCGATGGACATGGACAAAAGGCTGTTGCTGTCGCCTGAGGCTCGGGTGCGGTTGGAAGGTTGGGTGGCGGACCGGAACACGCCGCAGAAGCTTGTTTGGCGTGCGCGGATCGTGCTGATGTGGGCGGACGCGGCGAGTTTGGCGTCGATTGTGCGGACGCTGGGCAAGACCAAGAAGACGGCCTACCGCTGGCGCGATCGTTATCTTGAGCAGGGTGTCGATGGGCTTGGGCGCGACGCGACCCGGCCTGGCCGTAAGACGCCGTTGAGCGCCGAAGTCATTGCGCGTGTGGTCGAGATGACGCTGCGACAGAAGCCACCGGCTGCCACGCAATGGAGCGCGCGCACGCTTGCCAAGGCGGTGGGTCTGAGCCACACCAGCGTACAGCGCATTTGGAGCGCGCATGGGCTCAAGCCCCATTTGACCAAGACGTTCAAACTGTCGAACGACAAGCAGTTCGTCGAGAAGGTGACGGACGTCGTCGGTCTCTATCTTGATCCGCCGGACCGGGCACTGGTGTTCTCGGTCGATGAGAAGTCACAGATCCAGGCGCTGGACCGCACCCAACCGGGCCTGCCAATGAAGAAGGGGCGGGCGGGAACGATGACCCACGACTATAAGCGGCATGGCACGACGACACTGTTCGCCGCCCTCGATGTCGCCACCGGCAGGGTGATCGGCGAATGCATGAAACGTCATCGGCACCAGGAATGGCTCAAATTCCTTCGACTCATCGACCGCAGCACGCCCAAGGGCTTCGACCTGCACCTGATCGCCGACAACTATGCCACCCATAAGCATCCGGCGGTCAAAGCATGGCTGGCCAAACATCCTCGCTTCCACATGCATTTCACCCCCACTTCGGCGTCCTGGCTCAATCAGGTCGAACGCTTTTTCGGCTTGATAACAGGCGATCGCATCCGCTGCGGCGTGTTCAAGAGTGTCGCCGAACTCGAAGGCGCAATTCAAGACTATCTCGATCATCACAACGCCGATCCAAAGCCCTTCGTTTGGACCAAATCCGCTACAGACATTCTTGAAAAGGTCGCCAGGGGGCGACAGGCGTTAAAGTCACAACACTAGCACTACTTTGGCAGAAAATGAATTTTGAGGATTCCCCCGGCTGACATTGCGTGATTCATAGAGAGCCAGCTTTAAGGAGACTGGCGATGTCGGAACATTGGCGCGTAGATTTGGAAGATTGGTTGACGCCCTTCCTGGTGGCCTTGCGGCATAAGACCCGGATGCGGCTGTGCCCTGCCTATATTGCAGGCCTGATTGGCCCGGGTGACCGCAAGAGTGTCCAGCCGATGGCCGCCCGCGATGGCGAGTTTGGCTATGACCAACTCCATCATTTTGTCTCTGACGGCGTTTGGGAAAGTGGACCGCTTGAAGCCGTTCTCCTGAAGGAGGCCGACCGTCTGGTGGGGGATGATGCCGGTTATCTTGTCATCGATGACACGGCGCTGCCGAAAAAGGGCAGCCATTCGGTTGGCGTGGCGGCGCAATATGCTTCCTCGCTTGGCAAGACGTCCAACTGCCAGTCGCTTGTTTCGGTGACGCTGGCATCGCGCGAAGTGCCTGTGATGGTGGGCCTGCGCCTGTTCTTGCCCGAGAGTTGGACGAATGATGTCGCGCGGATGAACCGGGCTCGGGTCCCGCAAGAATGCCAGGTTGCCCTGACAAAGCCGGAGATCGCCATTGAGGAAATTGATCGTGTTATAGCCTCTGGGGCCCGGTTCGGGTGCGTGCTGGCCGATGCTGGCTATGGGTCAAGCGGGCCGTTCCGCGAGGCCCTGAGCAAGCGCGACCTGTTGTGGGCCGTCGGCATATCACGGCGTCAGAATGTGTATCAGGCAGACGTCGGCCTAATCTTCCCGGAAGCGGCAACCGGAAGGCGGCGCAAATACCATGTCCCTGACGATGTTGCTGTCTCTGCCGAAAAGATGTTGGCTGATGGGAAATGGAAGAAAGTAAGTTGGCGGCGCGGAACCAAAGGCAAGCTGAACTGCCAGTTTGCCGCTTGCCGCGTTCGGGTCGCAGATGGCCACAGGCATCGTATGAGCGACGGTCGTGTCCAAGCCATGCCTGGCGAGGAGGAGGTCTGGCTGGTCGGGGAAAGGCGTTCAACCGGAGAACAGAAATACTACCTGTCAAACCTGCCTGCCGACGCCCCCCTCAAGATGCTAGCCGCGGCTATCAAGGCAAGGTGGATCTGCGAACAGGCACATCAGCAACTCAAGGAAGAGCTTGGGCTTGATCACTTCGAAGGCAGGTCATGGACCGGTTTGCACCGACATTGTCTAATGGCGATGATCGCTTTTGCATTTCTCCAATCCCGCCGCCTCAAAGCAGCGGGACGAAAAAAAAAGAGTCGGGGGGCCACCGCCTCAGCCGACAATGCCCGCCATCCGCCAGGCCATTCTCGACCTCTTCATGCGACCGCCACCAAGGCGCTGTCCCCACTGTGACAAACGCCTCGCCGAGCCCGCCAAGAATAATATGCCAAAGTAGTGCTAGCGGGTACGAGATGTACCCGCGTCGCTTGCCGGCTATTATCGTCACAAGGCTGACGGCAAAAAGCGTGACGCTATTATTTTGCCGGAAACAGGGCGCGGATGGCTTCAGTCGCCGCCGGATGATAGATCGTGCTGTGTTTTTCGGTCGGGTAGGGCCTGTAGGTCCACGTAACCGATGACCCTGCGTCGGAACGCAAGGCGGCGACAAGCCGGTCCATGCCGGTTTGCATTGTCCCGCCTTCATCGGCAATGGCAAGCCACAGCGCATAGTGCGCCGGACGTGACCCCTTGAGGAGCTTTTCTGCGTCTTTCGACAGGCGTTCGCCATCCCACCATAGGCTGGGGCTGATAGCGATATAGTCCTTGAACAGGGAGCCGCTGCGCAGAGCGGTTTCGACGACAAACAGGCCGGCCAGGGATTCGCCCATAAGGGCGTTCGTGCCATTGGCGCGATAGGTGGCATTGATCAAGGGGCGCAGTTCGTCAATGAGAAAGCGTCGGAACAGGGCGGCTTTTCCGCTCGTGGGGAAGTCCTTCTGTTCCTGCGGGTCACGGGTCGGGGCGGTGAATTCCGCCTTGCGGTCCTGGCTTTCGATGCCGACCACAATCATGGCAGCGCTGGCGCCCCATGTGCCGCCTTGCTGCACAAGGCTGGCGATGTGGGCGAAATCCTGCCAGTCGGCCCCGCCATCGAGCAGATAGAGCACGGGATAGCGTGTGGCCGCGTTTTCAGGATCATCGTAGCCGGTCGGCAGCGAAATGTTGACGCGTCGGGTATGACCCAGGGCAAGGGACTGAATATCGTAGCCCTTGCCGATCTCGATAGGTTCGCCGGGGCCGGTCAGTTTCGTCTCTGCGTGCGCTATCTGCCCGACAGAACTCCAAATGGCGCAGGCGCCTGCGCCGGCAAGCCATTGACGCTTCGAGAGGCTGAAGGTTTGCGTAGGCATAGGCGGCGTCCTTGTCAGGTGGTCCTGGGCGATAATTAATAGCGTTCTGGTGGTTTGGTCTGTATGCCGAGCAGGTTGAGCAGATGCACGACCATAAACAGACTAACGGTGAAGGCCAGTATCATCAGGAAGCGCCACGGCACCATACGCGGCCCCTTGCGGATATCCAGGGGACGCGCACCCATATAGCCGAAAAAAGCCGTCAGAATGGCTGAGACAGAGGCGAGAATCACGGTAAGGGTAAGGCTAAGTTCCATCCCGCGCATATGTAGGGGATCGGGCGTCGAGGCAAGGTCGCGCGCTGAAAATCAGCCTTTTCCTGCCCCACTGTGTCTTTTCCTGCATCTGGCGAAAAACGCCTTTTCAAGTTTCCACAGAAGATTAGTGCGCTCCTACATATAGTGGTTAACAAAGTGTTTACACCCAACATAATGCGGTCTACGCTCGTTTTCTGACGAAGTTAGGGGAATCGCATGAGCGCGAACGCACCTTGGAGTGTGAAGGGTATTGATGCCAAGGCGAGAGAAGTCGCCAAGGATCTGGCGCGCCGTTCCGGCATGACCCTCGGTGAATGGCTGAACCAGATGATTCTCGAAGGCGAGGACGTTGCGGCGCTGATTTCGCGTGAGCGCGCGCAATCCGAGCGAGTTGCTGCGCCTGTGCGTGCCGCTCGCCGTGCGCCTGAGCCCGAAATTTACGAAGAGGATGAGGCGGTCTACGAAGAGCGTCCGCGCGTTCGCCGCGCGCCCGCCTATCGTGAAGTTGGCTATAACGAACTGTCCGATACGGTAGGTCGCATGGCCCGTAATGACGTCCCTAAAAGTCGCTCGGCTGCGCCCTATTCGACCGGCGCCCGTCAGGGCGCTATGCCGGGCGATCTGCGCCGCAAGTCGATCTTCGAGGGTCGTCCGCGTTATGATGATGGTTATACTGCTGAGGAAGCGCAGTATCAGGCGGCGTCCAGCGACCTGAGCCGCGTGGCGCGTGCGCTGGAGTCGCTCGGTGCGCGTATGGAAACGTCGGAAGCCCGTTCGGCCACTGCCGTGCGCGGTGTGTCGTCGGCCGTCGAAACCGTGCTCAGCCGCCTTGAGCGCTCCGAAGCCGCTCATGCCGAAACGCAAGGCCGCATCGAGGAGCAGTCACAAGAAGTCCAGTCGTCGTTTGAACGTTTGGCGCGGACCGAAGAAGATCATGGTCTGTTCGCCGAACGCCTTGAGCAGGCCGAACGACTGATCGACGCACAGGCCGAGCGTCTCGAAGGCTTGTCGGGCCACGTCCGCGAAGCCCGTGAGCGCGCGGCCAAGGTTGAGGAGCAACTGAAATCGCCGCAGGCGCAGGAAGCGGTCCGCGCTGTTGAGGGCGCGCTCGGCAAGCTGGCCAACCAGCTTTATGAGGGTGAGGCCCGCACGCGCGACACCCTGCAGGACGTTCGTCAGGATATGGTCGGCCTGTCGCACCGCATGGCTCAAGTCGAGCTGCGCGATCCCGATCGTGCGGCGCAGGCCCTGATCGACAAGGTGGTGGCGCAACTGGCGCACCGTCTGGAAGCCGCCGAAGCCCAGACCAACGGCGCCATCAAGACGCTGGAGCAGGCCTTCAAGTCGCTCGACAGCCGCGTCAATCGCGTCGAGGAAGGTGGCGATGTCACCGATTCGGAATCGATCAAGTCGCTGACCGGCCTGGCTGCCGATCTGTCGCGCCGTGTCGAGGAATTGCGTCAGGACCTGTTCAGCGCCCTTCAGACCGGCAAGCAGGAAACCATAGAACTGGCGGTCAAGGTCGTCGGTGAGCGCATCGAGCAGTCGGAGCAGCGCTCCGCCGGCGCTATCGAAAAGCTCGGACAGGACGTCCTGCGCGTGGCCGATAATCTTAACCGTCGCGTCGCCGGCGTCGAGGCCAGCAGCCACGAACAACTGACCCGCGTCAGCCGCGATGTTCAGCGTGTCGCCGATTCGATCGACGGCCGCCTCAGTCGTACTGAGAATACCCACGCTCAGGCGCTGGAACGTCTCGGCGGCGAAATCGCACGCATTTCCGAGCGCCTAGGCACCAAGGTGACAGAATCCGAGCGCCGTACCGCCCAGGTGCTGGGTGCCGTCAGCGAGCAGTTCGAGCAGCAGCGCGAACAGGCGCGCGGCGAACTGGCCGATCGTATTCGCCAAAGCGAGGAGCGCACCGCCAAGCTTCTGGAAGAGACCCGCGCCCGCATCGATTCGCGCCTGGCCCATGTCCAGACCCAGAGTTCTGTTGCAGGAATCGGTGCTCAAGCCTGCGGCCCGCACCGCACCGGAACGTGCCGAGCGCGCGCCGGAGGCCTCCTTGCCGAACCCCTTCGCCTCAGCCCCGCAAGCTGAGCCCGATGTCGACGCCTTTGATCCTGAGCCCGTGGGGGCCGTTGCGGCACATGACGAGCCGCTCGATCTGACCGGCGAACTTCTCGGCGGCATCGCTGATTTCGGCAACAGTCATTTCAAGCCGGATTTCGATCCGTTCGAAGAGGACGATATCGAAGCCGATTTCGTCACCGCGCCGAAGACCGCCGCGCCTGTGAAGGCGGCGCCGCCGGCGTTTGCACACGATGACGACGATGACAGCGATCCGTTCGCCGATATTGAGGTGTCACGCAAGACCGCGCCGCGCGTATCGACGGTGACCGAAGGTTCGGCCGGTGCGGCCGCTGCCTTCGCCGAAACGCGCCTTCAGGCGTCCATCAGCGAAGACATGCCGCGCGTGCATAACCTGTTTGATGATGAAGACGATATCGCGCCGGACGCCGCCGCCGTGTCGCTCTCGACGCGTGACGCCCTGGCTGCCGCCCGCGCCGCCGTCCGCGCCAGTATAGAAGGCACAGAAGAACGCGGCCTCGGTCTGCTGAAATCGGGCCCGTCGCGCGCCCGCGGTGTCAAGCCGGAAGCCAAGCCGAAAGGCAAGGATGGCACTTTCATGAACGCCGTTAAGGCGTCCTCGATTGCCATGGGCGTCGTCGCGGTTGGCACTGTCGGATTCTTGGGCACGAATCTCCTTCAAAAAGAAAAGGCCGAAACGCCGATCATCGCTTCGGCGCTGAATGTGGAGCCGTCCGACACGCAGAATCAGCAGAACCTCAAGACGCGCTATGATCTGGCCCTGCAATCCCTGACCGCCCAGGACCCCAAGGCGGTGGATACCCTCAAAATGGTCGCCAATCAGGGCTATGCCCCGGCACAATACAAGCTCGGCCTTATCTATAAGGGTGATGAAGGTAAGCTGGCTCCGGTCGATAAGGCGCAGGCCCGTACCTGGATCAAGCGCGCGGCCGAAGGTGGCGTACCCAACGCCATGTTCATGCTGGGCTCGATGTACTACAACGGTGAAGGTGGCGAGCAGGATCGTTCGACGGCGGCCATGTGGTTCCGTAAGTCGGCTGAGCGCGGCGTGGTCGATGGCCAGTTCAATCTTGGCAGCCTCTATCAAAGCGGTGAGGGCGTGCCGCTCAACCCGACCGAGGCCTACAAGTGGATGCGTATCGCCGCCGATAATGGCGATGCCGGTGCCAAGGAAGCGGTCGAAGGGCTGGCGCAGCAACTGAGCGAAGCCCAGCGCGCCAAGGCCGATGACGCGGTGGCCCGTTTCACACCGATCAGCGACGAAGCGCCGCCCATCGCAGCTCCGGGTTCGGAAGCGAACAGTTAAGGTTTGAAGAGCGTAATGACCATCGTCGTTACGCTCTTTTCACATTTTGTTCTGATTAGACTTGGCCCGCTGATCGCAGCACGCTAAACTTTGCCGGTGAGTGACGACGTAACCCTGAAGACGACCGATGCGCCGGTGTGGTGGCATGAATTCGCCCCGGCGCAAGCCCTGGGCTATTCTCCGGTGCGCGCCTGTATCGCCGGCACCGATGCGCGCGATATTTCTCCTAACGAACTGCGTGAGCTGTGGGGCCGCGAACCGCTGATCGTCGCCAATGCCGCTCTTATGCGCACACGCCTGTTCGGCAATCGCAGCCACCGCGAGACGCGCCATTTCGATGTGCTCGAACTCTTCGCCTTCGTTCGTCCGGCGCAATTCTGCGCCCCGTCCGTGGCCGGGGTGGCGCTGGCCTGCGGCTATGCCGAGCCGCAAACACCGGAAGCGCAGGCGCGCGTCCTGTTCGATGTCGTGTCCAGCCTTTGCGACAGCCTGAAAGCGGCGCCGCTTGGTTTCCGGCTGGTGGCGCAATCGGGCATAAGGCTGATGGAAAAGCAGGGATGGCCGTGGGCGCGCCTGCTTCAGGCCGTACTCGACCAGACGCAAATTCCGGCTGACTATATTCCGCCACCAGCGCTGGATGTCTGGTCACTTCTGGAAGAATGGGAGGATCAGCCGCCCGAAGGTCAGGCGCGGTCGGTCGCGCTCAGTGATGAGGAGGTCAGCGCCGCGCTCGATGCCGGTCTGGCGCGGGCGGGGCTCGACGAACGCCGGCCTGAGCAGCGCGAATTCGCCATGAAGGCGCGCGATATCTTCGCGCCGAAATTCGTTAAGGATCAGCCCAACATGCTGCTGGCCGAGGCCGGCACGGGCGTTGGCAAGACGCTCGGCTATCTGGCGCCGGCGATAGCCTGGGCCCAGAAGGCGCAAGGTCAGGTCTGGGTTTCGACCTACACCAAGGCGCTGCAAAAGCAGATTTACAATGACACCCGCGCCCTGTTCGATACGCCTGAAATGCGTGCTGAGCAGGTGGTGGTGCGTAAAGGCCGCGAAAACTATCTCTGCCTGCTCAATTTTCAGGAACGGCTGAATAACGCCCACAGCCAGCCGGAAATCATCATGGCGGTGCTGATGGCACGCTGGGTGGTTTACAGCCGTGACGGCGATATCATGAGCGGGGATTTCCCGACCTGGCTGCCGTCATTGTTGCCACCCGGTTCGCCGGCGCATGTCTTCCAGACCCTGACGACGTCGGCCCTGGTCGATCGTCGCGGCGAATGCACCTATGCCGCCTGTCCGCATTACCGTGTTTGCTTCATTGAAAAGTCGGTGCGCAAGGCCAAGTCGGCCACGCTGGTCATCGCCAACCACGCGCTCGTTATGGCGCAAGCGGCCTATGACCTGCGTGATGTGGCGCGCGCCGAAAGGGAAGCTGAGCTAAACGGTCAGGATATGGCCGAGGAACACGCCATGCCGGCGCTGTCGCGGCTGATCTTTGACGAAGGCCACCACGTTTTCGAGGCGGCGGATTCCGCCTTCGCCACGCGGCTTTCCGGACTGGAGGCGTTCGAGCTGCGCCGCTGGATTCGTGGCAATGAGGGTCGGTCACGGCGGGGCAGGGGGCTTGAGGCGCGCCTCGGTGATCTGCTGAGCGGCGATGATACGGCCAAGGCGGCGATGCAGGATCTGATCCGCGCCGCCGCTGTGCTGCCGTCGGAAGGATTCTCGCAACGCATCACGGTGCGGACGCAGGATGGCGGCGGTATCGATCCGGCAGGCCCGATCGAAGCCCTGCTGGTGGCGGTCTATGGCCAGATCGATATCCGCCAGGGCGAGGCACGGCTGCGATCACGTTTCTCGCCGGATAATGAACAGGGCGGCGAATGCGAGGCGTATCCGTGTCTGGACACTGTGGCTGAAGCGGCGAAGACGGCCGCGCGTGCCTTGGCCGCCATCGAAGCGCCCCTGCTGGCGTTGGTGCGTGCGCTGGAAGATCGGCTTGGTAGTAATAATTTAGGCAGCGGCAAGGAAGAGATTGAGCCGTCCGATCGCATCCGCATCGAAGGCGCCTTGCGCGGGCTGGAGCGACGGGCGCGGATGCTGCTGCCAGCGTGGCGCTCCCTGCTGCAGCAACTGAACATAGAGGACGAGCCGGTGGCAGAAGCGGAGCAGACTGTGGACTGGTTCTCGACCGAGGTGATACGCGGCCGCGTGGTCGATATCTGCCTCAACCGCCACTATGTCGATCCGTCCCTGCCGCTAGCCGAATATGTGCTGAAGCCGGCGCACGGCGTTCTGGTGGCGTCGGCGACCTTAAGCGATGGCCCGAAGGAAAGTTCGGATGCCGATGTGTTCGCTCTGGCGCGTCAGCGCACCGGCGCCAACCATCTGGTGATGGGCGCCAAGGCGGCGCGGATCGCCTCGCCGTTCGATTACGCCTCGCAGGCCCGCCTGTTCGTGATCACCGATGTCAGCCGCGATGATGCGCGCTCGATCGCCGCCGCCATGCAGGCGCTGTTTGTGGCAGCGAAAGGTGGTGCGCTTGGTCTTTTCACCGCCATCCGCCGTCTGCGCGCCGTCTACGACCAGATCAGCAAACCGTTGGCCGAGCAGGGGCTGTCGCTCTATGCCCAGCACGTCGATCCGCTCGATGTCTCGGACCTGATTAGTGTGTTCCGCGCCGAGCATCATTCGTGCTTGCTGGGCACCGATGCGATCCGCGACGGCGTCGATGTGCCGGGGCAGGCCCTGCGCCTGATCGCTTTTGACCGCATTCCGTGGCCGCGTCCGGATACCCTGCATCGCGCCCGCCGCCTGCATTTCGGCGCCAAGCTCTATGACGATGCCCTGACCCGCGCCAAGCTGGCTCAGGCGTTTGGGCGTCTGATCCGCCGCAAAGACGATAAGGGGGTCTTTGTCATGCTCGATTCCGCCGCCCCGACGCGGCTGTTCTCCGGCCTGCCCGAAGGCGTGCTGGTGCAGCGCTGCACGCTGGCGGAAGCGCTGCAATCGATCGAGGCTTTTCTTTATCCGAATTGACTTTTGTAACGTCTGTGCGTTTGGTTAACGCCACAGAATACATCTGAGGAAGCCGCCTGTGTCTGACACCAACGACCTGACTCTCCCCGTCAAACCGCAAAAGAGGGCCAATCGCTGGGGTCTGTTCGGTCCGGTGCTGGTGCTGGGCCTCCTCTTTGCCGCCTGGAGCGGCTACTGGTTTTACACCGCGCACAAAATCCAGGGGCAGATCCTGCAAAACCAGAAGGGGCTGATCGATGCCGGCTATCAGGCCAGCTTCGATCCTGTCGCGGTTGAGGGCTATCCCTACCGCATGTACGTTGATTTCAAGAACGTGGTGGTGGTCTCTCCGGCCGGACGCGGGTTCTCAGCGCCGTCGGTTCAGGCCGAGGCCAATGCCTACGCCCTCGAAAAGTGGGTGGTGGTGGCGCCCGAAGGCCTGACCCTTTATCGAGGACGGCCGGGCGGTATCGATCTCGGCAAGCTGCTCGTGACTGGTCGCAGCCTGCGCGCCAGCATTTCCGGCGTCAATCATCCGATCTATAATGTGGCGCTGTCCGGCGTCGACCTGACGCTGACGCCCTCGGACCCGACGCACCCCTTCACCTTCTCGTCGGCCGATAATTTCGAGGCTTATCTGCGGCCCAACGCCACCGCGCCCGACAGCGCCGACATGCTGCTGCGCCTGACCGGCGCGCGCGGCCAGCCAGGTGGCATCGTCGGAGATCTGTCGCGCGACAAGCCGCTGTCCCTGCATGTCGAAAGCACGATCAATCAGATGAGCCGCTTCAAGGGCGACGATTTCGCGGGCAGTCTGAAGGCCTGGAGTGCTGGCGGCGGCACGGTCACCGGCTACAAGGCCAAGCTGATCGCCGGCGATCTCAACCTCTTCACCACCAGCGACGCCCTGACGCTTGATGAGGCCTCACACCTCAGGGGCAAGATGAAAATCGAGATGTCGGGCACCTTCAATCCGCTCGATGTGCTGGGCGCCCTTCATATCATTTCAGAAGAGAACGTGACCCTGGCCAAGCCTCTGCTTAACCTGACGCTGGCGACACAAGGTACGCAGAAATTCGCCATTGATTTCCATGAGGGCGGCGCCTATGTCGGGCCTCTGAAAGTTTCAGATGCACCTATACTGCCGTAATACTGACGGACTGCGCATTTTAGCTCAAACAAGACTTGTGATGGTCATTTTACAGGCCTAAAGTTTTGCGATCTCTCGCCTAAACGGAAGCCTTGCCTTGACGACTCTCGCTGACCTTCGCACCCGGATCGATGCCCTCGATGCCGAACTGCTGCGCCTGATTGATGCCCGCGCGGCGCTGGGGAAGGCGATCGGTGAGGCCAAGGCGCAGGAAGAACCGGCCAACACCCAGGTGTCGCTGTTGCGCCCGGACCGCGAGGCTATGTTGATCCGCAAGCTTATCGCCATGCCGCGCGAAGCCGCCAGCGAAAACGTGGTGCTGCGAATCTGGCGCGAACTGATCTCGGAAAACCTGCGTATTCAGGGGGCGGCGCACGGCGGCCTGCATCTCAACTTAAGTACCGCCGAACACTCGAAAGAGGTTCTGGTATGGGCGCGCGAACGCTTCGGTTTCGCGCCAAGCTTTGGCTACGTCAATGATGCGACGGCGGCGGTCCAGGCCGCCCGCGATGTCCGTCACATCTCTGTCCTGTCGCTCGATCCTCGCGGCGGCGCCTGGTGGGCACGTCTGCTGGCCGAACCGAAGGTGCGTGTTATCGCCGCATTACCCGAACTTTCGAGCGCACGGCCATACGCCGTGGCGCTCGCTTCTATTCAGCCTGAGCCCACCGGCGACGACATGACTTTCTGGGTCAGCGATTCCGCCGAACACGAAAACAAGATCGTCGAAGCGCTTGGTCAGCGTGGTTTCGCCGCAGAATGGCTTTGCACCGCGCAGGGGCTTAAGCTATTTGGCATCATCGGCTTCGTGCAGGAGCATGACGAGCGGCTGGCCACCAAGACTTTGGGCAGCCTGTCGGGCATTATCGGCGCGGCGCCCCGGATTTAAACTTAAGAGACGTCTCATGACCAAGACCGTTCCCGCTCCTAAGGCGGGCATACTGGATATCGCCCCCTATATCGGCGGCAAGTCGAAGATTGAGGGCGTGGCCGAGCCGATCAAGCTGTCGTCCAATGAAAATGCGCTCGGCTGTTCGGCCAAGGCGATCGAGGCCTATGAAGCCGCCAGGGTCAAACTGTTCCGTTATCCGGATGGTCATGCCGCGCCGTTGCGCGCGGCGGTGAGCGCCTATCACGATCTGGAGCCTGAACGTCTCGTCTTCGGCAATGGCTCGGACGAGGTCTTCGCCATGCTCAATCAGGTCTATCTCGAAGCCGGCGACAATATTGTCACCGGCGAGCATGGTTTCCTGGCCTATCGCATTTCAGCCCTCGCCTGTCAGGCCGAGGTTAAGCTGGCTGAGGAGCCGGATCAGCGCGTCAGCATCGAGAAACTGCTCGAACTGGTCGATGCGAAAACCAAGATCGTCTATATCTCCAATCCGGCCAACCCGACCGGCACCTGGAATACGCCGGAAGAGATTGCCGATCTGCGCGCGCGTCTCGATCCGTCAATTTTGCTGGTGATTGACGAGGCCTATGCCGAGTTTGTCGACGAGCCGACGTGGGAAACGGCCTTCGGTATGGCGCGCGGTTCGGACAATATGATCGTCACGCGCACCTTCTCGAAAATTCACGGTCTGGCGGGTTTGCGCATCGGTTTCGGCTATTGCCCGCTGCCGGTGATCGAAGCCATCGATCGCATCCGCTTGCCGTTCAACGCTAACCTGCCGGCGCAGTTCGCCGCCGTGGCCGCCTTGCAGGACAGTGTGCACATCGAGGCCTCACGCCAGCAGATTTTGAACTGGCAACCGCGTCTGCGCCAGGCCATCGCCGGTCTTGGCTTCGAGGTGCGCAAGAGCATCGGCAATTTCGTGCTGATCTATTTCAAGGATGGCGAAGAAGCGGCGCGTGCCAATGAATTCCTGATGACGCAGGGCATTATTATCCGTCATGTCGCGAATTACGGCCTGCCACAGTGTCTGCGCATCACCATCGGCAAGGATGAGGAAAACCAGGCCGTGCTTGAGGCTTTGGCGAAGTTTGCAGCGATGCGGACTTAAGCCTTAAACTCTCACGCATGTGCAGCATTTTTTTAACGCCATATTGAGCCGGATCGTCTATAAACCTTAACCATAAGCTGGTGGGCAGCCGTAAAGGCCGTCGCGTGAACAAGTCGAATGGCCAATATCCGAAGTGAATACAAACGCCTGCTGAAATCAGGCGAGATTGTTCCCGATAACGCCCAGAAGGCGGCTATCGAGAGCCTGGTCGTGCTGGAGCGTCGCATCCGGCAGAGCCGCGCCCTGTGGCGTCGTATTCTCGGCATACAGCCGCGCGTCTGCGGACTCTATCTGTGGGGACCGCCCGGCCGCGGCAAGTCCATGATGATGGACCTGTTTTATAACAACATTCACAAGATACCGAAGCGCCGCGTCCACTTCCATGCCTTCATGGCTGAAGTGCACCACCACATCCGCCTCTGGCGCGAGAGCGACGCCAAGACACGCAAGATCAATTTTGGCACCCACAAGGGTGACGATCCTATCGCACCGGTGGCCCGCCTGATCGCCAGCCAGTCGCAGCTTCTGTGTTTCGATGAATTGCAGGTGACCGATATCGCCGATGCCATGATCCTGGGGCGACTGTTCGAGGCACTTTTCGCCCGTAAAGTCATTCTTGTGGCGACGTCCAACCGTGCACCCGATGATCTTTACAAGGATGGCCTCAACCGCGAGCATATCCTGCCCTTTATCGCCATGATCAAGCAGCGCACCACCCTGGTCGAGGTGGCGGGGCCGAAGGATTTCCGTATGGATCGCCTGCGCGGCGCCCGCACCTGGTTTTCGCCTTCAACCGATCCGGACGCTATCGCTGCCTTCAATGTTTTGTGGGTCGACATGAAGCACCTGATGACCGAGATGGAATGCGTGCTGACGGTCAATGAACGCAAGCTGCGCTTCGCCCGCGCCGCCGGTCCGAGCTTGTGCGCCACGTTTGGCGAACTGTGCGGCACCTTCAACGGTCCGGCCGATTATCTCGCCATCGCCGAGCGCTTCACAACGGTGTTCATCGAGGGCGTGCCGGTGCTGTCGCCGTCCAACCGCAATGAGGCGAAGCGTTTCGTAACGCTGATTGACGCGCTCTATGAGGCCGGCACCAAGACGGTGATCCTGGCGGATGCCGAGCCGTCTAAGCTTTATCCGGCGGGTGATGGCGCGTTCGAGTTCGAGCGCACGGTATCGCGTCTCGAAGAAATGCGGTCTGAGGATTATCTCAATCGCACGGAATTTTCAGGTTCGGAGTTTGATTCACCGGGGGCTAGATATGACGACGAAAGATAAGGCCATTGTCTTCGTGACTGACAAGGGTTATCTGGTGCCGTCGCTCGTGGCGGCGCTCCAGATTATCGATCAGCCAAAGGTCATGGCTATCAGCGATCTCTTTATACCTCTGGTCGATGTCGAAGAAGCGTTGTTACAGCAATTGCGCGATACCTTCACAGCGCCCGGCATCCAGTTTCTGCCGCTGGAGGCCAGCCTGTTTCTGCCCAAGGAAGGCACCCATTTCAACCAGACGCACATACCGCATACGACGCTTGGACGCTTCGCCATCTGCGACATCCTGCCCAGCACCTATGAGAACATCGCCTATATCGATGGCGACGTGCAGATATTGGGCGACATTTTCCCGCTGATCAGCCACAAGGTAAAGCCTGGCCATATCGCCACGGTCTCCGAAGCGATTTGGATGTGTTAAAACGATCAGGGCAATTTTTGACCCAAGCACAAGGCCTATCTCAACGATCTTGGCATTCCGCATTATCAGGATTATTTTAACGCCGGTATCCTGCTATTCCGTTGGGACACTTGGCAAACCATGGCGCGCGAGGCCATGACCTATTTCAACGAGAATTCGCTGAAACGCGTCTATCATGATCAGAGCGCGCTCAACGCAGTCTTCCTTGGCAAGCGCGAAGTTTTATCACCGGCCTATAATTTCATCTCCTTCTATGCCGGCCTGGGTCTGAACAAGGAGGTCGATCCGAAGATCGTGCACTTCACCGGTGGTTCGAAGCCTTGGTACTATCCCGGTATGCCGTGGCATGGCCGCTTTATAGGGGTCTACGCGAAATTCCTGGCAGACTATCCTTTCCTGGCGCCTTATCTGAAAATGAAGACACAGCAAGAGATCGACGCGATGCTCACTCTGGATAAGAAAGTGCAGTTCAAGAGCCAGTTGATGATGCCGTGGCGCCAGTGGCTCAGGCGTCGCAAATTTCGCAAATATATGAAGGCAACGTAGTTCGCGTTTTAGGTTTGTTGCAAAAGACTTTTCGCCTGTTCCAGATGCAGGCGCTCAACCATCTCACCGTTCACCGACACTACGCCCGCGGCACTGCCGTCAAAGGCGCTGACCACGGCCTTGGCCCAAGAGATGTCTTCTGGCGAAGGGCTGAATGCGGCCTCGCAAGGCGCGATCTGCGCCGGGTGGATCAAGGTCTTGCCGTCAAAGCCCAGGCTGCGTCCCTGTTCGCACTCGGCTTTAAACCCGGCCTCATCCCTGAAGGCGTTATAGACGCCATCCAGCGCGATCAGGTCTTGCGCCCGCGCGTGCAGCACGATCTGCGACAAGGCGTGGAGGATATCGCTGCGGTCGGCCATCGGACGGGTGCGCAGGTCCTTGCGCAGGTCGTTTGGGCCGGCAATAAGTCCCTTGACGCCGGTATCCGAGATCTCGTGTACATGGACCACGCCCCGCGCTGTTTCGATCATCGCCCATAGCGGTATATTGGGCCAGACATGCGCCACGCCGCGGATCTCCTCAGGTCCATTGACCTTGGGGATGACCAGCCCATCAATGCGCAAACCTGCCAGGGTTTTGCGGATCGCGCCCAGATATTGCGGATGGATGCGCACCAGCACGGTCTTTGCGGTGAAATCACGGGTCAGGGTTTCGGCCAGCCGCGTTAGTGCGCCATCGCGCTCATCGTTGCCCACGGCGTCTTCGAGGTCAAAGATCAGCGCGTCACATGGCAGCGTCGCCGCCTTCGCCATGGCCTTCGCATTGGCGCACGGGATAAAGAGAACCGAACGGAACATGGCTAACTCCTTTACGGGCAAGGGTTGGGGTGGCTGAGGTGCAGTTTAAACACCGCCTTGTCGATCTCATCGGTCCACACCGTATCGAAGGCGTCGATATCATCGATCAACTGCGTCATGCTGCTGGCACCGATGATGGTTGAGGTAACGAACGGCCGCTGATCGACAAATTTCAGCGCCAGTTGTTCAGGCTTCAGCCCCAATTCGGCGGCCAGATCGACATAGCGGTTGATTGTTTCCTCACCGCCGGGGCCTTCATAGCGGTTGAGGCGCTGGTAGAGCGTCTTGCGAGCGCCTTCGGGCAGGGCGCCGTCGCGGTATTTGCCGATAAGATAGCCTTGCGCCAGCGACGAATAGGCCAGCAGACCGACATCCTCGCGCAGGGCCACCTCGGCCAGTCCGTAATCGAAGGCGCGCGACACCAGAGAATAGGCGTTCTGAATCGAGGCGATGCGCGGCAGGCCATGCTTTTCGGCTTCGCTCAGGAACTTCATCACGCCGTAGGGGCTCTCGTTCGAGACGCCGACATGGCGAATCCGCCCAGCCTTCACGTGACGGTCGAGGCTTTCCAGAATGCTGAGAAAGCTCTCATAATCGGCATCGTAATCGCTATAGTGATGGAAGCCAAAACCGTTGTAGCGGCGGTCGGGCCAATGGAGCTGATAGAGGTCGATATAGTCGGTTTGCAGACGCTTGAGCGAGCCTTCGACGGCGGCATTGAGATGGTCGCGGGTATGACGCGGCCCGCCACGAATCCAGCCCATAAAGTCAGCGCGACCGGCGGCCTTCGTCGCCAGGATGATGTCCTGGCGATTACCGCGCGCCCGGAACCATTCGCCGATGATGCGCTCTGTGGCGCCTTGGGTTTCCGGACGCGGCGGGATGGCGTAGGCCTCGGCGGTATCGAAGAAATTAATGCCGCGCGTCAGGGCATAGTCCATCTGGTCCCAGGCATCGCCCTGAGACACCTGGCTGCCATACATCATGGTGCCGAGACATACGCGCGAAACCGACAGGTCGGTGCGGCCAAGGGGAGAGTATTTCATGCTGAATCCGCTTAGAAAATCCCAAATTCTCGCTTAGAGAATCAAAGTCTGACCCTGTGAATGATCCCCCCTTGTCAGTCGGGGTAACGAGGGCCATATTATTTGATAGAACGTCTCTATTAAGCCCATATGTTTTGGTCGTATAGAGTGGTCACGAAATTAACAGGGGTTTTAAACCTATGAACGACACCGATTATATTGCCTTACCTTCGGCTGAGGAACAGGCCCGCGATATGGGCCTGAAGAACTTCCTTATGGGCATCTATCAGAAGATGGCGCTTGGCCTTGTGCTGACGGGCGCCATGGCTTGGGCCGTGGCGAACACGCCGGCCTTCGCACAGCTTCTTTACCAGTTCACGCCGGATGGCCGGGTTGCTGGCTATACCATTCTGGGCTGGATCTTCGCCTTCGCGCCGCTCGGCTTGAGCTTCATCTCCGGCCGCTTCATGAATGGCCTGAATGCCGGCGTTTCGGGCGCCTTCTACTGGGTGTTCGTCGCCGTCATGGGCGTGTCGCTGTCGTCGATCTTCCTGATGTACACTGGCATCTCGATCGCCAACATCTTCTTCATCACCGCCGCCACCTTCGGCGTCGTCAGCCTTGTCGGCTACACTACCAAGGTCAACATGACCGGCTGGGGCGGCTTCTTCTCGGTTGCCGTTCTGGGCCTGATCATTGCCGGCATCGCCAACGCCTTCCTCTTCAAGAGCGGCCTGATGAGCATGGTGATGTCGGGTATCGGCGTTCTGCTGTTCTCGGCCCTGATCGCCTATCAGACACAGTCGCTCAAGCAACTGTATTACTCGACCGGTTCGCTGTCGGCTAACCACCGCGCGGCCCTGACCTATATCGGCGCCATTGGCCTCTATGTCAGCTTTATCAACCTGTTCCTCAGCCTGTTGAACCTGTTCGGCGGCCGCCGCTAAATCCGGCGACAAGCGTTAAAATGAAAGCCCTCCGGAGCGATCCGGAGGGTCTTTTTATGACAAGAGGTCGAACTTGCGCTTATCCAGCACAGCCAGCACAGGCCCCAGTTCTCGGCCGCGCTTAAGCACCATACCCGCCTGATTAAACACCGCAAAGGCGCCCTGCTTGCGGGCCAGGGACGGGCGCTTCTCGATGCGATAGAAGGGGGCTTCTCCGGCACGGCGGAAGATGTTGAAGGCCACGGCGTCGGTGAGTTGATCTATGCCGTAATCGCGCCATTCGCCGGCGGCGACCTGCTGGCCATAGAGCCGCAGGATCATTTCCAGTTCCTTGCGCTCGAAGAAGACGACCTCCGGGCCTTTGGAAGCGCCGAATGCGCCGCTAAAATCCTGAACACTCATAGGCCAACCTGTGTCAATTGCAGATCCAGTACACGCCACCTCAATGAATCGCGCAAGTCATTCGCTAGGGAAATATAACCGGTCTTTATGCTCCGGTTATGAAATCGCCCCGGAATGACCTCAATTTGGCCCTTCCTGCGCCCGCTTCGGACGCCAATATGTCCTTGTCAGCCAAGGCGATCTGGTTCGGGTTCCCCCTGAACAGCCCCCCCAGCCCCCGGGAATCTAATCGGGTCTCTTGGCTGACAGATACATTTCTTCTTCCCCGAGATACATGTTCTGCGCCGCTACGGACTTCCCCTCCCCGTAGCGGCGTTTTTTTGTGATCTTTTTTGCTCGCATGCGTCGCGCGGGCTTAGGCCCAGAGACCGGCCTTCGATTTTGGCATGGCGACGAAGAAGGGGAGAGCTTCCATGCGCTCCAGCCATACCAGGATATTGGGATAGCCCGCAAGGTCGATACCCCCTTCCGGGGCGTGAGCGATATAGGTGTAACAGGCCAGATCCGCCAGGGTCAGGCTGTCCCCCACAAGCCAGTCACGGCGCGCCAGATGGCTTTCCACCACATTCAGGAAATCATGCGCTACCTGCTGAGCGACCGAAATGTCCTGCGGCGTCTTGAAGATATTGATGCGCCGCGCGGCGGCCGGACCGTAGGCTATGGGGCCGGAGGTCTTGGCCAGCCAGGTAATGACCTCGGCGTGCTGTGCGGGCGCCTGCGGCAGGTAGGTGTGTGTGGTGTCGTAGGTCAGGGCGAGATAGGTCATGATGGCGACGAAGTCCCAGATGATCGTGCCGTTGTCATTGATCACCGGCACCTGCCCGAACGGGTTCATGGCGAGGAAATCCGCCGTCTTCTGTTCCTTGTCGCGCAGATTGACGTCGATGCGATTGAACGGCACGTCAAGCGCACGCAGGAGCAGCTCGACGCGGTGCGCGTTGCCAGAAAGCGGAAAGGTGTAGAACTTGATGCGCTGGGTCATGGTGTCTCCTGTGTCTTTTTAGGTCTCCATTGACCAAAATCCGGCAGTTATGTGCCGTGCTGCGCGAAGAACAAAAGCCGCATCCCGGCATCCGTCAATACGAAGACCGCCGGGCCGATCATGGCGACGGCGATAAAGCGCCAGCCGCCGCCTCTGCGCAGGGTATAGACGCCGCAGACGACCGCGATAACGGCGAAGATCAGGCTTTGAACGATGAAGCCTTGCGCGGCTTCAGTCGCGGCTGTGACGAGGTTCAGGATCACGGCATAGAGCGCTGCGGCCAGTCCGGCGATGGTGATGACTAGGGGGAGACGGTTTTTCATAGCTGAGTTTAGGGCTGGCCAAGGAAGAAAGCAAGAAACCCCACCAACGCATCTAGCGCTTAGCGCGTCGTAGCGCTGTCGAGTTACGGGTGCAGGGTCGTTACGACCCTGCAAAGAAAAAGCCCTCCGACCTGAGGGCCGAAGGGCTTTTCTTTTATCAATGTCGCAGAACCTATTCAGTCGCCTGAGCGCTGCGGGCCAGGTTACGCAGAACATACGGCATGACGCCGCCGTTCTTGTAGTATTCCAGCTCGGTCGGAGTATCGATGCGGCAACGGACCGGGAAGCGGGCCACCTTGCCATCGGAAGCGCGGAACAGCTCGACGATCAGTTCCTGACGCGGCTGCACGTTTTCGAGACCACGGATGGTGACGATTTCCTCGCCGGTGAGGCCGAGCTTGGCCCAGCCGTCGACCTTGAACTGTAGCGGCAGAACGCCCATGCCGACCAGGTTGGAGCGGTGGATGCGCTCGAACAATTCAGCGATGACAGCGCGGACGCCGAGCAGCTTGGTGCCCTTGGCGGCCCAGTCGCGCGACGAGCCGGTGCCGTATTCCTTGCCGGCGAAGACGACCAGGTTGCGGCCTTCCGACTGATAGCGCATGGCGGCATCATAGATGGCCATGACATCGCCGGACGGGAAGTGCTTGGTGACGCCGCCTTCGATTTCCGGAGTCATCTTGTTACGGATGCGGATGTTGGCAAAGGTGCCGCGCATCATGACTTCGTGGTTGCCGCGACGGGCGCCGTAACCGTTGAATTCCGACACAGGCACGCCGCGATCAATCAGATACTTGCCGGCGGGTGAGGCCGCCTTGAAGGAACCGGCGGGCGAAATGTGGTCGGTGGTGATCGAGTCGCCGAAGACGCCGAGCACGCGGGCTTCCACGATGTCGGTCACCTTGTCCGGCGTCATGGTCATGCCGTCGAAGTAAGGCGGGTTGGCGACATAGGTCAATTCTGCATCCCAGCCATAGGTCTGGCCGCCGGCGACCGGGATGGCCTGCCAGTGCGCGTCGCCCTTGAAGACGTCGGAGTAACGGTTGGAGAACATGGCGTTGGTGACGTGCTTACGCTGAAGCTCGGTGACTTCCTGCGTCGTCGGCCAGATGTCCTTCAGGTAGACCGGCTCACCGTTCGAGCCGGTGCCGATGGCGTCTTCCGTCAGGTTGATGTTCAGCGAACCGGCGATGGCGTAGGCCACGACCAGCGGCGGCGAGGCCAGGTAGTTGGCGCGGACGTCGGGGTTGACGCGGCCTTCGAAGTTGCGGTTACCCGAAAGCACGGAGGCGGCGACCAGATCGCCGGCATTGACGGCGGCCGAGATGGCTTCCGGCAGCGGACCGGAGTTACCGATACAGGTGGTGCAGCCGTAACCGACGAGGTTGAAGCCCATGGTGTCGAGGTCTTCGGAGAGGCCGGCCGAGTTCAGATAGTCGGTGACGACTTGTGATCCGGGCGCCAGAGAGGTTTTTACCCACGGCTTGACCTTGAGGCCCAGGGCGCGCGCCTTGCGGGCCACGAGGCCGGCGGCGATCAGGACCGAGGGGTTCGAGGTGTTGGTGCAGGAGGTGATGGCGGCGATAACGACATCGCCGTGGCCGACGGTGAAGTCGGAACCTTCGACCTGGACGCGCTTCAATTCATCACCGGCCTTGCCAAACTCGCCCTGCAAGGCCGAGGTGAAGGCAGTGGCGGCGTCGGAGAGCAGGACGCGGTCTTGCGGGCGCTTCGGACCGGCCAGCGACGGCAGGACGGAATCGAGAGCCAGTTCGAGGCTGTCGGTGAAGACGGGTTCAACCGACGGATCGAGCCACAGGCCTTGGGCCTTGGCGTAGGCTTCGACGAGGGCGACGCGGTCAGGCGTGCGGCCGGTTTCGGCCAGATAGTTGATGGTCGGCTGCGACACCGGGAAGAAGCCGCAGGTGGCGCCGTATTCCGGGGCCATGTTGGCAATGGTGGCCTGATCTTCGAGGGTCAGGTTGACGAGGCCGTCGCCGTAATATTCGACGAACTTGCCGACGACGCCCTTTTTACGCAGCATCTGCGTGACGGTCAGCACTAGGTCGGTGGCGGTGGCGCCTTCGGGCAGCTTGCCGGTCAGCTTGAAGCCGATGACTTCCGGGATCAGCATGGGGATCGGCTGGCCGAGCATAGCGGCTTCGGCTTCGATACCGCCGACGCCCCAGCCGAGGACCGACAGACCGTTGATCATGGTGGTGTGCGAGTCGGTGCCGACCACGGTATCCGGGTAGGCGACTTCGCCACCATCGGCGATGGCCGTCCAGACGGTCTGGGCTAGGTATTCCAGGTTGACCTGGTGGCAGATGCCGGTGCCGGGAGGCACGACGCGGAAGTTGTTGAAGGCCGAGGAGCCCCAGCGCAGGAAGTTGTAGCGCTCGATGTTGCGCTCATATTCACGGTCAACGTTCTGCGTAAACGAAGTGGTTTGCCCGAAATAATCGACCATGACCGAGTGGTCGATCACGAGGTCGACGGGGTTGAGTGGATTGATCTTCGCCGGATCGGCACCGAGCTTGACCATGGCGTCGCGCATGGCGGCCAGATCGACGACGGCCGGAACGCCGGTGAAATCCTGCATCAGCACGCGGGCCGGACGGAAGGAGATTTCGTGTTCGACGGCGCCCTTGTTTTTCACCCAGGCGGCCATGGCGCGGATGTCATCGGCCTTGACGGTGTCGCCGTCTTCATTGCGCAGGAGGT
Source organism: Asticcacaulis sp. MM231 (assembly GCF_964186625.1). Lineage (NCBI taxonomy): Bacteria > Pseudomonadati > Pseudomonadota > Alphaproteobacteria > Caulobacterales > Caulobacteraceae > Asticcacaulis > Asticcacaulis sp. MM231. Next base: position 477,562 of record NZ_OZ075108.1, read on the forward strand.
TTTCGAGGAGCACCTTCAGCGAGGCCGGAAGTTGCGAGACGCCTTCCAGCCCGTTGGCTTCGGCGACTTTGAGATCGTAGTAGGTGTAGGTTTTATCGCCGACCTTTAATTCGGACTTGGACTTGAAGCTGTCAACGGAAGACATTGTACGCAGTATCCTTCTTCAGAACCGCCCGGACGCCCCGATGGCGACCGTAATTTCAGCCTGCGCGGAAGACCGGGGACGCACAGGGTTTCCCGGTCGCGCTGCAATGCCGTAAAGGCGGGCAATTTGCCTTCTAAACTTCTTATTTGTTTTCGTCTATGTAAGCCGTAACGCGAAAAGGGTTATTTTTATGGGTGTGAGTTTGAGGGTTGAGGGGTTAAGTCTGAAAAAAGGCTATAACCTACTGATTCATAATCTGAATTTTACCCTGAAATCTGGCGAGACGATAAGCCTGTATGGCGAAAACGGCGTCGGAAAAACAACGCTTTTACGCACCCTGGCAGGCTTTTTGACGCCCTTTGCCGGCGCCATTTCTGCGTCTGAGAATGATATGCAGATTGAGCCGGAAATCTGGCAAGGCCGCATGATCCATTTTCTCGGTCATCACGATGCGCTCAGCCCTTCGCGGACGGTGGTGCAGGAGTTGAAATTCCAGGCCGATTATCTGGGTGGCGCTGTGGCCGGTATCGAGATGCTGAATTTAACGCCGCTGCTTGATCTGGAGACGCGCTATCTGTCGGCGGGCCAGAAACGCCGTTTGTCCTGCGCCAAGTTGCTGATGGCGAAGCGTTCGCTGTGGCTGCTCGATGAGCCCATGGCGCCGCTCGATGTGGATCATCGCGCGCTGCTTAGCGGCCTGATGCAGGCGCATCTGGCGGCGGGTGGCATGATCATCGCGGCGGTGCATGATCCGCTGCCGTTCGCTACTCGGATACTGAAACTGGAGCGCCCGACGGCGAAAGAACGCGAGGCCGCCAGTGTTTGAGTCAATTCACATCTTTTCCTCCCCTGTAGCGAAGCGTTCGGGGGAGGTGGCGCGGCGTAGTCCGCGACGGAGGGGGCTTGGCTCTGTCGCGGAAATAGCCCCCTCCGTCTCGACGCGCTACGACCTAAAGGTCTTCGCTTGCTCGACACCTCCCCCGCTTCGCAGGGGAGGAGAAGAATGATCCGCGCTTCTCTCGCCCTTATCCGCCGTGACCTTGGCCTGTCGCTGACCCGTGGCGGCGGACCTCTGCTCAGCGTCGGTTTTTACCTGACCCTGATGGCGATGATCCCTTTGAGCCTCGGCCCCGATCAGGCGGTGCTGTCGCGCATCGCCGCGGGTCTGACCTGGTTGTGCCTGGCGCTCTCCAGCCTGCTTTCATTGGAGCGCTTGTTCGAGCGCGACTACGAGGACGCGGTGTTCGATACCCTGCGGCTCGGCCCGTTGCCGCTCGAACTGATCGCGCTGCTGAAATGCATCAGTCAGTGGCTTGGCACCGGCGTCATATTGTCGCTGATGACCCCCGTGGTGATGATCATTCTGGGCGCTCCGATGTCGCTGGCCCTGATGGGGCTGGTCTCGGCTTTTCTCGGCTCTTTGAGCTTCGCCCTGATCGGCGGGATCGGTGCCTCACTGGCGCTCGGATCGCGCAAGGGCGGGGTGCTGATGGCGTTGTTGGTGTTACCATTTTACGTGCCGCCGGTGATCTTTGGCGCCGGCCTGATGCAGGCGGTCCAGACGGGCGCGTCACCGCTGCAGGCTCTGGCGTTTTTAAGTGCCTATGCGCTATTCGCCCTGGCCTTGGGCCCCGTCGCCATGGGCGCAGCCCTCAGAAGTGCGTTGAGCTAAAGGCTTACCACGGTAAGAAGCGCGTGGCCTTGATGCGGTGCTCTCGGTAAGCGATGCGGCGGCAGTTCTTGTTGCCGAACCAGGCCCGCGCCGGCATGCTGAGCGCGATCATGCCCAGCACGGCGTACTGGATATAGAGGCGCGCCTCGGGCGCGTTCGGCAGATAGCGTTCGATGGCGTAAACCAGACCCGCCATCGTGAAGGCGGCGAGCCAGGCCATCCAGCGGCAATCCTTGCGGACATCGAAATAATAGACAGCGAAGGTGACGCCAAAAACACCGCCCACCATCAGGGCATCGAACAACCCAAAAGCCATAAAGCCTCTCCCAGCTACACATCCATCATACGGTAAAACCGCAAGTATTCCGTTAACGCGTGGCGGGTGTGGCTCTTGCCCAAAATCGCCAAACCCCCTATGTCCGAAAGCATGATCAATTTCCTCGCCAATCCGGAACGGTTCACCCGCGTGACGCGCCCCTTGCGGCCGTGGCTGGCGGGGCTGGCCGCGCTGTTGCTCGCCTGGGGGCTTTACCTCTGCTTCGCCTCGCCGGAGGATTACCAGCAGGGCGATACGGTTCGCATCATGTATGTCCATGTGCCGGCCGCCTGGCTCGGGCTTGCCATCTACGGCGCCATGGGGTTGTCGAGCTTCTTCGGCCTGATCTTCCGCCATGCCCTGGCCGATGCCGCCGCCAAGGCGCTGGCGCCGATCGGTGCGGTTTTCACCGCGCTGGCTCTGGCCACTGGTTCGCTGTGGGGGATGCCGATGTGGGGCACGCCGTGGCAATGGGACGGACGCATGACCTCCGAACTGGTGCTGCTGCTGTTCTATATCGGCTATATCGCGCTCCATGCCTCGATCGAGGACGAGGTGCGCGCCGCGAAATCGACCGCCATCCTGGCCATGGTCGGTCTGGTCAATCTGCCGATCGTGCATTTTTCGGTGCAGTGGTGGAACAGCCTGCATCAGGGTGGCTCGATCTTCGTCAAGGGCGGCCCGACCGTTGGGGCCGAGATGCTGTGGCCTTTGTTTGTCATGGTCGGCGCCTATCACGCCCTGACCCTGTGGCTGTTCCTTACCCGGCTCGATTCCGAGATCCTCGCCCGCAAGTACCGCGCCCTGCGCGCCCGTTTGAGCTTTAACTAGGAGACCGTGCATGGATTTCGATATGGGCAAGTACGCGCTGTTTGTTTGGGGTTCCTACGGTTTCAGCTTTCTGGCGCTGGGTGCTCTCGTCGTGGTGTCGCTGCTGGTGCAGGCGCGCCGGCGTAAGGTGCTGGAGGCCTTGCAGGCTGCGGCGGATAGCCAATGAAGCGCCTGATCTACTTTGCGCCGCTGGTGCTGTTCGTCGGCTTGCTGGCGGTTCTGGCCTATTACAATTTCCACAAAAAAACCCAGTACGAACCACGCGAAATGGTCGGGAAATCGGTGCCGGAGGTGGTGCTGAACGATGTGCAGGACGGGACGCCAGCGTCGCTGAAAGCGCTGGTTGCGGCCTCGGATAAGCCGGTCATGGTCAATTTTTTTGCCTCGTGGTGCGCGCCCTGTATCAGTGAAAATCCGCAACTAATGGGTCTGAAGGCGAAGGGCGTGACGATTATCGGCATCGCCTGGAAGGACGAACCGCAGAACACGCTGAAATTCCTGGCGCAGCATGACAATCCGTTTGTGAAGACGCTGAGCGATCCGGAAGGCAAGATGGCGCTGGCCTTTGGCAATACGGGTGTGCCGGAAACCTATATCGTCATGCCTGACGGCACCATCACCGACAAGATCAGCGGCCCGATCGTGCCCGATACCTTCGATGCGGTCTACGCCGAGGTCAGCGCGAAAAGATAAGGGTGTGGAGGCCTGCCCCCGAATTGAACGGGGCTGAGCGGGGTTGCACTCCGCTGCGTAAACTCTCCGCCAGCAGGCCAATAACGGGACTACCGCGCCTCACTTTGAATGGCAAAGCTTCGCGCGTAAACGGGGCACTTTAACAAAGTTCACCCAACGTAAATCTCGCCCTCCCTTAACGTGGCACTATAGGTGAGGAGGCAACTCAATAATGCGGTGGCTTGGTGACCGCCGGTGCATCGACTAAGGCCATGCTCTCCAGTCGCTCGCCCAGGCTTTCCAGCGCACGCTTCATCCGGTCGATGATCTTCCATTGTTCGGTCAACTGGTCGGACAGTTCATCAATGGTCTTGCCCTGATGCGCCACGGTTTCTTCCAGCGCGGTTATCCGGTCGATGGACATTATCTTTGACCTTCGGAGTTGCGGAACGGATCAAGCGGGTAGGTGCCCAAAATCTCGACATCGACGGCGAAGAAATTGATCTCCTCCAGTGCCTGTTTCAGACCGCCTTCGGTGGGGCGCCCCTCGACATCGCAATAGAAGACGGTCGAGGCGAAGACGCCGTTTTCGATATAGCTTTCCAGCTTGGTCATGTTGACGCCGTTGGTGGCGAAACCGCCCAGCGCCTTGTAAAGCGAGGCCGGAATGTTTTTCACACGGAAGATAAAGCTGGTCATGCAATCGATGCCGGGCTCAGGCTCGACCACGCGATCCTCCGTCGTCAGGATAAGGAAGCGCGTCGTGTTGTTGCGGGCGTCCTCCATGTGGCGGCGCAGGATTTTCAGGCCGTAAAGTTCAGCCGCCGGTTCGGGCGCGATGACGCCGCGGTCGAGTTCGCGGGTTTCCGAAAGAGCGCGGGCCGCACCGGCGGTATCATGGAAAACCTCAGCGGTGATATTCAGTTCTTTCAGCGCCTTGCGGCATTGCAGCAGCGCCATGGTGTGCGAGGCGGCCACCCGGATATTGGCCAGCTCGGTTTCCGGCACGCCCATCAGGATCATCTCGATCGGCAGGAAGCGCTCGCCGATGATCTTCAGGCCCGAATTGGGCAGCAGGTGGTGGACATCGGTGACGCGGCCAGCCACCGAGTTTTCGACGGGAATCATGCCCAGTTCACACTCTCCGTCGCGCACGGCCGCGAAAGCGGCTTCAAAGGTCGGGTAGGGGGTCGGGGTAAAGTCGCTAAACCACCGCTTGATGGCCTGATGGCTGAAAGCCCCCGGCTCGCCCTGGAAGGCGATTTTGCGAATGATTTGCGTAGTCATGATTTAACCTTCAATTTTGTATAAGCCCTCCAAATATCTTGATATTTGGCAAGCGCGACCGCGCGCCCGAGCCTTTGCGAGGTAAGCCCCGCGGCATTTGAGCGCACCTAGTATTAAGCAAGCTCACTTTTAGCCCGTAGGGTTTAAAAGTGAGCTTGCGCATTTGGCGGTAGCGTGTCAGAGAGCCAAACGCAAGTAGATGAATAAGAGGCTTGTTCGGCCGGATATTGACAGACGCGTTCTGTGGCCTAAGCTTAATAACAATGATTCACAGGGTATCTTGGCAAGATGAGCGGCGACCTTCAGGTTAATAAGATTCTTGGCGCAGTATTGGCGACCGGTCTGGTCATCATGGGCGTGCGTGTTGGCTCGGAAATGCTTTTCCATCGTGAAGCACCTGAAAAGCCGGGCTATGCCATCGAAGTCGCCGATACCGGCGGCGAAGCGGGGGCTGCGGCTGCCGTCGAAACCCTGCCTGACTGGGGTACGGTCCTCGCTACGGCCGATGTGGCGGCGGGCGAGAAAACCTTCACCACCAAGTGCACCTCCTGCCACAACGACAAGGAAGGCGGCCCCAACGCCATCGGTCCCAATCTCTGGGGCGCAGTCGGTCGTCCGGTCGCTTCCCACGCTGGTTTCTCCTATTCCGACGCCATGAAGGCGCACGTCGCCGACGCGCCAGCTTGGAGCTATGACGCCTTGTTCCACTTCCTCGGCGCGCCGGGCAAGGTGGTCAAGGGCACCAAGATGACCTTCGCCGGTGTTAAAAAACCTGAAGAACGCATCAACCTGATCGCCTATCTGCACACGCAAGGCTCGACCGGCTATGCCGTGCCCGCGCCCGATCCGACGCGTGCGCCGGGCGCTGCCCCTGCGGCTGCGGGCGCTACCCCTGCGCCTGCTGCCGGCGCGGTTGCAGTCCTTGCCACGGCAGCACCAGCCGCCACGGGTACAACGCCGCCGAAGGCCGAAGCTGCCGCAAAGCCGACCGTGGCACCGGCAGAGGCCGCTCCTGCGCACTAAGGCAGTCAGAGACGCAAACAAAAACCCCGTCGGATAGCTCCGGCGGGGTTTTTCATTTTTGCACCAACCCGGCTTTCAGGGCAGGGGGGACCACACGACGATGCGGCGCGTCCAGAGGCAGTGGTATCTATTACAGTCTGCGGAAGGCTGTCGGCATGCCCGTGCCGCAACCGTCGATGCGGGCGACCGCGTCGGCCAGCGGCTCGATGGCCACCTTCATGTGATGGGCGTTGGCGTGGATGATGTGGACATCATCGATCATGATGGCGACATGGCCCTTCCAGAAGACCAGATCGCCGCGCACCAGACCGCGCAGATCAGCGCCGATGTCCAGCGGCAAACCGAGCTTGGCCTGCATGTCGGAATCGCGTGGGCAGCCGTAGCCGGCAGCGTAAAGCGCCTGTTGCAGCAGGCCCGAACAATCGAGACCAATGCTTTCGCGACCGCCCCATTGATAAGGTGCGTTGATATAGCTTTCGGCCACGCTGACAAAATCGTTGGCGAAGGTTTCAAAAGTCGACAAGTGGTTGGTGAAGACCCAGCCCATCTCGTTGATATAGGCGAAGCCGTTTTCGTAGCGCGTCACCGAGACCAGCGCGTTCATGCTGACAGCGGCAAGCGTTGAGGATTTCAGGTTCGGCCCGGCAAAGACATAGGTGCGCAGGGTCGAAACATAATGCGTCGGCAGATACCAGTCGCGCTTGAAGGCGGACACCGGCACATAGCCGACATAGCCATCGCGCAGGGCCTGGCCCCAGAAAAAGTCATGCTTGCGCTCGATCACCTTGAAGCGCTCGCCAAGCAGGAGCTGGTCCCACTGCTCGGCACCGGCTTCCGGCTGCGACAGGATGGGGGCGGTCGCGTTGTAACAGCTCAGGACTTCACCGGCGACATAGGACTTCGCGCGGATCAGGCCTTCGTGGGCGTGATCAGTGACACCGTCCTTGAGAGGGGTGGTGCGCTTATCGAAAGGGTCGTCGCTCATATGCGTCATAAAGCCGTCTGCCTTCTACAGGTCTGTTACTGTATGAGCACCCTACAGCAGGGATGCAAAGATCGCCTTAACAGCCAAGGTCAATAGGAAGTTTATGAGTTCCTGAAGCGGGTCTTAACGCCTGTAGCTCAGAACGCCTTGAGCAGATGGTAGACGGCGCGCAGGGTCTGGGCCTCGGCACCCACGGGTGATCCTGCGCGGCCGCGCGGGTTCCAGGCATAGATGTCGAAATGCACCCAGGCGCCCGATTTGGGCGCAAAGCGTTGCAGGAAAAGCGCCGCTGTCACCGAGCCGCCTTGCGCCCATCCGGCCGGATCGTTGCGGATATCGGCGATGTCGGAATCGAGCGCATCCTTGTAGCCGGCCCAAAGCGGCATCCGCCATACCGGATCATTCTGGGCGATGGCGCAGACCTCAAGCTGACGCGCCACATCTTCGTCATCCGTGTAGAATGGGATAACCTCCGGCCCCAGCGCCACGCGCGCAGCCCCAGTGAGCGTCGCGAAGTCGATCGTCAGGGCGGGTTCAAGTTCACCGGCACGGGTCAGGGCGTCGGCCAGGATCAGCCGGCCTTCGGCGTCGGTATTGCCGATCTCGATGGAAAGGCCGGCGCGTGAAGCCAGGATGTCGCCGGGCCGGAAGGCATTGCCGGAAATCGCGTTCTCGACGGCTGGGATCAGCACATGCAGCTTTAGCGGCAACTGGCTGGCCATCACCCAGTCGGCCAGGGCCAGGGCGTGGGCCGCGCCGCCCATATCCTTCTTCATCAGCCCCATGCCGGCGCCGCCCTTGATGTTGAGTCCGCCGGTATCAAAGGCCACGCCCTTGCCGACCAGCGCCACCACGGGCAATGGGCCGGGTACGCCTGCCGGCTGCCAGGTGACCTCGATAAAGCGCGGCTGGTTGTCTGCCCCGGCGGCGCGGCCGACGGCATGGATCGCCGGATAATTCTCTTTGAGCAGGTCGTCACCGATGATGACCGAGATCTCGGCGCCGTGCATCTCCGCGATCTGGCGGGCCTCGGCCTCAATATCGCCGGGCCCCATATCGTTGGTCGGGGTGTTGACCAGATCACGCGCCAGGCTGTGCGCCTTCACCTCGCGGGCGATCTCTATTTTTTGCGGCTCGTCGAGATGGGAGTCATCAAGCCGCACCTCGCTTGGCGCATGGCTGGCCTTATAGCGGGTGAAGCTATAGGCCCCCAGCCCCCAGGCGACGTGGATGGCGTGGGCATCGAGCCCCTTGTCATAGTCCAGTGCCCACAGGCCCTTGGGCAGTTGCGCCGGCAGGGCACGGAAGGTCATCGGCGTATAGGTCTTGCGCGCGCCTAGTCCGAACCATGCCTTGACTCCGCCGTCCTCCGGCACAACGATCAGGCTGCACGCCTTGCCGGTGAACCCCCGCAAACTGAGATACTTCGCCTGAGCCGGTTTGAGCGCCGCCAGTGCGACTGCCGCGTCCTCCTCGAACAGCGCGATCAGGGTGTTGTCGGCGGCAGGATGGGCGGCTTTGATCGGCTTGGGCATCGTTGGGTCTCGTTAACCATTGTTAAGAGCTTTAACTCTATCTTCACAGCGGTCACTGAAGTCTTAATCCGTTCAAATTCATGAGTTCGATTATGTCGCTTATTCGCTATGCCACCTTAAGCCTGGCCGCTACCTTGCTTTTGAGCGCGGCACCGGCCTCTGCCGGCCTGTTCGGTAAGGATAAATCAAAAGAGGCCACGTCGACGGGGCCGACCACAAATCTCAAGGCGGCATCACAGACGGGCACCTGGAAGCCTGCGAGCAAGGCTGATATCGAGAGCGTGCTGCGCGCGGATGCCCTGACCCAGTCCACCTTCTTCACCACCCAGTTCGAGCATGATCCGACGAATGTTCAGATCGGCCTCTACCTGTCGAACGCCCTGCGCGCGCTTGGCCGTTATGCCGAGGCCGCCGATACGGCCCATCGTGTGCTGCTGTTCGCGCCCGATAATCATGACCTGCTGATCGCCGCCGGCCGTGCCCATATCGCCGACAACAACGCCTTCTTTGCGATCGATCCGCTTGAACACGCCATCGAATTGAAGCCGAAGGACTGGCAGGCCTATTCGCTGCTCGGTGTGGCCTATGATCAGACCAAGCGCCCCGAAGAGGCCCAGACCACCTGGGCCAAGGCGCTGGCTCTGGCGCCCAACAATCCGATGGTACTGACCAATATGGCAATGTCGAAAGTGACGCGCGGCGATTTTGCTGGCGCTGAACCCTTGCTGCGCACAGCTTCGACGCAACCCGGCGCCACGCTGCAGGTACGGCAGAATCTGGCGCTGGTGCTGGGCCTGCAGGGCAAGTTGCCGGAAGCCGAGCAGTTGCTGCGCCGTGACATGCCGCCGGCGCAGGCCGATGCGGCTCTGGCGTGGCTGCAACAGGCGATCACGGTTCATACCGCGCCGGTCGCCAATCCTGCGCCGGTCCGGTCCTGGGATTCGGTCAAGGCCAGCGGCAGTTAAGTTTGCCCCTATTTCTCCTCCACTGTTTTGCAAGGGAGGAGAAACTCAGCGGCGGAAAGCTCAACGCGCGCTGTCAAAATTCCGGGTCCAGGGTCCGCGACCCTGGCTTACCAGATGCGGACGCGGTCGGCGGGCTTCAGATAGTACTTACCGCTGGTCACATCGAACGCCTTATACCAGGCATCGACATTGCGCACCGAACCGATGGCGCGGAATTTGTCGGGCGAGTGCGGATCTGACGACACAAGATACTTCATGAAGTCGTCCTGATACTTGCTCTGCCACACCTGCGCGAAGCCGAGGAAGACGCGCTGATCGCCCGTTAGGCCGTCGATCACCGGCGCCGGCTTACCGCCGAGCGACAGGTGATAGGCGTCGAGACCGAGCAGGATGCCGCCGAGGTCAGCAATGTTCTCGCCCATGGTCAGGCCGCCCTGAACGTGGAAACCGGGGACGGGCTCGTAAGCATCATACTGCTTGCCGAGCGCCACGGTCTGGGCCTCGAACTTCGTGGCGTCTTCCGGCGTCCACCAGTCGATAAGCGCGCCGGTCGAATTCGTAGTGACGGCCCTGATCGTCGAAACCATGGGTGATTTCGTGACCTATAACGCCGCCGATGGCGCCGTAATTGACGGCCGGATCAGCCTTCGGATCAAAGAAGGGGGCTTGCAGGATGGCGGCGGGGAAGACGATCTCGTTCTTGGTCGGAGAATAGTAGGCGTTGACCGTTTGCGGCGTCATTTCCCAGTCTTCCGGATCGATCGGCTTGTCGATATGCGAGACGTTGTAGGCCCATTCAAAGGCCGATGAGCGCTCGATATTGCCGTAGAGATCGTCAGCCTTGATGATCAGGCCGTTATAATCGCGCCACTTGTTGGGGTAGCCGATCTTGACGCCGAAGGTAGAGAGCTTTTCCAGCGCCTTGGCCTTGGTGGGCGCGCTCATCCAGGTCAGGTTGTCGATGCGGAGCTTCATGGCCGCCAGCAGGTCATGGACCAGCGCTTCCATCTTGGCCTTGGATTCAGGCGGGAAGTAATCGCGGACATAGGCGCGGCCAAGGGCTTCGCCGATCTTGTCGTCGGTGGTGCCGATGGCGCGCTTCCACAGGGGACGCTGCTCGGCGATGCCGTACATGGTTTTGGAACGGAACTCGAAGCGGCGGTTATAGAAGCGATCACCGAGATAGGCCGAGGCCTGATCGGTGGCCTGGAAAGTTTCCCAGGCTTTCAGGGTTTCGAGCGGCGTGTCGGCGAAGATCTTGGCGATCTTAGGGATGGCGGTATTTTGCCCGACGATGACCTTCTGCGCCTGACTCACTGTGGCGGCGGCAAAGAAACCGTCCCAGTTGAAGCCGGGGGCGTAGGTGTTCAGATCCTTCAGCGCCATCGGGTTGTAGGTCTTGGTGTCGTCGCGGCTCTCGATCTTGGTCCAGCTTACCTTGGCGATTTCCGTTTCCATGGCGACGATGTTTTTCGCGGCGACTTCAGGATGGGCGTAGCCGGTCAGGGTCAGCATGTCCTTGATGTAAAGTTCGTAGGCCGCCTTCTTATCGGCGTAGGTCTCCGACAGGTAATAGTCGCGGTCGGGCAGGCCGAGGCCGCCCTGCGTCAATTGCAGCGCGCGGTAGCCGGGCTTCTTGGCGTCGTCATAGACGAAGATATTGAAGAAGGCCGCGCCGAAGCCCTGCAACGTCCAGCCCATGAAGCTGGCCATGTCCGCCTTTGTCTTGATGGCGGCGATCTTCTCCAGTTCGGGTTGCAGCGGCTTGACGTCGAGTTTGTTCTTCAGGTCGGCGTTCATGGCGCTGCGGTAGAGGTCGGCGATCTTCAGATCTTCGCCGGTCAGGTCGGTGCGTGCGGCCAGACCGGTCACCAGAGCCTTCAGCCGGAATTCGGAGAGATCTGCCAGTTGATTGAAGGCGCCATAGCCAGGCTGATCGCCGGGGATGGTCATGGCCTTCAGCGCGGCGCCATTGGCGTAGTTGAAGAAGTCATCACCGGGCTGGATCGTCTTGTCCATGCCATCGAGGGCAAAGCCCCAGGTGCCGTAGCTTTTCGCCACAGTATCGGAAGCGGCGGCATCGGTCTCGCCGAACAGGTGGCTGGCGGCGGCCTTGTCATTGACTGCCGGCACAGCGGCGATGACAGGCAAGGCCAGCAGGGCGATGTTGATGGCTAAAGCAGATGTGAGGATTTTGGCGCGCATGAGGTCTCTCCGGTAAGGGAGACGTCGTGCGCTCCCGAAACAAGCGCACACCTTGATACAGTTTAACGCTCTCGTCTCATGAACATTTGGTAATCTTGTTCCGAACGATACGACATCACCGCCTTAACAACCGGTTAACAGTTTTTGACGACAGTGTCATATTTTCAGGATTTAAACCAAAAAAAAAGCTCGCACAGGGGGGATAAGACCCGGCGAGCTTTTTTATTTGTTATAAGCGAGCGTTTCCTCCCCGAAACGCTGGGAACTGACTTCGCTCTACTGGGGAAGTTCCGTTCTCTTGAGTTGGAGAAAACATTTTTAGGGCCGCACTGTCAACTGGTTTTGTGACGTTGCGTCAAAATTATTTCAAGCGCTCTTAACCTTTATAACGTCGTGGTCAAAACGGCGTGAAAATCAAGGTTATATTGACGCCGCCATCAACGATTTTCCGTTATAGATTTCAAATGGTTGATGGCTTCTGCATGTGACAGGGTGACCTGGCCGGGGCGCCCTTCCTTCCATGCCTTATTGTCACTTATTTGCATCGCCAAGTCGCGGCCGAGATCGAGGTCCTTGATCGTGACTTGACCGGCTTTCAGCTCGTCTTCGCCCATCATGACCACAGCGGGGCTGAGTCGGCGATCGGCGTACTTCATTTGCGCTTTCATGCCTGAACGGCCGAGATAGACCTCGGCGGCCATGCCGGCGGCGCGCACGTCAGCGGCGAATTTGAAATACTCGCCCATATCGGATTCGGAGAAGGCGATAATGACGATCGGGCCGCGCGCCACGTTCTTCTTGCCGAGATCTGTCAGGGCCAGCGCCGCCGCCAGACGTGATACGCCGAACGAGAAGCCGGTGGACGGCACCTGCTGGCCAGTGAAGCGCGCGACAAGATCATCATAACGGCCGCCGCCGCCGACGCTGCCCATCTGGACCAGATTGCCCTTGTCGTCGCGGGTTTCGAGTAGCAGTTCACCCTCAAAAACCGGGCCGGTATAGTATTCGAGGCCGCGCACAATGCCCGGATCGAAGATGGCGGCTTCTTCGCCAACGCCCATAGCCGTGAGGGCAGTATCGATGCGCGTCAGGTCTTCGAGACCCGCCTGTCCTTCGGCCGAATTGGCCAGCACGGCAGCCAGTTTTTCCAGTACCGCCGCGCGGGTGGCGGCCCCGCCCGCCGATACGAAATCGAGGACGGGCTGAATGGCGAACTCGGGGAGCTGGGCGCCCTTTGTGTAGTCGCCGCTGTCATCCTTGCGGCCGGCGCCGAGCAACAGGGCCACGCCTTCAAGGCCGAAGCGGTCGAGTTTATCAATGGCGCGCAGGACGCCGAGTTGCTGGCCGGGCTCGCTGACGCCGAGGCTGGTCAGCAGGCCATTCAGCAGTTTGCGGTTGTTGACGCGCAGGCGGGCCGGCACATCGAGCGCCTTGTATCCGGCCACGGCCAGGGCGATCATTTCGGCATCGGCCTCGGGTCGATCGGAGCCGACGATATCGGCGTCGCACTGCATGAATTCGCGCAGGCGGCCGGGGCCCGGTTTTTCGTTGCGCCACACCGGCCCGAAGGCGTAGCGGCGGAAGGGCTTGGGCAGGGTTTCCCAGTTCTGCGCCGCGAAGCGCGCCAGCGGCGCGGTCAGGTCATAGCGCAGCGCCATCCATTGCTCATCGTCGTCCTGCTGGGCGAAAACGCCGACATTGGGGCGGTCTGAATCCGGCAGGAACTTGCCGAGCGCATCGGCATATTCAAACGCCGGCGTTTGCAGGGCTTCAAAACCGAAGTCCTCATAGACCTTCGACACGGTGGTGATCAGATGGCGCTCGATGGCGATCTGATGGCTGCGCTTGTCGATAAAGCCGCGTGGACTGCGTGCCTCAGGACGAAAGAACGGGACGGGGTTTTCTGGATTTTCGCTCATGCGCGCCGATTAAAGCATTGGCGGCTTTGAGACAAGAGTGCTGGCCAGAAAGGCCGCAAACGGACAACATCCGAAAGCGCAAGTTACTCGCCTATAAGGGGAAAATAAAAAGTCAGCGGTATTTTGACACCTGAGTCAAAAAATATAGTAAACCCCTTCTAAATGTAGTGGAACGGTGTTATAAATAAGACTCCCTTAAGGAGGGCAAAGCCATGAGGAAGTCGCCTACAGCAGAAAACTTTTCGCGTTTTGTCGTCGCCATGATTGTGGTGACGGTCGTTATCGCCGCCTTGGTCTGGGCGTTTTCGTCCGTCGGACCGGAATGTGCGGTGGGTGTGCCGTGCCATCCCAATGGCCAGGCTGAAGTCGTACATTACTGACGCAAAATTCCCGCGCTCTTATCTGACAGTATCAGCGCGACCTCTGGCGCACAGACACGGGATGACGTCCGTTCGGGCTGGAACGACGGAGGTCATGTCTGTGCGCCGGAGAGGCCTGTATTAACGCTTTGTTGGACTGGCTCTGGCATAAGAGACGTCATGACCTGTTTCCGCAAAGCCGCTCCGCTTGTACTGGCCCTGTGCGCCGCTCTGATGGCGCAAACCGCCTGCGCTACCGCGCCGGTGGCATCGTCGGCTGCGCCCACCAGCAAAATTTCGCGCGATCCCTTTTTCGCCGGCCTGGTAACCCGCGCGCGGCGCCTGGAAATCGAGACCAGGGCCTTCACGCCGGCGCTTGACCTGTTGCGGCAGCCGAAGTTCAAGACCTATACGAAGGCCATCCGCAATCTGTCGGCTGATGATCAGAAGGGCCACATGACCCTGAAAGCGCGCGGCACCGATAACGACCTGAAATGTATCATGAAGGGGCTGTCGCTCGATCTGAACATCAAGATGGACGCCATCTTGACTGCGAAGAGCAATGCCGAGGTCGGGACGGCGCTTGATAACATGGCTGCCCTGCTGAGCGATCATATCGATGTCATCGTCACGCCGGCTACCGCCAATTCCGGCCTTGATTGCGTCATCGAGTTCGGCAACACTTGAGAACCGGGCAACCCGCCCCGCGAGGTTGCCCATGATACGATTTGCTCCTTTTCTCTGTGCCGTTCTCCTGCTGGCCGGTTGCTACAAGCCTGCGCCACAGAAAGCGGCGCCTGCGCCGGCTATCACCCTGCCCGCCACGCAGACGGCTTTTCTCGCCCTGCCGCGCACCGGCGCAGAGTCCGATCGCTTTTGTGAGCAGTTCAAGGCCTATGATCGCTTTGATAACTGGCAGGGCAAGGTGCGCGACCTGCGCGTCTCCACGCTCGATGGCACGGCCGATCTGGAGATCACTCTTGGCCAGGGCATCCGGCTTGAAGCGCTCGTCAGGAAAACCGACCCGGCCTATGCCGCCGTCATGGCTCTGCGGCTTGAGCAGTCCGTGACCTTTTCAGGTCAGTTCCAGCACAGCAACAACGACTCGGAATGTATCTATTATAACGGTCCGTTCGGTGTCCGGTTGTCCGCGATCAAGAGTACATGACGCGAGACCGAACCGCGGCTTAAGCTTGTCTTTCTTGATAGGCCGTGGTTGGCCGCGCCATCATTTCCAAAGTCAGGTGCACGAGTTCTGCGGGTTTGAAAGGCTTGCTGATTTCAGCATCGGCGCCGGCCTTGACCGCGGCCGAGGTGGCGCGTTCGGGTGTGATGCGGGTGTTGAGTCCGCCGGACATGGCCAGTATCTTGACCTTGGGCCAGGTCGATTTGATGATCTTGATGCCGGCCAGCCCGCCCATGCCGGGCATGAAAATGTCTGATAATACCAGGTCGACGTGAGCGATATCGACGTCTTCAAGGGCTTCTTCCATCGACTTGACAATGCTGACGCGATAACCGTTGTCAGTCAGCATCTGGCCGGTCACCTTGCCGGCGGTCGCGCTGTCATCAATCACCAGCGCATGGTAGCGATGCTTGCCTTCGGCCTGATCCTGCTCGGCCGACTGGACGATGGCGCGCAACTGATTGCGCGAAAAGGGCTTGCGCAGAATGTAATCGACCTTGGCCTTGCGGGCCATGTTGAGCGTTTCTTCGATAGCTTCGCTGCGGTCTCCGGCGGTCATCACGGCAACGGTGGCCTCAAGCGCCAGATCGCGCAGGCGGCCAAGGTGCGGAAGGGTGTTTTCCTCTCCCAGAAAGACATCGACAAACAGCAAGGTGGGATGCTGCTGCAGGATAACGCGTTCGGCGTCCTCCAGGGTCTTGGCCAGGACGTAGGTCCAGTCTTCATCTGCGAGCATGCGCCCGATGATCTGTGCCTGTGTCTGGCTGTCCTCAATGATCAGCGCCAACCCGTTTGCCATTATGTAACCCCTTATGCTCACGCAACTCTGATTAATCGAAACAATGTTATCGCAAGGGGGTTAAGCAGTTGTGAGCGAGAGTTGCTGTCAGATGTGTAGGTTTTGTAAGGTGTAGTTGTTATTTAGAGTTTTGTTTATAATGGCATTTTTATATTAAATATGACGAAAATTCCTTAAAAATATGGTCGTGAGTCAATTTCCATTCAACAAAAAACCCGCCTGTTTCCAGACGGGCTTTCAGTATCAGGCTGCGAAAATCTCGACATGCGGTGTCAAGATTCCGGCGTAAGGACCTGCGGCCCTTACCAGATGCGGACGCGGTCTTCCGGCTTCAGGTAATATTTCTCACCCGGCTGGACATTGAAGGCCTTGTACCAATCATCGATATTGCGCACCGGCCCAATGACACGGAAGACAGCCGGCGAGTGCGGATCGGTAGCGACCTGCTGCTTGATGGCGTCATCGCGGTACTTCGAGCGCCAGACTTGAGCAAAGCCCATGAAGACGCGCTGATCGCCGGTGAAGCCGTCGAGGACGGGCGAAGGCTTGCCCTTGAGCGACAGGCGGTAGGCGTCGAGGCCCAGCAGGTTGCCACCGAGATCGGCGATGTTCTCGCCCATGGTCAGGCCGCCCTGGATATGGACGCCGGGCAGGGGCTCGAAGGCGTCATACTGTTCGCCGTACTTCTTCGTCTGGGCGTCGAATTTGGCCGAATCCTCGGCGGTCCACCAGCTTTTGAGGAAGCCGTCGCCGTCATAGTTGCGGCCCTGATCGTCGAAGCCGTGGGTGATTTCGTGGCCGATAACCCCGCCGATGCCGCCATAGTTGACGGCCGGATCAGCGTCCGGATCGAAGAAGGGCGGTTGCAGGATGGCGGCGGGGAAGACGATCTCGTTACGGGTCGGGGAATAGTAGGCGTTGACGGTCTGCGGTGTCATGCCCCATTCGAGTGGATCGACCGGCTTGTCGATCTTGGCGACGTTGAAGTCCCATTCGAAGGCGTTCGCGCGTTCGATATTGCCGAACAGGTCGCCTTCCTTGATCGTCAGGGCGGAATAGTCGCGCCACTTGTCGGGGTAGGCGATCTTGACGCCGAACTTGGAGAGTTTTTCCAGCGCCTTTTCCTTGGTGGGGGCGCTCATCCAGGTCAGGTTTTCAATGCGGATCTTGAGAGCGGCGCGTAGGTCGGCGACGAGGCCTTCCATCTTGGCCTTGGAGTCGGCAGGGAAATATTGCGCCACATAGGTGCGGCCGATGGCTTCACCGAGAGCACTGTCGGTAACGCTGATGGCACGCTTCCAGCGCGGACGCTGCTCAAGGGCGCCGGAAAGGTCACGCGAGCGGAATTCCCACTGGGCGGTGGCGAAGCGCTTGGAGAGGTAGGGCGCGGCCTGATCGATGGTGCGGAAGGCCTCCCAGGCTTTCAGGGTTTCCAGCGGGGTGTCGGCATAGATCTGGGCGATTTTGGGGAAGGCGGTGTTTTCAGACACGATCAGCTTGCTGGCCTTATCGACGCCGGCGGCCTTGAAGTAGCTGTCCCATTCAAAAGCCGGGGCGAAGGTCGCCAGTTCAGCGCGTGTCATCGGATTGTAGGTCTTGTTGTCGTCGCGGCGCTCGATCTTGGTCCAGCTCACCTCGGCGATCTTGGTTTCCAGCGCCAGGATATCCTTGGCGGTCTGGGCGGGGTTGGGGTAGCCGGCCATGGTCAGCATGTTGACGATATAGGCCTCGTACTTGGTCTTCTTCTCTGCGAAGCTGTCCTTCAGGTAGTAGTCGCGGTCGGGGAGGCCGAGGCCGGACTGCGCCACGTAGAGCACGTTAACCTGCGGGTTCTTGGCATCGCCATCGACATAGGCGCCGAAGAAGGCCGAACCGATCGTACCGGAAGTCTTGCCCATCCAGGCGGCCATCTCAGATTTGCTCTTGATGGCCTTGATGGCCGAAAGCGTCGGGGTGAGCGGCTTGATGTCGAGCGTCTCGATGGTCGCTTCGTCCATCATGGCATTGTAAAGCGCGGCGATCTTGGCGTCATCGCCGGTCAGGCCCTTTTGCGCGGCCAGACCGGTGATCAGCACCTTCATGCGGTTTTCCGACAGTTCGCGCAGTTGCAGGAAGGAGCCATAAGACGTGCGGTCGGCGGGGATGACCATGGTGTTGACGGCGGTGCCGTTGACGTAATCGAAGAAGCTGTCGCCCGGTTTGACGCTGGTGTCCATGCCGGCGGTGTCGATGCCCCAGGTGCCGAACTTCTTGGCGACCGTGTTGGGGGCGGCATCGTTGCTGCCGCTTGAGGCGTCTGCGGCGAGCAGGGCATCGAAGCTTTCAAGCGTTTCCATGCGGCAATAGGCGTCGATGCAGTTACCGGCGTGGGCGGGAGCAAACGTTAGGGCCAGCCCGGCAATAGCTGAGGTGGAGGCGAGAATTTTCAGGAATGTCATAGGTCACTTTCCACGCGGCAGGTGTAGGCGCCATGTCGCGATTGATAAAAAAGATACTATTTCGCAACTTATCCACTTTTCGGAAAGTGGCTCATGAATTTTCCGTAATGTTTCACGAAAAAATGTATTTGAGGGGTTACATAGGATGTCTGGTTCGCCTTATAGGTAATGCTCCCCCTAAAAGGATAAGTAATCGAAGATGAACGCATCCGTTGGCCATCCAGTGACCACGATAGCAAAAGAAGCCTTTGCCCCTGTCCTCAATACGGACGCGCAAGGCTATTACATCTTCATTATCGTCTTTCTCCTGGCTTCCGCGGTTGTTGTTCCGATCTTTCAGCGCTTTAAGGTTTCAAGTGTTCTGGGTTTTCTTCTCATTGGCGTCCTGCTTGGGCCCGATGTCATGGGACGACTTGAGAAAATCTGGCCGGTGCTTGATGCGTTCGATGTCATGCGGTCGCACACCGTTCACCAACTCGCCGAACTTGGCGTTGTTTTTCTTCTCTTCACCATTGGGCTCGAACTGACGTTCGAGCGTCTGAAATCCATGCGACGCCTTGTGTTCGGCCTGGGCGCCCTTCAGGTTGCGCTGTGTTCGCTGGCCCTGACCGGCCTGTTCCTGATCATGGGCCAGAGCATCGTGGCCTCAATCGCGCTCGGCATGGCCATCGCCCTGTCCTCGACCGCTGTGGTCATCCCGGTACTGGCCGATCGCAAGGCACTGAAAAGCGCTTCGGGCCGCAGTGTCTTCGCCGTTCTGCTGGCGCAGGATATCGCCGTGGCGCCGATCATGATCACCGTGGTTATGCTGGCCGGTGGCGCGGCTGGCGCGGCTGGTGGCAGTCTGGGCGGATTGCTGGCCCTGATCCCGGCCCTGGTTGGCATGGGCGTGCTGGTGGTCGGAGGTCGCTGGCTGCTGCGTCCACTGTTCAATACCGTGGCCTTCTCCAATTCGCGTGAGCTTTTCATGGCGGCCTGTCTGCTGTGCGTGCTCGTGGCTGGGCAGATCTCGGTCATGGCGGGGCTGAGCATGGGGCTTGGCGCCTTCGTCGCCGGTGTGCTGCTGGCCGAAACCGAATATCGCCGCGAAATCGAAAACATGGTCGAGCCCTTCAAAGGCCTGCTGCTCGGCCTGTTCTTCGTCACGGTCGGGGCGCGCCTCGAAATCACCGCCGTGCTCGATCAGCCGGCACTGGTGCTGGGGCTGGCGGCAGGTTTGATCCTGATCAAGGCCGCGATCATCTATCCGGTGGCGCGTCTTTTCGGCATGAACAACCGCAGTGCCATCGAAACCGCAGCGGTGCTTGGGCCGGCGGGGGAATTCGCCTTTGTTATCATCGACCAGGCCATCGGCCACAAGGTGCTGTCTGCGGATCTGGGGCAGACCGTCATCGTGGCGTCGATCCTGTCACTGTTCGCCATTCCCTTCCTGGCCGCCGCCGCTGGCCGCCTGTCGAAATCAATTGCCAAGAGCGGTGAGGCCGCGACTACCGTGGCGCCGGAGACCGTCAGCGAGGCCGATAAGGTCATCGTCGTCGGTTTCGGACGCGTCGGCGAACTGGTCATCGACATGTTGAGGATGCACCAGATCGAGTTCCTGGTCATTGATATCAACCCGCAGGTCACCCAGCGAGCCCGTGCCGCCGGTATTGAAGCCTGGTATGGTGACGCCTCCATGCCGGATTTTCTCCATTCCATCGGTATCGCCCGCGCCCGCGCCGTGGTGGTGACGGTGTCAAATCCGGCCTTTACCGACAAGGTGGTGCAGGCGGTGCGCGCCATGCGTGAGGATGTCCATATCATCGCCCGTGCGCGTGACGCCTCGCACGCCCAGCGCCTGTATCAGATGGGCGCCACCGACGCTGTGCCTGAAACTATCGAGGCGTCTTTGCAACTGGCGGAAAACACGCTGATCGATCTTGGCGTGCCGATGGGGCTGGTGCTGGCCAGTGTCCATGAACGCCGTGATGTCTTCCGCAAGATGTTTGGTATCCGCAAGCCGGAAGCCATCAAGCCGGACATGCCACTGGCGGCGGTTGCCCTGGCGATGGCGGAGAACCATGCCGCGGAGAAGCGGGGGGTGTAGCCCTGTTACTTGCCGGAATCGTGCGATTCGAGTCGGTTGCGCAGCGCGTCGATCTGGCTGAAGAAGCGCTTGCGCACTTCGGCGGCGAAGGGGTTGTCGCGCTCAATCGACAGAAATAATTCATCGGAATCGCCCGACACCAGCCCCACGCCCTGCATCATCAGGTCGTAGGAGCGGGTGGTGTGGACGGTCGGCAGGGGCTCAAGCCCGCTTAAGACCTTGGCGATAAGGTGGGTCAGGCCTTGTACGGCCGCCAGCGCCTTGTCGTGCTGCTCCGGCGTTGCCAGTGACACCTTAAGGTCCAGCGTATTGGCAAAGAATTTAACTATGGTATCGACATGACGGACACGCACCGGACAGACGACGATCTCCAGATCGTGAATGCCCTTGCGCGCCGATTGCGGGCCAAACAAGGGGTGGGTGCACAGAATGGATACGGTCGGGGGCAGGGCATCGACCAGCCATTTGGCCGGCTTCATTTTCACCGAACCGACATCGGCGACGAGGCCGTAAGGCTTGACGTGAGGTGCGATCGCTTCAGCGAGCGCCTTCAGGCTGCGGATCGGCGTGGCTAGGACCACGATATCGCAGGCGGCCGCCGTCGGAAGATCGACGCGCGTTACATTGTGGCGGCGGGCATAGCGTCTGGCCTCAGGGCTTGGATCGTGGGCGTAGATGTCGAAATAGGGCGACAGATGCTTTACGATCAGGCGGCCAAAGGCGCCCAAGCCAAACAAACCCAAGGTGCGAACTGTCTTGACCACGCTGCGAACTCTTCCGTGAGCGCACCAGGGCAGGCCTGTGCACTGAAATTCAAACAGCGCCGGTAACATAGATGGGCAGTCAAGGCGAGGTGAAAATTCCAAGGCTTGCGCCATTGCGGGCGCATTTCATCGTCAACGCGAGATTACGCAGATAATTTCACCGGCATCTTACCATAAGCCGGAACGTTTTTTCTTGCCCTTGCCGGCCTTGTCGTCGGGCGTTACTTCACCAGCGATCTGGGCTGGCGTCTTGGGCATTTCATCGGCTGTGATGAATCCGTCCTCGTTGCGATCAAGGATGGTGAAGCGCTGATTGGTGGCGTTGATCCATTCTTCCCTTGAGACGCGGAAGTCGAAATTGGCGTCGGCGGCACGCACCGGTTGAGGCTCATCAATCAGGCCGTATTGCGTGGCGCCGATGATCTGCTTGCGATACTTGCCGCCGGTTGGGTCCTGATCGGCCCCCATGTCCGGATCGGGCGCCTGGGTCCGGTTGGCCGGCTGCTTTATACGCGGATCGATGCGCTGAATTTCCGGCGCCACCTGGTTCTCGTAACGCGTGTTTTCCGGGCTGTTGATGTATTTGTCGTGATTGAGGTCGAGCTTGTCGTAGAAGGCCAGAGCGTCGGCTATGAACTCGTCGTGGCTGATCTTGCCGTCCTTGTCGGTATCCGCTTGCACCACCCAGGCGCTCACCGGATAGGGCTGGTTGGCCGCCGAACGGAAGGGCTGGCCGGAGGGCGAGAAGAAGACGTTCTGCGTCAGTCCGATGCCGACATAACCGCCCGTCTGCGCATTGGCCGCGCTCGCAACTGTGAGGCCGGCAATAAGAACCGTGAGAAGGGGGCGGATCGGGCGCATGGGGCACATCATTCGGCTGGAGAAGAGACGTCTGAATCGGTAGAGTCGTTTTGTGACCAATTTGCGGCCATTTTCAGATTAGCGGCGGTGCTTAGGTTAGGCAAGCGGACATCGAAGGTCGGCAAACCTTGCCGATATGTTTTTTCCTACAGTAAATTTATCTTGTTTTTGTGTTGATGCTGATATATTTAGGTTAAATTATTTGTCATTTCGAGTTAAAAATAAGTCAAACGTGTTTCAAAATTGAAATATGTATTAAAATAATATATTGTTAATTGGAATATTTTCTCCTTCATCTTGCTGGCCCTTCGTGTGTCAGCTTTTTCAGGAGAGTCCCTCATGCAAATAGGCAATTCGGCGAGCGCATCGCTCACCCAGCTATTGTCTCAGATGAAGGCGAAGCTGGCTACGGAAACGACCTCGAGTGCGTCCTCATCGACGTCCGCAACCACCAGCAGCAGTTCGGCTTCATCGACCACAAGTGTCAGCGAAAACGCTGACTTCTTCATCAGCGCCCTGTCATCACAGATCATGGAAGGGCTGCTGTCCGCCCAGTCGGGTCAATCCGGCCAGTCTGGCGGTCCAGGTGGTGATCATAAGCCGCCGTCCATGGAGGATATGGACAGCGACGGTGACGGCAGCCTCACCAAGACCGAGATGGAAAGCTTCAGTTCATCGGTCAGCGGTAACAGCGACACTAGCAAGACCGACGAACTGTTCAGTAAGATGGATGCTGACGGCAACGGTTCGGTCACCACAGAAGAGTTGTCGAGCTTCGATGCCCAGATGGCCGCCAATGGTCCCCCGCAAGGTGCCAATGGACCTCAAGGTGGCCCGCCGCCGGGACTGCCGCCATCGGATAGCGGCACGTCATCGTCAACGACCGCTTCCAGCACCCTCAGCAGCACCAATTCCGCAACGGATATCGCCAGCCTGCTGAAGGAATTGCAAAGTGCGGTTCAGGCCTACAGCGCCAACAGCCTGAAAGCCATGGCGTCCGCCAGTTCTTTATCGCTGTCGATTGCGGCATAAAGACGTGAGGGCCGGTTTCGCGCCGGCCCAAACCCTACTGAAGAGGGAAGACCTTAGCGCAGGTTAGGGAAAAATTCGCGCTTCACCGATGTCCAGATATAGTCGAGAACCAGATAGATGAAGACGGTCTTGACCATCTTGATGGTTTCGATGCCGGTATAATATTGGAAACCGATGCAGAACCACAGCGTGGTAATCATCACCGAACCGGCGATTTCGAGCTTGCGGGGCATCAACAGCTTATCTACCAAAGACATAAGCGCGTCTCTCCTACTTATGAGATTCTTACTTTTAGTCCCGCCGGTTTTATAAGCTCTTAACACTGGTTGGGGGTCGGTCAACCCGAAAAATTCGTCTGAGAGGATATGTGATGATGTGTTTCATCCCTCTCAGCCGCGCTTTATCCCAAGCGGCTGGCGTGGATGGCGGTATCCGTCAATCGTGCTGGCCATGCAAACTCTCCATCACCTTAATACCCTCAGCCATATCGGCGCCGGTGGTCTTGCCCTGCTGCTCGGTCTGCTGCCGCTGCTTTCCCACAAAGGCCGCCGGCTGCATCGCCTGTCCGGCTGGATGTTCGTCGCGGCCGGCCTTGTGGTGCTGATCTGCGCCATTATCGGCGTCGTTGTCTATCCGCGGCCGGGGCCGCTGGTCATGGTCACCCTGTCGGCCAGCTATCAATATCTCAGCGGGCTGCGCGCCCTGCCGCGTTTCCACACCGCGCCATCTCTACTGGATACCTTGCTGGCATTGGCGGCCCTGACCGGCTGTGGCCTGCTGCTCAGTCGCATGGCGAGCGGTGAGGCATCATGGTCGCCGGCTATCGGCTACAGCACGCTCGGCTTTCTGGCCGTCGTGGCGCTTTACGATTTCAGTCGTACCTTGTGGGTAACCGCATGGCGGCGGATTCGCGCCATCGATCACGGCTTGAAAATAACCGCCACCTACTTCGCCTTTGCCTCAGCCGGGCTCGGCAATCTGGCGCGGGACTGGCAGCCGTGGAGCCAGATCGGGCCGTCCCTGCTTGGGCTGATCGTTATGCTCTTGCTTTTAAGCCGCTATATCCGCGACAACAGGCGAAGGGGTACGGAGGATTAAGGTTTGCGCTGGAAAGATCATTGGCCATGGGCGTTGTCGCTGGTCATCTATGTCAGCACGGTGGTCTGCGCCGCTCTGGCTATGGTGGCGCTGCGCCATGACGCCGGTCGTGACATAGACGTACTGACCGCGCTTAGCTGGCAGGGGTTGATCTATACGGCATGGTGGCCGTTTGTCTGGGCGGCCTGGACGCTGGTGCGGCGCATCGGCCTGACCGCGCGGCTGATCCTGTGGTTCTATCCGCTTATCCTCGCCTATACCCTGATCCATGCCTTTTTCGCCGTGCAGGTTGATGCCAGTTTCAGTCATAACGCGCCGCACCTCGCCAACGGGCTCAATCTTCTGCCGGTCGATCTTTTGATCGCCACGGCCATCGCGGCCCTGGTGGCGGCGGTGCGCGGTGCGCGCCTCTCGGCTGAGGCCAGGGCTGTGGCCGATCTGTTGCAGGAGGCGCTCGATCAGGCGCGTAAAACCGAGGCCTTGCCGCAGCGCCTGCCGGTATCGGTCGGCAACCGCACGCTTCAGGTCGATCCGGCTGAGGTCGAATGGTGCGCCGCCGCCGGCAACTATGTCGTCATCAATTTCACAGGCGCGGATGGCCAGATACGTGAGGGCCAGATACGTGAGGGGTTGATCCGAGAGACGCTGACCGCGCTGAGTGAGCGCCTCGATCCGGCGGTTTTCGCCCGCGCGCACCGCTCGACCGTGGTCAATCTCGCCCGCGTCCGCGCCACCCAGACCTTGCCGGATGGCGGCTGGGTGCTGACGATGGAAAGCGGCGCCGACGTGGTGGTCAGCCGCACCTACCGCGATGCTATCCTCAGCCGTCTGTCACACCCTCGACCGCGTTAGCAATCGAGCAAGTCCCTGACGCGGGCGGCCAGTTCATCAATGGTGAAAGGCTTGCCGATCAGTTGTACGCCCTTGTCGACGATGCCGTTATGCACCACGGCGTTGCGCGTATAACCGGTGGTGTAGAGCACCTTGAGATCGGGCCGGATCGCTTGCGCGGCGTCGGCCAGTTTGCGGCCATTGGTATCGGGCATGACGATGTCGGTGAAGAGCAGAGAGATATCGGGGTTGGCCTGCAGCAGCACCAGGGCGGTGGCGGCACTATCGGCCTCCAGCACACGGTAGCCCAGTTCGCTCAAGGCGTCGCAACTGAACTGGCGCACCGCCGGCTCGTCATCGACCACCAGAATGACTTCGCGCTCCTCGCCCATCAGCAGCACGGTGTCGGCCTCGGCGACTTCGGTCTCATCGCGTTCATGGGAGCGCGGCAGGTAGATCTTGACCGAGGTGCCCTGGCCGACCTCGGAATAGATCTTCACATGGCCGCCTGATTGCTTGACGAAACCATAGACCTGGCTAAGGCCCAAGCCCGTGCCCTTGCCAACCGCCTTGGTGGTGAAGAAGGGGTCGAACGCCTTGGCGATGATCTCGGGCGGCATGCCTTCGCCGGTGTCGGTGATGGCGATCAGCACATATTGCCCCGCCGGCACGCCCATTTCCGACGCGACATAGCGGGTGTCGAGATGGGCGTTCTGGGTCTCGATGGTCAGTTTGCCTCCGCCGGGCATAGCGTCGCGGGCATTGACCCCGAGATTGAGGATGACGCTTTCAAGCTGGTTCGGATCGGCGCTGACCCGCCACAGCCCGCCGGAGAGCACGGTTTCCAGCCGGATATCGGCGCCGATCGAATGGCGCAGCAGGTCCGACATGCCGGAGACGAGCTTGTTGGCATCGATCAATTCCGGCCGTAGGGGTTGCTGACGCGAGAAGGCGAGCAGGCGCTGGGTCAGGCTGGCGGCGCGCTTGGCGCCTTCCATGGCCGCTTCGACATAGCGCTTGGCGCGCGGGTCTTCGGGGCCCAGTCGCCGGTTGAGCAGGTCGAGCGAGCCCATGACGACCGCCAGCATATTATTGAAATCGTGGGCGATGCCGCCGGTGAGTTGACCCACGGCTTCCATCTTCTGGGCTTGCCGCAGAGCATCCTGTGCCTGCTGCAACTGGCGTTCGCGCGCCTTGTCCTCGGTCAGGTCGCGGCCGACGGCGATAAAGTGCAGGCCGTCCGGTTCGGGCGCCACGGTCCAGTCGATCGGCTTCCATTCGCCACTTTTCGACAGGATCAGGTTCTGGAAGCGCGTCGGCTGACCGGTCGCGCCCATTTCCGCCAGCGCGGCCACCGTTACAGGTACGTCGTCGGGGTGGATAATATCGACATAGGGGTTGGTCAGCAGTTCTTGCTCACTCCAGCCGAGGATTTCGGTCCATGCCGGATTGACCGCGTTCATGTCACCGGAATAATCGGCGCGCGCCAGCATGTCGGTCGAGAGGGTCCAAAGTCGCTCACGCTCGGCTTCGGCGGCTTTTTCCTCCGTGATATCGCGGGCGCTGCAATAGACCTTGCCGTCTATCGGAACAGCTACCCATGACAACCAGCGCCAGCCGCCATCGGCATGACGATAGCGGTTCTCAAAGCGCAGGACAGGGGATCCGCTTTTGGCAATTTCAAAGGCGTCGTGGCTGGCCTCTACATCGTCCGGGTGGAGAAAATCGACAAAGGGTGTCAGGATGATCTGCGCCTCTGACCAGCCAAGAACCTTGCTCCATGCGGGGTTCGCGCTTTCAAACCGCCCGTCCGTCCTTAATACCGACAAGAGGTCGGGACTGACGGCCCACGTCCTGCCGCGTTCGCGCGTGCGTTCAATCACTTCACGTTCGAGATTGGCGTTCAGTTCGCGCAAGGCGGCCTCGCTGCGGCGGAGTTCGACCGCCACGCGCGCGCGTTCTGTGGCGGTACGCGTCCGTTCAGCAACCTCCTTGATGAGCGCCAGATCATTCTCTGTCCACTTGCGCGCCGTTTCGTGGTTGAGATAGAGCAGGGCGACAAATCGCCCGTGTTCGGTCACCGGCATATTGACGACCGACTGTGCGCTGATCGCTTTCAGAGCGGCCGCGTTAGCCTGGGTGCGCGGGTCTTTTTCGGCGTCGGCGAAGACGACCGTATCGCCACGTTTCAGATCCTCGATATAGCTGCCATAGTCGCGGAACTTCAGGACGCCGGCCAAGGACTTAATCCCCGGCGCGTTCCAGTCGCGCTCAATCGTTATGGTCTCGTCTTCACGGTCGATGACCCCGTAGCCCGCCCGGCTGACGACCAGCGCTTCGCCCAACACACGCGACGCGACAAAGGCAATCTCGGCCGGGTCTTCCAGATCGCGGATCTCGTCGGTCAGGCGCAGCAGGGCCTCGCGCCGCATGTCGGCACGCTTGCCATCGGTGACTTCGTAACCGCCCATGAAGATGCCGGTGACGTCATGGTGCGCGTTGCGGATAGGCTCGAAGACGAAGTCGATATACTGGATGACATCGCCGCCATGCAGGCGCAATTCCATGCCGCTGGCTATCCGTCTCTCGCCGGTCGTATAGACTTGATCGAGCAGTTCAAAATAGCCCTGGTCAGCCAGTTCAGGGAAGACATCGCGGAAGCGCTGCCCGATAAACTCGCCATGACGCTCCGCTATCCGGACATAGGCATCGTTGACATACTCGTACACGTTGTCGGGTCCGGAGACGACTGCGACGAAACCCGGCATCTGCTGCAACATGGCCTGCTGGCGTTCACGCTCGGCCCTTGCCTGTCGTTCGGCCTGGATGCGCTGTGTGGTCTCGTTGACGATAGCGATGACCCCCGCCGGCTTGCCGGTTTCGTCCGGCACCGGCGAATAGTCGAGATTCATCCACACCTGTTCGGGCTTGCCGTTGCGCAGCAGGGTCAGTTCCTGATCGGTATAGGCCAGGGTGCCGCCCGCCAGGCAGACTTTCATGACGTTGTCGTTGAAATCGGCGACCTCAGGCCAGCCCAACCGCACCGGTGAGCCCAGAAGCCACGGGTGGCGGCCGCCGGCGAAGACCGAATAGGCGTCGTTATACAGCATGAAGCCGTCTTCTCCCCACAGCATAACGATCGGCAGGGGGGAGCGCAGCACCATACCGGTGGCGGTGCGCAGGGACGGCGACCACGTCTCGATAGACCCCATGGCGGTGCTGGCCCAGTCATAGTCGGCGATCAGCCGGCCGGTTTCGCCGCTGTCATTACGCAGACTTTCGATAAAATGGGCGGCCGGCGTGTCAGTCATGACGGCTCTTTACGCACGAAAGCATTGTCGTCATGACCATAGATGAAGCCCCGTAGTCTCTTCTGAAATATCGAGAATTATGGGCAAGCCATATAAGGGATCAATAAGAAAATGCTCAGCTCGCTTCGGTGGTGGCTGTGTCGGCGGGGGCAGCGGCTATGCGCGAACGGCGGAAATAAAGGTAGATTAGCGCGCTGACGATGGCGGCAAAGAAGCACCATACCGAAGGCCAGTTGAGGCGGTAGAAGCTGAAGGCGACGCCAAAGCCTGCCACCATGGCGACGCCGATCCAGCGCACCGATTTATGCGACGACACAAAGTAAGCGGCGCAGGTGGCGATAACATAGGCCGAGCGGATCACGAAGCCGCCGCCGACCGGATTGCTGTAGACCAGGCATTGATTGACCACCTGCACGCCGACACCATAGCGCACGATGATCCCGAAGGTGCCGAGCGCCACGATGACGCCGATGGCCAGAACGCCCATCATCAGCCGACGGCGGATCAGGCCGGGCTCGATCATGAGGATGCCGAGCGGTATCATGATCGGCCAGATGACCCCGATGAAAAAGGCATAGATCTGCACCAGCCCGTGCGTCGCGGGGGTGGTCCCGACATGGGGCAGCAACAGCCACAAAACGCCTTCGATGAATTGCTGGATGGCAAACAGGATCGGCACGCTGGCGAAGGGCCGCTCGGCCGGTTTTTGCGTGGCGCGGATCGCCAGGATGCCGGCGGAGGCGACAAAGGCGCTGGCGGCGAAACTTACCGGGGCAGAAAAACACATGAACGCCAGAACCTTGTTGAAACGGTATTTTGTTGTGAGTGAACCAGACCGCATTTCCAAAGTGATGTAAAGGCGATCGTTAGCGCGGGCAGCATTCTTGCGCCTGTGCGCGTGGTAGAGGTTCGCAAGCCGCCAACAGGAAAAACGAAGCCGCTAAACTGGATGGCCTGCGCAAGGTCGAATCTTCTGTTAATATGTGTTAATTCCGTTACCCAGCCGCCAGCCTAAGGCCTATAGAGATACTGTGCGTTTTGACGATCATTTCCTCGAAGAGCTGAAACAGCGTCTGCGACCCTCCGAGGTCATAGGCAAGAGCGTCAAGCTGCGTAAGCAGGGCAACGAATGGGCTGGCCTGTCGCCTTTCACCAAGGAAAAGACGCCGTCTTTCTACGTCAATGACGTCAAGGGCTTTTACCACGACTTCTCGTCGGGCAAGCACGGCGACATCATCTCCTTTTTGCAGGAAACCGAGCGCTTAAGTTTCAGCGAGGCGGTCGAGAAACTGGCCGGCATGGCCGGCATGTCGCTGCCGGCGGTGACGCCGCAGGCCATTGCCGCCGACATGAAACGCCAGTCGCTAAATGACTGGATGGAACTGGCGCACAAGTGGTTCGTGGCGCGTTTGCAGGACAAGACGCCGGCTGCGCAGAACGCCCGCGAGTATCTGGAGCGGCGCGGCCTTTCCGTCGAAGACATCGCCACCTTTGGCCTTGGCTATGCGCCGCGTGATCGCACGGCGTTGAAGGACGCGCTGGTGCAGCGTGGCGCCAAGGTGTCCGAACTGGTCGAATGCGGCCTGCTGATCGAGGTCGAGAACGGCAGCGCGCCCTATGACCGTTTCCGCGATCGCCTGATGTTCCCGATCGAGGATCAGCGCAACCACGTCGTCTCGTTTGGCGGACGCGCGCTCAATCCGGATGACAAGGCGAAATATCTCAACGGGCCGGAAACGACGCTGTTCCATAAGGGCAATATGCTGTTTGGCCTGCCCAAGGCCTTGAAACTGCTCGGCGCTGAGGAGGCCAAGTCCGAGCTGGTGGTGGTCGAAGGCTATATGGATGTGATCGCCTGCCAGCGCGCCCATGTGGCGGCCGTGGCGCCGATGGGCACCGCCCTGACCGAGGAACAGATCGATATTCTGTGGCGTCGCCACCCTGAGCCGACCCTGTGTTTCGATGGTGACAAGGCCGGCCAGCGCGCCGCCTTCCGCGCGCTGGATCGCGCCCTGCCGAAGCTTAAGCCTGGCCGCTCGTTCAAGGTCTGTCTGCTGCCCGGCGGTCAGGACCCCGACGACATGCTGCGCGAAAAGGGGGCGCTTGCCCTGCGCGAGGCGCTCAAGGAAACCAAGCCGTTCGTCGAGGTGCTGTTTAACCGTGAGGCCGACCTGGAGCCGCTCGATACGCCGGAGCGCAAGGCGGGCTTCAAAAAGCGCCTGCGTGCTCTGGCAGCGCTGATCGAGGATAAGGATCTCGCCGAGGCCTATCGCAATGACATGCTGGAGCGCTACGATGTTCTGGTGACGCCCCAGCGTCCGACCAAGGCGCCATTTGTGCCCAATCAGGGCGGGAATAATTTCAATGGCCAGCGCCAGCCGTGGAAGCCGGGTCAAAAGCGCGAGATCTACATCCCCCCGGCCATGGAAGAAACCCGCCGCGCCGCGCACAATCTGAAGGTGGGGATCGACCCGACCTGTGCGGGACTGGCGCAGGGGCTGATCGACAATCCCGACTGGATGATGGATCAGGTCGAGGGGCTGGAAGCCTACGGTTTTGGCGATGAAGTGCTCAGCCCCCTGTCGAATGCTCTCATAGCGATCAGTTTTCAGCACGAGGGGCTTGACAGGGAAGCTTTGAGTCGCCATCTGCACAAACAAGGACTTGGAGCATTGTTAAGCGAGATTCAGAAGGCGGCCCTCAAGAGCGGCGCGCCATTCCTCTCACCGGACATATCTTTAGCTGATGCCCATGCCCGCTGGTTACAGGCGTTTAACGCGGTCTCGCGTTTGACGGCCTTGGATCGTGCCTTGAATTCGGCCCGCGAACAGGTGGGGACAGAATTTTTTTCACGGCTCAAGCTCGAACGCGATGCCCTGCGGCGGTCCTTGCGAAGCGGACAAATCTGGCAGGATGAGGCTAACAACGCCTAACCTAAATGCTATGGCATTTCATGGGGTTAAGGTTTCGTTTAGACTACTCCTTAATAAGACATAACAGCAGCCCTGAACTTTTCAGGTTCGTTGCGGAGACCCATATGAGCGTGACAAAATGAGCACACCTGCGGATAAACCGGAAAATAAGTCCTCATCCGACGGCCCCTTGCTCGACCTGACCAATTCCGCGGTCAAGAAGTTCATCAAGGCCGCCAAGTTGCGCGGCTACGTGACCATGGACGAACTCAACAAGGTTCTGCCGTCTGAGGAGTTTACCTCCGAACAGATCGAAGACACCCTTGCCATGCTCACCGAGATGGGCGTGAACGTTATCGAGTTCGGAAGAAGATGCGCAGGAAGGCGGCGAAGTCGTCGTGCGCGAAGAAGCCGGCGCGGTGGTCGAAACCACCAAGACGTCCAACTATGATCGCACTGACGATCCCGTGCGCATGTATCTGCGCGAAATGGGTTCGGTCGAATTGCTGTCACGCGAAGGCGAAATCGCCATCGCCAAGCGGATCGAAGCCGGTCGCGACACCATGATCCGGGGATTGTGCGAATCCGCCCTGACCTTTGAAGCCATCATGATCTGGCGCGAGGAACTGGGTTCCGGTCGCATCCTGCTGCGCGAAATCATCGACCTGGAAGGCACCTACGGCGGTGGCCCGCAGGAAGGCCCGCCTCCGGGCGCGCTTGGCGAAGAGGTCGAAGAAGGCGAAGTACCGGTCGGTGCACCTGTGCGGCCCATGCCCGCCGTTGCCCCAGCACCGGTGGTGAGGGCGCCTGAGCCTGTGGTCGAAACCAAGGCGGTCGTCGAAGCCAAGCCTGTAGAGCCCAAAAAGGCCAAGGGCGACGATGACGACGATGACGATTACGTCCCCATGGACGAAGAAGAGAAGAAGCCGGAAGTCGTCGAAGAAGAAGACGAAGACGATTTCGATGACGGCGCCGGTCCCACGGTTTCGGCCATGGAATCCGAACTGCGCGAAGGCGTGATGGAGACCCTCGACGCCATCGCCGGCGAATTCGAGACCTATCGCCATACGCAGGAAAAGATGCTGACCGCCAAGCTTGAGGGCCTGCCCCTCGATCCTGCGGACCGCGCGGCTTACGATGAAGTGACGGCCACCATTACCCGCCACCTCAAGACGCTGAAACTCAACAATCAGCGTATCGAAGCGCTGGTCGAGCAGCTTTACGGCATCAACAAGAAGCTGATCGGTCTCGAAGGCCGCCTGCTGCGTCTGGCCGACAGCTACGGCATTTCGCGTACAGAATTCCTCACCGCCTACTACACGCGCGAACTCGATCCGTCGTGGAGCGAGAAGGTTCGTGAAATGGGTATCCGCTGGCAGAAGTTCATTGATAATGACGGCGCCGCGATCAACCGCATCCGCGCCGAAGTGACGACGCTTGCCACCGATATGGGCGTGGCAGTCGATGATTTCCGCCGCATCGTCCAGACCGTGCAGAAGGGCGAGCGCGAAGCCCGTCAGGCCAAGACCGAGATGGTCGAGGCCAATCTGCGCCTCGTGATCTCAATCGCCAAGAAGTACACCAATCGCGGCCTGCAATTCCTCGATCTCATTCAGGAAGGCAATATCGGCCTGATGAAGGCGGTCGATAAGTTCGAATACCGTCGCGGCTACAAGTTCTCGACCTACGCGACCTGGTGGATCCGGCAGGCGATCACCCGTTCGATCGCCGACCAGGCCCGCACCATCCGTATTCCTGTGCACATGATCGAGACGATCAACAAGATCGTCCGTACCTCGCGCCAGATGCTGCATGAAATCGGCCGCGAACCGACCCCGGAAGAACTGGCCGAAAAGCTGGCCATGCCGCTGGAAAAGGTCCGCAAGGTGCTGAAAATCGCCAAGGAGCCGATCTCGCTGGAAACGCCGATCGGTGACGAAGAGGATTCACACCTCGGTGACTTCATCGAGGACAAGAACGCCATCCTGCCGATCGATGCGGCCATCCAGTCCAACCTGCGTGAAACCACGACTCGGGTTCTGGCCTCGCTGACCCCGCGTGAAGAACGTGTGCTGCGGATGCGTTTCGGCATCGGCATGAACACCGACCACACGCTGGAAGAAGTCGGCCAGCAGTTCTCGGTTACCCGCGAACGTATCCGTCAGATCGAGGCGAAGGCGCTGCGCAAGCTGAAGCATCCGTCGCGGAGCCGCAAGTTGCGGAGCTTCCTCGACAGCTAGGCAGGGACATGTCCCTGCAGCCATAAGCGGAAAGATTAAAGCCCCGTCGATGCAGATCGGCGGGGTTTTACGTTGGCGATGTGTGAATCTTTTGGAATCGGGGCGTTTACGGATCCCTTACGGGACGGGGCCGCAACACCCGGTGCATCCTTACCTGTAAACGTTTAAATCTTAGCCGCTGCCAAAGTTTCAAGGTGAAACACCTGGCAGATCCAGGGCCAGAATCTCTGCAGCGGGTTTAGGCGCCGCGTGCGTCCAATGCGAAAAGCGCTTCTGGTCCCTCTTCCTTCTTTGCAAAGCAATCGGTTTCATGACGGCTGGACAAGCGGTCAAATCCGGCGTTTCATACAGGCAAACACGGGGAAACATCATGCGCACCAGTCTGAAACTTGTCTTATCTGGCGCCCTGATCGCGGTGACCGTGGCGGGCTGTAACAGGCCGGCTGAAAAGGCCGCCGAGCCATCGCAGGTCATGAAAGATACCTTCGCAAGCTGTACATGGGAAAAGGTCGAGGGGAAGTCTCTGTCGATCTGGAGCTATGCCTGCGGCCCGGACATGGGTAATGTCCGGCTGGTCGTGGATGATAAGGTCGGTGGATTTTCACTGGCCGCCATGCCGCCCGATTCCCTGACGCCGCGCGTGGTCATTCGCACCTTTACCAAGGATAAGGCCGCAGCCGTGACGTCAGTCCTGCCGGCGGTGCTCAAGGCTACCGGCGCGCATGGCGCTTCCTGTCAACTGGTCGAGACCGATTATGGCGATTGGGGGAAAGTGTATCTGCTTGAGCCCACTGGCGCTCAAAAAGCGGACTATGATCGCCTTAATGCGATTGAGCCTCAGCCTAACCCGTGTGGTGAGCTAGGCATTGGTCCGGCGGGCGACCGGTTTTTCAGGGTCATGGCCGATGATCCGGCCAAGGTCATCTATTATGACATGGGCAGCGAAATTCAGATCTTCGATCCGGAAACGCTGCACTCAAAGTAAGCAGGGGGGGACTCCCCACCATTTAGCAAGCTGCAAGTTGAGGGCTTCCGATAGAATTTCGCTTAGCTGGATCGTAGGTAGTTTTTGTCTCCAGCATTGCGCAAGCGACCGCCAGTAGTCGGTCGGCGACACCTCTTAACGCCCTTCCGTGACTGTGGCCGCGACTTCGCAAGGCGCTATATTTTGCTCTGCTTGGCAGGTCATGTTGTGTTGCCACTCTCGCCCAGTGATAGATCGCGGTTCTCAATCGGCGGGAGCAAGCTTTCCGCATTTCTACACGACAGGATTTTCCGCTCCTCTTGGTAACCGGGGCTATGCCGGTTAAGGTACGCAAAGCGTGATAATCTCTCGCTCGGATGGCGTAGTGGGCCTCCGCGAGCAGCGTGGCGACGACGATCCTTCCCACTCCCGGCAAAGAGCGTAGGATCGCCGCGTCAGGCTGCTCGTTTAGCTGCCCCGGCTCGGCTTCCTGTTCGGCGAGCTTTGCGACCAGGATATCTAGCCGACGGGTGGCTTCCTTGAGCTGATGATTGACCAGCTTAACGCGCTCAGAGATCGCGGTGATGTGAGCGCTGGCTGCTTCTGTCGTACCCGGTGCGACAGTCAAGGCTGGCCGTTTTAGGATTTCCAGAACCTCGAACGCGGAGATCCTTCGAATGCGATGTGCGCTCAAGATCCTGGCAATCTTCTTCTGTTTAAGGGCTTGCGCATGTATCGGCGTTGGCGCCAGAAGAAACAGATCCAGGAACCATTCCATCCCTACATCTTCAGTCAGATCAAGTGCTTGAGGGTAATAACGCCAGAGCTGTTGACGGATACGGTTCGTAAGTTTGACGCGTTCTTCCTTCAACTCATCATTTATCCGGGACCATTCACGAAGCTCAACGATGGTTGGGTCCATGCTCTCCAGATGACGAAAGCAATGGCGATCGGTCTTTAAAGATGATGCCAGAACCAGGGCGTCTCTTCGATCATCCTTAGCACCAGCCGGAGAAAAGCGATCCCTAAAACGGTCGAGCTGCTTTGGATTGACCGAAAAAGCGAGTATCCCACGGTCCATTAGGGCTT
This sequence comes from Asticcacaulis sp. MM231, assembly GCF_964186625.1. Taxonomy (NCBI): domain Bacteria; kingdom Pseudomonadati; phylum Pseudomonadota; class Alphaproteobacteria; order Caulobacterales; family Caulobacteraceae; genus Asticcacaulis; species Asticcacaulis sp. MM231. The sequence goes on from NZ_OZ075108.1 coordinate 513,087, forward strand.
CCACCACTGGGCCATGCGGCATCTCTATGGCTACCGCAATATCGGTTGGGTTTGGGGCATGCTCAAGCAACCAGTCAACCATAGCCCCAAGACCCAATCCGTCATGAGCGAAGGATTTTTGTATCGGACCTGAAGGTCCCAAAATACAAACTTGATGTTCTGTGCTTGCCCAATCTACACCGACAAATAAAGTCGGCTCGTCTAACATTTGCGCCTCCTGTCATGTCGAGTTGCTGCGTCGCTTCGCCGTTCCCTGTACTGGCGCTCCAGGCTATATAGCCTTGGCGCAACTCCCCACTGGGCGTGCTCCGCAGTCAACCGATCGAGGTGCATGTCCCCCCCAGGCGTTCAAGGACGCAGGGGGCAAAAGGCTACTCTCGACCAGCCGACCCGTGACGGCTAGAATAATCCAAACCGCTGAGAAAGGGTACAGGGGGCAAAAAACAGGACTGGCCAAAAAAACAGGACGGGAAAGCGCATCTGAGGAAACGCCTTCCCGCCCTTATCGTCGCAACCATCCGGCGGGAAAGAAGCGACAATCTCTAAAAGAATGAATTAATCCCGGCTGTTCCAGTCCTTGATCTGCTTTTCAGCCTCATCCTGGGCGATGCCGTAGCGCTCCTGCAGCTTGCCGGCCAGGAGTTTGCGGTCGCCTTCGATCACATCGAGATCATCGTTAGTGAGCTTGCCCCATGCCTTTTGGACATTGCCCTTGACCTGTTCCCAGCTGCCTTGAATGCGGTCGTTGTTCATAATTCGCTCCTATATTCAATATGTTAGGTTGGCCTTCATCTTAGCCGGAGCCCACCTAAATTTTCGACGCTTGAGGGGGGCTGCTTCATAAGAAAGGCATAAGGCGCAGGGCGGCAAGCTTAGCGCCTGCTTGAAAAGCAGGAGCCAAGCGACAGAGTGCAAGGGCGCTGAACGTTAGGGTTTAGAAGAGGGCGTTGGGCAGCTTTTGCGGCTTGCAATAGCCTTTTTCGCCGCGATGGGCGTCCTTGCCGATGCGCTTGCTGTCGATCTCTTCGGCATAGAAGGCGCCGTTGGAGCGATCGAGCGTGATGCGCAGGGCGCTGCCGCGTTTGGTGACGCGATTGACCAGATAATAGGCCGTGCCGGTCACATTGGCGGAGCACATCGTGTCGAGGCAGATCGAACTCGCGGATCAGCGACGGGTGCGCCGGGTCGACGAACAGGAACTTGAAATCGGCCTGTTCATCTGGGAAGACGGCCGAGGGAAAGAGGTCGATAAAGAAGGTGCCCTGCGAGAGGAAGCGCTTGCCTTCGGTCAGTTGGGTTTCGCATTTCAGGCTGATCTGAGCGCTTTGCCAACTGCTGTTTTGCGAGGGGTGAGGCGTTGAAGCAGGCGCTCCTGGCGGCGGAGCGGTGATCGGTTGCACTGCGATGGGCGCAGGTATGATGGCCACGGGCGGTGGCAGGGCGGGCAGAGGCGCGGGCTCATGCGCCGCTGCCGGTGCCATGCTTGGTGCCTTGCTAGGCGTAAGAGCCTTGGCGATATCCGGGCTGGCGGCATAGGCACTGTAGGCAATCGGCGCGGCTGGCGTGCTGGTGACCGGCGCAGGTTTGGGCTTTGGCTTAGGCTTTGGGCGCTTTTTGACCACCGGCTTTGGGGCGTCTTCTGCGGTCGGGTCACCGTGTGGCGTACCTTCGGCGTGGACGATGCCGCTCATCGTTAAGGCCAATAATGAAAGGCTTAAGGGGATGAGGCGCTTCATGCGTCCTCGTCAAAGCGGTTGTTGACCAGGTCAACCAAGGCGCTGACGGCTTCATCGGCCTGCGCGCCCTCGGCTTCTATAGCGATCGAGGTGCCCTTGCCGGCGCCGAGCATCAAAAGTCCCATGATAGACTGGGCATCGACCTTGTTGTCGTCCTTGATGACGTAGATCTGCGCATCGAACGACGAGGCCAGCTTGACGAACTTGGCCGACGCCCGCGCGTGCAGACCCTTGTTGTTGCAAATTTCGACGTCCGCGCGCACGGTCTGTTCAGTCTCGCTCACTCATGCCTCCCTCTTGGCAAGGCTTATACGCGCCGAGAATGCGTTCGTTCGGGATTTTAGTCCAGAGGGAAAAGGCTTAGTTGTCGCCCGACAAAACGTAGGAGGCGACGGTGACATATTTACGGCCGGCTTCCTGAGCGTGACAAACGCAGGCGCCGAGATCTTCGTTTTTGCGCAACGATGCCAGCTTGATGAGCATGGGCAGGTTGAGGCCGGCGATCACTTCCGCCTTGGTCTGTTCCATCACCGAGATGGCGAGATTGGAAGGGGTGCCGCCGAACATGTCGGTCAGCAGGATGACGCCGTCGCCGGTATCGCTGGCAAACGTGGCGTCCAGAATATCCTTGCGGCGCTGAGCCACGTCGTCGTCGGGACCGATACAGATGGCCGAGACCTGACTTTGGGGGCCGACCACGTGTTCCATCGCCGATACGAACTCGTCAGCCAGCTTGCCGTGAGTAACGATGACCAGTCCGATCATAAAGCCCTAATCCTTACACATTTTGTGCTACTCCGCGCCGGTCATGAGGCCGGCAGGCAGGGGTAGCCCATGATACTAGTCCCGATTTCATCGCACTGCAAAACGAGATTTGCGACTGACCTGCAAATTTCGCGCCGCGTCATGGTAGGTGTGTCAAATATGACAGAGGGCACATTTATAGAACATCCGCGGCGGGCGCCTGATCTCTAAGTGGGTATTTTTAAGGGACTTTCAAGCGGGTCAGGAGTTTGCTTAAGGAAGAGGCCTCGCGCGGGTTGAGACGTATGGTGGGGATGGTCTGTCCCAGAACGGTCGTGGTCTCATGCTCCGGCATGCGCTCGATCGGATCGGATTGTGCCAGGACGGCCAGGTCGATGCGAGTCAGGCGGCGTGCATTTTCGGCCACTATCCCTAATCCGCGCACTTCCATACGTCCGGCGATGGATTCGGGCGCCGAGGCATAGAGACGTCCACCGGAGATCCACAACAGGCTGTAATCATCGCTGACGAGCGCGCACCCCTTTTCCAGCGCCCGCAGGGCGAGATCGCTCTTGCCGCTGCCGGAGGGGCCCATGATCAGCACGCCGCGCCATACGTGCCCGACCAGCAGGCTTAAGGAGGTGGCGTGGATGACGAGCTTACTCATGGCCATATTTAGGCACAGACCCGCACGGAATGCAAAAGGGGATGCGTATCTCCAACTTCTCTTGCAAGCTGGCGAGGCACGCCTTAGGGCACGTTCGGCAGCAGGATGGTGAAGCGGGCGCCGACGATCTGGCCCTTATCGTCCTTGCGGTTTTCGGCCCAGATGCGGCCGTGGTGGGCCTCGATGATCTGGCGCGAGATCGACAGGCCGAGACCTGAATTCTTGCCGAACGACGTGCCCTTGGGACGCGAGGTGTAGAAACGCTGGAAGACGGTCTCCAGATTGTCCTCCGGGATACCGGGACCATCGTCCTCAAACACGATGCTGATGGGCAGGGCCGGATCAGCGCCGGGCGCGATGGTGACGCGGACCTGGCCACTTTCCGGTGAGAAGGAACGCGCATTGTCAATCAGATTGCGGAACACCTGCCCAAGCGGGCCTTCGCGGCCATTTACGGTCGAGGCGGCCGGCGGCAGGGTGCGTGTCAGTATCACGGCGGTCTCGCCCATCACGTGGCTCTGCTGATAGAGCGAGATGATGTCTTCGAGCAGGGTGCCGATCTCGACCTTTTTCGGCGCGTCGCGTGACAGTTCGGCGTCAAGGCGCGAAGCGTTGGAGATATCGGTGATCAGGCGGTCGGCGCGGCGGACGTCCTGATTGATAACCGCCATCAGGCGTTCGCGCGCTTCGTCAGTCTTGACCAGCGGCAGGGTTTCCAGCGCCGAACGGATGGAGGTCAGCGGGTTCTTGATCTCGTGCGACACATCGGCGGCGAACCGGTCTATTTCCTCCATGCGCCGCCACAGGGTATCGGTCATGCTTTCCAGCGAACGCGCCAGCACGCCAATCTCATCGTTGCGGCTTTCCAGATCGGGCAGGGAGATGGCGCGGGTGCGGGCCATGCGAACATTATCGGCGGCGGCGGAGAGGCGATGGATCGGCCGACTGACCAGCCAGGCCAGCAACAGAGACGACAACATGTTGACGCCGAAAGCAATCAGGATAAAGGGCAGCATGGCCCAGCGCTGGTCGGCCACGATCTTGTCAACGTCGCCGCGCTCGATGGTGAGAACGCCTAGCACCTCCTTGACGCGGCGCAGGGGAATGGAGACCGACACCACCTTGATGCCGCGCTCATTGGTGCGGACGCTGGCCACCGGCGGGGAGCCGGAGAGCGCCATCATCACCTCGGTATGGAGCTGGTTTTCGGCTGCAAGACGGCGGGCCTCGCGCTTGGCAGTCTTGTCCTTGGGCTGCGGATCGCTAGGCTTGCGCGCTTCGGGCAGCTTGTAGACGTCTATGGTGTCCGACACCTTGTAGGAATTGGAGATCAGGTGGCCTTGCGCATCAAACAGGCGTGCGCGCTGGCCGGCCGGAATGAAACGCCCGAGCACGAAGGCGGCGTTATCGGGTTCCAGATGCGGTCCGGTATCGCCTTCGCCGGTGGCGAAATCAGCAATTACCTCGCCCATCAATTGGGCCTGCGAGGTCAGGGAATCCATCTGTGTCTTGATCAGGCCGCGGCGCAGATCACTGAGCACCAGCGCCCCGATCACCAGAATGACCAAGCCGAGCAGATTGAGCCCGAAGATCAGCCGCCCGAGACGTGACTGACCGAAGGGGAGCTTCCTGAGCAAGGGCCTGAGCATAAAGGGGGGATTCCAGAAAAATGCCGGGAAGCGGTGTTCACCTCCCGGCTTGGTACTTTTTAGATTTCGCGGTAGCGATAGCCGACGCCGTAAAGGGTTTCGATGGAATCGAAGGTCGGATCGACAACACGGAACTTCTTGCGCATGCGCTTGACGTGGCTATCGATGGTGCGGTCATCGACATACACCTGGTCGTCATAGGCGGCGTCCATCAGGTTGTCGCGGCTCTTGACGAAGCCAGGGCGCTGGGCCAGGGCGTGCAGTAGCAGGAACTCGGTGACGGTAAGGCGGACCGGCTTGCCTTCCCAGGTGCATTCGTGGCGGGCGGCGTCCATCACCAGCTTGCCGCGTTTCAGCGACTTGGCGTTGAGCGCCTCGGTCACTTCCGGGGCCTCGCCCTGTTCGACGATGCCGGCGCGGCGCAGCACGGCCTTGACGCGTTCGAGCAGCAGGCGCTGCGAGAACGGCTTGTGCATGTAGTCGTCGGCGCCGAGATTGAAGCCGAGCACCTCGTCGATCTCATCGTCCTTCGAGGTCAGGATAATAACCGGCAGGTTCGAGGTGTTGCGCAGGCGGCGCAGCACTTCCATGCCATCCATGCGCGGCATCTTGACGTCGAGAATGGCAAGATCGGGCGGGTCTTTTTCAAGCGCAGCCAGACCCGAAGCGCCATCGTAGAAAGCATTGACGGTGTGGCCGCCGCTTTCCAGAGCTAACGACACGCTGGTGACGATGTTTTCGTCGTCATCCACCAAAGTAATTCTGGCCATAAGGTCTCCAATAGTGGGCTAATAACCCTGTAATATGCGTTGCCTACCCTAAAACATCCTAAGCTAGTTCTTTTAAAGGCGTCAACGCGGCGAATTCGCGGCTCTCAATCATAATTTAACACGATATGTGTAAGATTTGTAAGATTATCAAGCCCGTATACCAGTCTGCAGGGACAAGATGAGCCACCATAAGGTGCATTTCGAATTGTTTTCCCGTCGCACGCCACAAGCCGCGTGGGCTCTGGAAATGGCGTCCGAGACACGCGCAACGATCATGCAGAACGCTGAGGAGATGCTGAAAAGCGGCCGTGCCGCAGTCCGCGTCACCAAAGAAGTTTTCGATCAGGACAGTGGCGAATTCAGCAGCGTCACGGTTTTTGAAAAAGGTATAGCGGCGCCGGTCAAGGCCCTGAAAATGGCGCCCACCACGGATTCGGTCTGCACGAGCCCGCACGATCTCTACACCGCCATCGCCCGTGAAAAGATCGCCCGCCTGCTCGAAGACTGGCTGCACAAGCAGGGCGTAACCCCTTTCGAACTGTTGCACCGCCCCGATCTGGCCGAGCGTCTGGAAGCCTCCGGCAGCGAACTGCTGCATGTCGTCCAAAAACTGGCGGTGCCGGAAGCACAGGAATCTGGCCACAATCTGCATGAGCTGATGCGGCGCTGGAGCGCCTTGTTTGATCGCGCCTGCACCCGCCTGATCCAGGATGGCCGCAAGAAGATCTTTCCGGCAATTACCCCGACAACCTGTCTGGCGACTGTCGATAGCCTGAAAGACCATGCCGATCGTGCTTATCTCTTCGGCGGTGCGCTGTCGGCAGCCCTGGCCGAACATCGCAAGCCGGCGGCCAAACTGGAATTGCTGCTGGCCCACGCTGGTATTTTGGTGGCCAATCTGCCGGGCCGTGAATGGGCGCTGCAACTGGTCGAAATGCCGGTGGTGGAAATCTTTGCGGCACGCAATACCCTCAACGATGTGCTGGGTCGTGAGCCCGATCCAGGTGGCGCGATGATCGTGCTGATCCACGTCGCGGCTGGCCGCGAGGTCGAGCTGATTTCAAAAGCCGACCCCCGCGTGGCGCGTCTGGTGCCGCCACTTGAAGGCCTGCTCGGTGGTTATCACGATCTGATCCGCGCCGGTCATTTCCAGACTCTGCGCTACAGCCTGTCCAAGCGCTTGATGCACGATCTGAAAAGCCCGCGCCGCCTCAAGCCGAACGATGCCGAAGCCGAAATCGAAACGCTTCGTGTGCTGGCCCTGTGCATGACCGCCGCCGGCCGTGACGAAACCCAGCGCGAGGACATCACGAACGCCTTTGCCGAACGTTCGAAAAAGCTGGTCTCGGCCGATTTCGTCACCAGCCTGCTGGAAGGCGCTGGTGATGCGGCTCTTGAGGTTGAACGCCTGATCTGGTTGTGTGAAAACATGGTCGGTGTGTCCAACAAGCGTCAGGCCGCGCGCTGGCTGCAACAGACGATCAGCGCGGCTAAATTCGAGCGCCATATGCGCGAAAGCAACCAGTCGGCCGCGCAGCGTTTGCTGACCCTGGCGCAAATGCAAGGACGCATTGTGGCGTCATCACTAATTGATCAGGATGGGCACGATATCAGTCAGAAACTCGGCCAGATCGGTGCGCTGATCGCTGCCGACGTCAAGCTGCTGGCGCATATTCTGCGCGGTGATGCGTCGCCGATGCAAAAGTTTTCCATGCTGCTGAGTTTCGCTTCGGGGCAGTCAGCGCCGATGGGCCCGCTCAGCGAACAGGCTAAGGGCGAAGTCATGCGGATGATGCGCGATCCGGATATCCGCGCCGGTCTGTCAACGCAGCCACAGATTCTGGCCTCGCTCAAGCCGATGATGCAGGCGGCGGGCGTTCTGGCGGCTTAAGCGCAATCCGATAAAATGTGACGCACTTTTCGGGAAGAATTGCGCGTCAAATAATGTCGCGAAAGTTAAGCTCCAGCAGCACATTGTTGGGATCAACGACGAACAGTTGCGTCAGGCTTATCTCCGGCAACTCGGCGCGTTCATAACGCAGGCAGCGAGCGTTCAGGCGGGCCACCATGGCCTCCACGTCCTCACATTCAAACGCGACATGATGGATGGCGCCGGTTGGGCCGCCGAGGATGACCTCGCGTGGGTAGGTGTTGTCGGTGCCTAAGAGATTGAGGTGGATGACGGCGCGATCTCCCGCATAGAGCCACTGGCGCTCTTCCGGCTTGCGACGCGGGGCGGTCTTGGCCACCAGCCCGAGCAGATCGCCATAAAAGGCGATGGTGGTCGCCATGTCGCGGGTCTGGATATTGATGTGATCGAGGGTTTTGACGGTCATGCCGCCAGCATAGAAGAGGGCGCGACGAGGATCAATCGCCGCGCCCTCTTTAGGTTTTGCAAGTGAGGTTTTAGGCTGCTCGCCTAGCCCTCAAGCAGCGAAGCGTTAGGGCAATGAAAATGCGTGAGGGCAGCCGTCAGGCTGCTCTCACATGCGCGAGGAAGGCGTTGATCTGGTTGCGCAGATTGGCGGCCTGATGGGCCAGTTCGCCGGAGGCCGACAGCACCTGGGCGGCGCCGGCGCCGGTTTCCTCGGCCATGCGGGCCACGCCGGTGATGTTTGACGTCACCTCCTGTGTGCCCATCGACGCCTGGTTGACGGCCTGGACGATCTCATTGGTGGCCGAGCCCTGCTGCTCGACGGCGGCAGCGATGGTCGATGACGAGTTGTTGATGTCGCGGATCGTGCCGGTGATGTTGCTGATGGCCTCGACGGCGCGGCGGGTGGTCGATTGAATACTGCCGATGTGCTGGCTGATCTCGGCTGTGGCGCGGCTGGTCTGGCCAGCCAGGGCCTTCACCTCCGAGGCGACGACGGCGAAGCCCTTGCCGGCTTCCCCGGCGCGGGCCAATTCGATAGTGGCGTTGAGCGCCAAAAGGTTGGTCTGCGAGGCGATGCCGGTGATCATATCGACAATGCCGTTGATGCGGTCGGCGGCTTCGGACAGTTCCTGCACGATGGCGGCGGTGGCGTCGGCCTCACGGACGGCTTCACGTGCCTTGATCGACGAGTGCTCGACCTGACGGCCGATTTCCTGCACCGAGGCGCCCAGTTCTTCGGCCGAACCGGCGACTGAGGTGACATTGGTGCCGGCTTCTTCGGCGGCGGCGGAAACCGAGGTGGCCTGGGCGGCCAATTCATGCGCCGACGAGGTCAGTTGCTGCGCCGTGGCCTGCATTTCTGTAGCGGCTGAGGACACCATCTCGACAATGCCGCCGACGGCGTTCTCAAACTGGTCGGCGAGATCGTACATGGTCTTCTTGCGCTGAACCTCGGCATCGGCGCGGGCCTGACGGGTTTCTTCTTCGAGGGCACGCGTGCGGATCAGGTTATCCTTGAAGACCTCGACCGTCTTGGCCATATCGCCGATTTCGCTGCGTTCGCCGACATTGGGTATGACGACGGCTGTGTCGCCATCGGCAAGTTTCTGCATAACGCCTGACATACGGCTGATCGGCAGGGAGATGCCGCGGATCATGGCGAAGCCAATGACGAAGCAGGCGGCAGCGGTCGCGCCCAGGGCGATCATGATGAGGGTGATGGCGGTCTTGCCGAGGGCAACGCCGGCTTCAGCCGCCATTGTGCCCTTTTCAAGCTGGAATTTTCGGTTGGCGCGAATGCTCTTACGAACAACTTGCGCATAATCCTGAAACGGCCCCATGAAATAGGCTGTTGCGCCCACTGTATCGCCTGAGCTGACCATCGACATGAACGTATCGGTCATGCTGTCATATGTGCTGATTGCTTTTAACATGTCATCAGCCAGGACGCGTTCGTCAGGGCCGCTGATTAGTGGAGTGTAGGCCGCGACATTTTTCGCCATGATTTTTTTAGACTGCGCCGCTTTACCAAGAGCCTCTTCTTTTTCCGCACCGGTCATGGTGGCGACCTGCATCTGGCGCAGCCGCATCTGTTCAAAATCCTGCGAAATATCGCCAACCACATTCGCGGAGGGCAGCCAGTTGGCTGCGACATCGCCAGCGGCGGCATTAACCGCGCTTAGGCGGATGATGGAAAACAGACCGAGACCGATGGTGGCGCAAAGCACCAGCGCGAAGGCGGCGATAACGCGCGCGCGGATCGTCATATTCTTGAACATAGGCATATCCCTGAGCCGACACAAAAAAACGGGTCATACCCGGCAGCCTGCGTTGCTGCGACGGATCGGTTCGGTTCTTGATACGCAGACCACTTTGACACTAAGTTCACAAAATGGCGTGTTATGGTGAAGAACGTATTAATTATAGACTATGGGTTGAAATTTTGCGTCAAAGGACAGAGTAGGCGCAACGATGATCAATCGCCGCGCCCTTTAGATATGTCGGCAGATTACTTTTACGCTGCTCTCACGTGCGCGAGGAAGGCGTTGATCTGGTTGCGCAGATTGGCGGCCTGATGGGCCAGTTCGCCGGAGGCCGACAGCACCTGGGCGGCGCCGGCGCCGGTTTCCTCGGCCATGCGGGCCACGCCGGTGATGTTTGACGTCACCTCCTGTGTGCCCATCGACGCCTGGTTGACGGCCTGGACGATCTCATTGGTGGCCGAGCCCTGCTGCTCGACGGCGGCAGCGATGGTCGATGACGAGTTCGTTGATGTCGCGGATCGTGCCGGTGATGTTGCTGATGGCCTCGACGGCGCGGCGGGTGGTCGATTGAATACTGCCGATGTGCTGGCTGATCTCGGCTGTGGCGCGGCTGGTCTGGCCAGCCAGGGCCTTCACCTCCGAGGCGACGACGGCGAAGCCCTTGCCGGCTTCCCCGGCGCGGGCCGATTCGATAGTGGCGTTGAGCGCCAAAAGGTTGGTCTGCGAGGCGATGCCGGTGATCATATCGACAATGCCGTTGATGCGGTCGGCGGCTTCGGACAGTTCCTGCACGATGGCGGCGGTGGCGTCGGCCTCACGGACGGCTTCACGTGCCTTGATCGACGAGTGCTCGACCTGACGGCCGATTTCCTGCACCGAGGCGCCCAGTTCTTCGGCCGAACCGGCGACTGAGGTGACATTGGTGCCGGCTTCTTCGGCGGCGGCGGAAACCGAGGTGGCCTGGGCGGCCGATTCATGCGCCGACGAGGTCAGTTGCTGCGCCGTGGCCTGCATTTCTGTAGCGGCTGAGGACACCATCTCGACAATGCCGCCGACGGCGTTCTCAAACTGGTCGGCGAGATCGTACATGGTCTTCTTGCGCTGAACCTCGGCATCGGCGCGGGCCTGACGGGTTTCTTCTTCGAGGGCACGCGTGCGGATCAGGTTATCCTTGAAGACCTCGACCGTCTTGGCCATATCGCCGATTTCGCTGCGTTCGCCGACATTGGGTATGACGACGGCTGTGTCGCCATCGGCAAGTTTCTGCATAACGCCTGACATACGGCTGATCGGCAGGGAGATGCCGCGGATCATGGCGAAGCCAATGACGAAGCAGGCGGCAGCGGTCGCGCCCAGGGCGATCATGATGAGGGTGATGGCCGATTCACCCAGCTTCGTGCCTTTGTCAGCGGCAACATCGCCCTGTTCAAGCTGGAATTTGCGGTCGGCGCGGATGGCCTTGCGTGCCTGATCGGCGCTATTCTGCATGTCGCCGAAATAGAGATCGACGGCGCCGGCCATATCGCCGGCATCGGTTTTCTCCAAAAGGGCTTTGCTACTGCCGATATAGTCGCTGACATGCTTATCCAGCGCGGCAGCCATCTCCTCTTCTTTGCCAGGGGCGACAAGTGGCTTATAGAGGGTGATGCCGGCGTTTAATTGCTTTTCCGAATCGGCGATTTTACCTGCCAGTGCGACCTTTTTTTCTACGGGGGCGAGCATGTATTGGCCTTGGCGGGCGCGGAGTTGCTCGAAATCCTGTGATATGTCACCCAGCACATTGGCGGAGGGCAGCCAGTTGGTGGCGACATCCTTGGCGGCGGCATTGACCGCGCTCAGGCGCTGAATGGCAAAGAGGCCAAGCGCTATCGTGGCACAAAGCACCAGGGCGAAGGCGGCAACCACGCGCAGGCGGATCGTCATATGACTGAACATCGGCAATTTTCCCGGACCTTTTAAACGGATCATGTCGCTTCCGGCAGTCTGCGTGACTGCGGTGGAACGGCTCGGTCTGTACGCATTCCGTTTCGACCCTGATCGGATAACATTGATACGGTAAATGGGGTCTTAATTGTAGACGCTCTGCATCCAATTGTTTTGTTACACTTTTATGACAAAAACCTTAATGGGCCTCGTCCCAGTTGAGCGCTGCGTGGGCTTCGACAACCAGAGGCACGCTGATCTCATAGGCCGGCCGGCAGGCGTTCGACATGATGTCCTTAATCAGCGGCATCACGGCCTCGACCTCGGCGTCCGGCGCTTCGAAGATCAGTTCGTCATGGACCTGTAGCAGCATTTTGGTGGCGAATCCGGCATCCAGCAGCGTCTTCGGCATCCGCATCATGGCGCGGCGAATAACATCGGCGGCGGTGCCCTGAATCGGCGCATTGATGGCGGCGCGCTCGGCGAAGGCCTTGATGGCGCCCTTGCCGTTGATTTCGGGGATATGGATCTTGCGGCCCATCAGGGTGGTGACGAACCCGTTGGCGTTCACGAAGGCTTTGGTCACGTCCATATAGGCCTTGATGCCGGGGAAACGGTCGAAATAGGTCTCTATATAACGGCCAGCCTCGCCGCGTTCGATACCGAGCTGGTTGGCCAGTCCGAAACCGGAAATGCCATAGATAATGCCGAAATTGATCGCCTTGGCGCGACGGCGGATTTCCGAGGTCATCTCCTCCATCGGCACGCCGAACATTTCCGAGGCGGTCATGGCGTGGATATCATCGCCGCGCGCAAAGGCCTGTTTTAGCTGCGGAATGTCACCAATATGGGCCAGGATGCGCAGTTCGATCTGGCTGTAGTCCGCGCTGATCAGCTTGTGGCCCGGTTTGGCGATAAAGGCCTGGCAAATCTTGCGGCCTTCGGCGTTACGGATCGGGATGTTTTGCAGGTTCGGCTCATTAGACGACAGGCGTCCTGTCGGCGTAGCCGCCAGGTGGAAGCTGGTATGGATGCGCTGAGTCGTCTTGTCGGCATACCCCACGAGCGCGTCGGTATAGGTGCCTTTCAGCTTGGCCATCTGGCGGTAATCGAGCAGCATCCTGGCGAGCGGTTGACCGCTTTCCGCCAGTTCTTCCAGCACCTTGACGTCCGTGGCCCATTGGCCGGACGCCGTGCGCTTGCCGCCGGGAAGCTGCATTTCGTCATAGAAAATCGCACCGAGTTGCTGGGGGCTGTTCATGTTGAACGGCCGCCCCACCAGCGCCTGTGCCTCCTGCTCGATGGCGTTCATGCGGGTGCCGAAATCGTGAGACAGGCTTTGCAGAATGGCCGGATCGATACGGATGCCGGCCAGCTCCATTTCGGAGAGTGTGGCAGGCATCTGGCGTTCCAGAGTCTCATAGACGGTCAGCAGGCCTTGCTGGGCGAGGCGCGGTTTGAGAATGTGCCATAGGCGCAAGGTGACGTCGGCGTCCTCGGCGGCGTATTCGGTCGCCTCTTTCAAGCCGACATATTTGAACGACTTCGCCTGCTTACCAGAGCCCGCCACCTGCTTGAAGGTGATCGGCGTATGGCCAAGGTGCAGTTCGGAAAGTTCGTCCATGCCGTGACCGTGCACGCCGCCTTCGAGCACATAGGAGATCAGCATGGTGTCGTCGTAAGGCGTGACATCAATGCCGTGGCGGTGCAGGACCGACAGATCGTATTTGATGTTTTGCCCGACCTTCAGGATGTTCGGATCTTCAAACAGGAGCTTGAGTGCGGCGATAGCTGTCTGGAAGTCGATCTGCTGGAGACCGCCCCCATCACCAAAATCAAAACCCTCACTGGAGGTATGCGCCAGCGGAATATAGCATGCCTGATTGACACCGACCGCCAGCGAAATGCCGACTAGTCCGGAATGGGAGGCCGAGAGATCATCGGTCTCAGTGTCGATGGCGATGACGCGGGCTTCATAGGCGCAGGCGATCCACGTCTCTAACGCTTCCATCGTCTGGACGCATTCGTAGGTTTCGCGGTGCACCGGCTGGATGGCAGCCTCGGCAGGGCCCTTTTTCGGGGCGCCGTAGAGCGGACGCAGGATGGGCGCGGTGGGGAGCTTGTCGAGCGCTGACGAAGCCTGCAGCAGGCTTAAGCTATTGCCACCGACGCGCTTGGCCAGCGTATTGAACTCCATCAGCGCCAGAAAAGCCGCCAGCACATCCTGCTCGGGTTCTTTGAGGATAAAGGTATCGATATCGACCGGCGTAGGCGAGTTCGCAACGCAGGGTCACCAGTTGGCGCGACAGAAGAATCTGCTCCCTGAAGTCGATCAGGGTCTGGCGGCGCTTCTCCTGCTTGATCTCGGAGGCACGCGCCAGCACATTATCGAGATTGCCGTATTCGAGCAGCAGTTGCGCGGCGGTCTTGACCCCGATGCCGGGGGCGCCCGGCACATTATCGGCGGAATCCCCGATCAGGGCCTGCGCATCGACCACCAGTTCGGGGGGCACACCGAACTTCTCGATCACGCCTTCGCGGCCGACCAGCGTTCCCTTGACAGGGTCCATCAGGCTGACATCATCATTGACCAGTTGCATCAGGTCCTTGTCGGACGAGATGATAGTGACCTTGAAGCCGTCCTTCTTGGCCAGGTGAGTGTAGGTGCAGATCAGGTCGTCGGCCTCGAAATTCTCCATCTCGACGGCGGGCAGGCCGAAGGCGCGCGTGGCCTCACGGATCAGCGGGAATTGCGGGATCAGGTCTTCCGGCGCCGGCGGACGGTGGGCCTTGTACTGATCATAAAGTTCGTTGCGGAAGGTCTTCGAGCCGGCGTCAAAAATGACCGCCAAATGCGACGGCGCGTCGTCGCCGCGGTTTTCCTTGATCAGCTTGAACAGCATGTTGCAGAAGCCGCTGACGGCGCCGATCGGCAGGCCGTCCGACTTGCGCGTCAGGGGCGGCAGGCCATGATAGGCACGGAAAATATAGCCGGAGCCATCGATCAGGACGAGGCGTTTTTGCTTTTCGGGTGTGGCTTCGGACATTCAAGGCTCTGTTCGGCTGGGAATCGACGTTGGCCTTTCATAAGGCCATATGATCCCTATACCAAATCAAAGCTGCGGGCCAAATTAAGTCACCATCGTTCACGGCAGGCGAGATAGATGACGAGCGCCAGCCCCACCGGCAGGAGCGCAAAGGCTTTGGCGGCGTCTAAAAAGGATGAGCGGTGATCGGCGGCGATAGCGGCCTTGGTCATGTCAGCACCTCAAATGGACTATGTGCGGACGTCGCAACCCTGCGGCTGTCTGGGCCGTCTTTTGCGGCGGCCTTACACCTTACGAAACGCCGTTATGGCGGTAAAGGCAATCAACAAGTCCGTGATAGGTAACGCAGCGTTAAGCTTATCGGACGGGTGTTGCTTTTGGGCAATATGCCGCAGTGCAGCGTTGGCGGTTTCGTGCATAATACCCATAATCTTAATAAGGAAATGGAGTTGCCTCATGTCTATGCTTAAGGATGCCGATCACACAGCCTTGCGGATTAATATCAGCCGCATTCTCGAACTCTTCCAACGCGGGGATATCGAACCGCCTGACGCGGTCGCTGACCTCTTAAAGCTGTGCCATCCTGACTTTGTCGGTCATGACGGTGAAGGCCTGGATAGCTATCTGGCTAAGACCCTGGCCATGGTCACGGTCGGAGAGGTCAGCACCGATAGCGCCCTGACACATCTGATCCGGCTGGCGACGGCGAAGACCGTGGATGCGGATCACCTGTCGGTTTTGGGCTGATCCCGTTCGGGTTGGATGACGTTATGCCGCAGCGCAGCAAAGCGCTTTTTCGGCTATGAACATGGCAGTATAAAAACCGGAGTTCCCCCATGTCCATGATGAAAGAAACCGATCCAACCCGCCTGCGCATCGCTGTCAGCCACGTGCTGGAGGCGTTTCTCGACCAGCGTGTTGATGGCCCCAAGGCGGTCGCTGATCTTGTGCACTTTTGTCGCCCTGACCTGTGCCACCTGAATGGCCCAGGTATGGAGAACCGCTTGGCTGATACCCTGGCTCTGGCCGCGACGGGCGAGATCGATCCGGATTTCGCCCTGACGCATCTGGTGCGCCTGGCGACTACGCATGTGCTGTGCGTTGAGAGGTCCAACGTCTTCGGCTGATTACCAGCTTCCGGTATTGGCCATCGAAACCCACGGTTCCGCCGGCGCCAGCGATCCATTCTTTTGCAGCAGTTCAACCGAAATGCCGTCCGGCGAGCGCACAAAGGCCATGTGGCCGTCGCGCGGCGGACGGTTGATCACCACGCCCATGTCGGCGAGGTGCTGACAGGCGGCATAGATGTCGTCGACCTCATAGGCGACGTGGCCGAAATTGCGGCCGCTGGTATAGACCTCAGCCTTGCTGTCGGCATCCGGCCAATTCCAGGTCAGTTCCAGTTCGGGCGCCTTGAAAGCATTGGCATGGTCTTCGTCGAGCTTTGCGGCCAGATAGACCAGCGTAAACCTGCCCGCCTGAACTCCATCCGACGGGTCTCGATCAGGCCTAAGCCCTGACACCAGAAGGTCAGCGCGGCGTCGAGGTCATGCACCCGCACCATGGTGTGCAGAAAACGCATATTTAGTGGTCGCCTTCCGGACGCGGCGCCGGATCAACATAGTCATGCGCGTGGTCCTTATGGACAAACTTGCGGTCGCAATAGCCGCATTCAGCCGTACCATCTTCGCCGAGATCGTAATAGGTCAGCGGATGACCGAGCGCGCCGCCACCGCCGTTACAGGCGACCTTGTGGGCGTCGACATAGATGACTTCGGGGGGAGGGATGATGTCGCTCATGATGCGCAAAGCCTTTGGGGACAAATTACAAACGTTCCAAATTCAATTGAACTTATTCGATTGAATTTGGCAAGCACAAGCGTGCGCCGCTGCTGTTGCGGCGAGCCTGCGCGGCCTGTGAGCGCCTTAAAGCAAATTGCGGCGGTGCGCAATTTGCACTTTTGCTCAAAACATAAAACCTTGCAGCAAGGGCATAGCAGAGCGGTAAAAACATAGGGACGCCCTCTTCGCAGGTTTGAAGAGGGCGCATGGCCGGAGATCAGGATGGTGACAGGATTTATTCGTAGCCGTGGGCCGCTTCATTGATCACGATCGGCGGCATGTTCGAGAAATCGACCGACACCGGTTGCGGAATTTTCGACTGGTAGGTTTTGATGACGTGTTCGAGCCGGCGATAGACCTCCTGCGCGGCCTCGGTTTGCGGGTTGAGGTGCAGGGGCGCCAGGCAGAACTCGATGATGGCTTGCGGGCGATTGAGGGTTTCCAATTTCATGTCTCCTATTCAGCGGCGACTGAGGTAAACTGCGCCGTCTCGGTGGATGAGTTCATGGCCGTGGTGGAGGACTGACCGTTGCTGATGGTCATGGCCACCTTGTCGAAGTAACCGGTGCCGACCTCGCGCTGGTGACGGGTGGCGGTGTAGCCGGCCGCTTCATTGGCGAATTCGCGCTGTTGCAGTTCCGAATAGGCCGCCATGCCGCGATCGCGGTAACCATCGGCCAGTTCGAACATGGAGTTGTTCAGCGAGTGGAAACCGGCCAGGGTGACGAACTGGAACTTGTAGCCCATGGCGCCGAGTTCGCGCTGATATCGGGCGATGGTGGCGTCATCGAGCTTGGCCTTCCAGTTGAAGGACGGCGAGCAGTTATAGGCCAGCAGCTTGCCGGGGTGGACCTTGTGGACGGCTTCCGCAAACTTGCGGGCATCCTCCAGATCGGGGTGCGAGGTTTCCCACCACAGCAGGTCGGCCACGCTGGCATAGGCCAGGCCGCGGGCAATGCAGTGGTCAAGGCCGGTGCAGGGCTTCAGGCGATAAAACCCCTCGGGCGTGCGGTTTTCACGCTCGATGAAGGGATGGTCGCGCTCATCGATATCCGAGGTGATCAGTTGCGCGCTTTCTGCATCGGTGCGGGCAACGACGAGGGTCGGCACGCCCATGACGTCGGCGGCGAGGCGGGCTGAGGTCAGGGCGCGTTCGTGGGCCTGGGTCGGGATCAGGACCTTGCCGCCCAGATGGCCGCACTTTTTCTCCGAGGCCAGTTGATCCTCGAAATGGACGCCGGCAGCGCCCGCTTCGATAAAGGCCTTCATGATCTCGAAGCAGTTGAGCGGCCCGCCGAAACCGGCCTCGGCATCGGCGACAATCGGCGCAAACCAGTCTCGCTTGGCGCCGCCTTCGGAATGCTCGATCTGGTCGGCGCGTTGCAGGGTCTTGTTGATGCGCTTGCACAGTTCGGGCGCGGCATTGGCCGGATAGAGCGATTGGTCGGGATACATGGACGAGGCGGTGTTGCTATCCGCCGCGACCTGCCAGCCGGAGAGGTAGATGGCCTTCAGGCCGGCGCGAACCATCTGCATGGCTTGATTGCCTGTCATGGCGCCTAAGCTGTTGATGAAGGGTTCGCTGTGCAGCAGATCCCACAGCTTGTTGGCGCCGCGTTCGGCGAGTGTGTGCTGGATGGGGAAGGAGCCGCGCAGACGCAGGACGTCTTCGGCAGAATAGGGGCGGGTGATGCCGTCAAAGCGGCCTTGTGGAGCGGAGGGAACCAAATCATGGAAGGTTGTCTTAGACATAGTCATGTCGATTGTCCTTGTGAGGGTTGCTGTGTGGATGCGGTCGTTTGGCGGCGGGCGGCCATGAGCAGGCCCGGCGCGAACAGTCCGAAGGCTGCGGCATAGAGCGTGGCCATATCGAACGGGCTGGCAAAAGGTGCGGGTATGGGCGCTTCTGTCATAATGTGTCTCATCATCTGCGGCGTGCCGCTGTTGTGTGTGAAGACATGAAGCGCTTAAAAGTTAAGGAAATATAGGGTTTCTGCAGCCAAAATGGAGTCATTTGGAAAATTGTGACATTGTAAATCTTGTAAATTTATGACAATACTTGCGTCTGGAGGGCGTCATGGCCGAACTCGATCGCAAACTCTTCCTTGGCGGACGTCTCAAGCGGCTGCGCTATGATCTCAGCCTGACCCAGACGCAGATGGCGACCGATCTCGGCGTTTCGGCCTCCTATCTCAATCACCTTGAGCGCAACCAGCGCCCGGTGACGGCGCAGGTGCTGCTCAAGCTGGCCGCTACCTATGATCTTGATCTGCGCACCTTTACGGATGATTCAGAGCCGGCAGGGGAGGCCGATCTGGTCGAAATCTTCGCCGATCCGCTTTTCAAGGATCTGCACCTGCCGCGCCGTGAAATCTCCGAACTGGTGGCCTCTTCGCCGATGGCCGCTGAAGCGGTAACGCGGCTCTATCGTGCCTATACCGAACGCCGGAAACGCGACGCTCTGGTGGCAACTCCGGAAGAGACCGAACAATCGCCGACCGACTGGGTGCGTGACCAGATCCAGAGCCATCACAACTTCTTCCCCGAACTCGACGAACTGGGTGAGCAGCTTTTCGCCACCCTCGGCGGCGATCCGCACTCCCTGGAAGAGGCGGCGCAAAGGTGGCTCAAGGACCAGTACGGCATCGAAATCCGCTTCATGCCGGCGCAGGTCATGATGATGTATCAGCGCCGTTACGATCCGCATCGCCGCCGGCTGATGATCTCCGAAACGCTGGGGCCATCATCACGGCGTTTCGCGCTGCTCTACCAACTGGCGCTTAGCGAATACGCAGCCGAGATCAATGCCCTGACCGAGAAAGCGAAAGCGCCCGATCTCGCCACCTCACGGCTCTACAAGATCGCCCTGCTGAACTACCTGGCCGCCGCCACCCTGATGCCCTACGGCCGCTTTCTGCATGAGGCGGAAAGCAATGCCTATGATATCGAGTTGTTGCGCGCGCCCTATCAGGTGTCTTACGAGCAGGCGGCCCAGCGCCTGACCACCTTGTCACGACCCGGCAGTCGCGGCGTGCCCTTCTTCCTGATGCGGATCGATTCCGCCGGCAATGTGTCCAAGCGCTTCGCCGCAGGACACTTCCCGTTTTCCAGATATGGCGGCGCCTGTCCGCGGTGGAATATCCATCAGGCCTTCCAGACGCCGGGCCGCATCATCACCCAGGTCATCGAAACGCCCGACAAGCTGCGTTATTTCACCCTGGCGCGCACGCTGGATCGGAATATGAGCGCCTATGCCGACGGCGCCTTTTCGCAACAGGCGATCGGTCTGGGCTGCGAGTTGAAATATGCCGAAAAGCTGATCTATGCGCGCGGCCTGAACCTGGCTCAGCCCAATGCGGTCGAGACCGGACCGATGTGCCGCCTGTGCGAACGGCCCAATTGCCGCGAACGCGCCGCCCCGCCGGCGGTCAAGGCGCTGCAGATCGACGAATGGATCAAGGGCGTGACAGCTTTTCCGTTTTAACATTTTCCGCTTAGCTCCTCGCAAAAGCTCGGGCGGTTTGGTCTTGCCGGGTTTCATGCTGAAACCCGGAGAGTAACTTTACACTTCGTCTTCAACGCCCTACACCTGATTCAACAAAGGAGAGCATATGGCAGGGGCCACTCTTAAAGATGTTGCGCGTGAAGCCAATGTGTCGATCGCCTCGGCGTCGCGCGCCATCAATGGCCTCGATAATGTCGCCGAAGCGGTAAAGCTGCGCGTGCTTGAAGCCGCCGGTCGCCTGCGCTATGTGCCGCATGGCGGTGCCCGGTCTTTGGTCACTTCGCGCACCAATACGATCGGTGTGCTGCTCCCCGATATCTATGGCGAGTTTTTTGCCGAGATTATCCGCGGCGTCGATGTGGCGGCGCGGGCGCGCGGTCTGCACCTGTTGGTCTCCGGATCGCACGGCAATCCCGATGAGGCCGTGCTGATAATGCGTGCCATGGGCGGTCGTGTCGATGGCCTGCTGGTCATGTCACCCTTCGTGGAATCGCATGATCTGGTGGCTATCTTGCCGCTCAGCCTGCCGGTAGTGACCATCGCCAGCCGCATCGGCAGCGGGCAGGGCTCGATCAGCGTCGATAATTTCGGTGGTGGCGTCACGGCGGTCAAGCACCTGTTGGAGCAAGGCTGCAAGCGCCTGGCGCATATCTCCGGTCCGTCTCAAAATTTCGAAGCCGAGGAGCGTAAGCGCGGCTTTTTGTCGGCGGTTAGCCAGCCCTCGCCGGCGGTGTTCGAGGGGGATTTCACCGAAGAGTCCGGCTATCGCGGCGCCAAGGCCTTCCTGGCATCGGGGCCATTGCCCGACGGTATCTTCGTGGCCAACGACATGATGGCGGTCGGCTGCCTGCTGGCCCTCAGCGAAGCCGGCGTGAAGGTGCCGCAGGACGTGGCGCTGGTCGGTTTTGATGATATCCCGATCGCGCGTTTCACCTCGCCGCCCCTGACCACGCTGCGGGTGGGTATCTTCGATCTGGGTCGGCGCGGACTGGAACTGCTGGTTGCCGCGCTCGATGAGGGCGGTATGCAGGAGCACGAGGGGCTGGTCGTTACGCCGGAACTGGTGTTGCGCGACAGTTCGCGGCACAAAACAGGATAAGGCGATTTTTGCGGTTGAGTGCGGCTGCGCTTTAGCTTAGGTAGCTTGATCTGGCCACAGGCACCCATAGCTCAGCTGGATAGAGCGCTGCCCTCCGAAGGCAGAGGTCAGAGGTTCGAATCCTCTTGGGTGCGCCATATTTCAATGACTTAGCTCACTTATGTGGCAACCCGTCTAATATACGTCAAATATCAAGTGGCGGACTTAGGTGGCCAATAGTGGCCAAATGCGGATGGAGCTACCGTTCAATTTAAAGTGATCCCATCTCAAGAATTTGTTTCGTAATGGGTTAAGACCAGTTCGTTCAAATATCTTACGCATCACTCTTTGAGGCCGCTTAGGCTCATAACCTGAAGGTCGTCAGTTCAAATCTGGCCCCCGCAACCAGTCTTTATAACAACAATATCAAATAGATAGCCGCCTCACAAGGCGGCTTTTCTGCGTCCGAAACCCACCTCCAGCTACCGCATAGCTACCACTTGAATCAAAAAGACACAGGCGGAAAATTGTGAACAACAGCGGATGGTGAAGTCGGCCGGTTGTGGCCCAAACTATCGACTTAGCAAAGTTATTGATCGAAGATTCGGACGTCGAGATAAGATATCTAGCGCTCGGTGCGCTGGAGAGAGGAGGCGTTGCCGCGCAGGCGAGTTAAGGAAATTCATCGCTCTTACTCAGAGGCCAATGAGTACAGGTACTACAATGTCATTCACTGGCTCGACCTCGGCGTAACGCTTCCTTCGGCAACTGTGAAGTTAGTATTGGCTAGGGCCCCAAGGGTGTTGTAGACGACCTGGCATCGAGCTCCAATTTGCTTCGAAACCGGTCGAATGAACCGGGAGAAGCTTCCGCATCTGGAATTTTTCGGTATCGGCTGAATGACCGTAAAGGGCGCTGAGCCGAGCTGTGAGCTCTTCGCAATCGGCATGGCAGTCACTTCTAAAATTGTACGGTGGGGTGGCCGCTGGGTTGAACTGGGCAAGCGGTGCCCCTGAGTTCGTAAATGAAAAAGTGCTTCCTTCTAGGTGCGTTGTTTTGCCAATCCCGCTGCATTGTTGCCTCCCTCAACCTGGGTCTGCTGCCGAAATCACCAGATCTGCCACTTTTCCAATGAGTGCGCTCCCCAACTCATCTGGGCTGTGAACGACCAGACCATCGCTATAGTAAGAGGTGACATCGTGACCGATCCCAATGGCCGATAGTCGTATTTCACCTTTGGCCTCGATTTCGCCTACAACAGACCGCAGGTGCCGGGATAGATAGTCCAGATCATTCTCCATCAGCGTGGAGTCGTCGACCGGGGCACCGTCTGAAATGATAATTAAAAATTTCCGGTTTTGCTTCAGCCGCTTCAGTCTGTCAGTCGCCCATTGAACGGCTTCACCATCTACGTTTTCCTTTGGCAGGTCAGGGCGCAGCATGGGCCGGAAGGCCCACGAGCCAGTGCCTTTTCCAGGGCTGTTAGCATCCATGTAGATAATGTGGAGCAAATCACAAAGCCTGCCTGGTGTTGGGGCACGACCATGCCGGAACCATTTCCGGCGTGATAAGCCTCCCTTCCACGTGGTAGTGGTGAAACCGAGAACCTCTACCGTGCATCCGAGATTGCGCACGAAGTCCTGAATACAATCTGCGGCCGCAGCGGCGAGCAACATGTTTTGCCCGCGCATAGACCCAGACTGATCAATCAAGAGACTAAAACAGCAATCTTCAAGGATATTAACAGGGACATGCGACCGTATGACGGCTGTACGGTCTAGAGCGGCGATTTGTGTGCGTGTTTTCCATCCAGCAAGGCCAGTTTCAAAATGAACCCAAGCTTCTTCAAGTGCGAGTTTCGCCGCATGCGATAGGGGACCGATCGCACCATCAAGATCTTTAGCGCCGACCTCCCGATCGAACATCTGGGTATAGGGGGTATAGGGCACTGCTATTGATGCTGTGTGCCGCCGTCTCCCTAAAATAGTATCCCATAACCCCATGCCTATTGATACCACTCCCATGGTCGAGATCAAGTTAAGCTTGAGCGACTGGTTACGCACCAACGGCAAGCGTCCGCCTTGTGTATTTAGCGACGGTCTTCAATTGCCGCTCCTTCGGGCGCAAACCGACAGAAATTTACGCGTAATCGGTCTGAAAAAAAAGGAAGGCAAGATTAAAGCAATGGCTCCATTCCATCCGCAAACCCTTGTCTGCACATCGTTTGGATGGCTCCCTTCGACACCCGCATGGCGCCATTTGGGAGCCAAACCGGTTTAGGAGCCAAGGCGCTCCTGGCAGACCGTTTCCACTGTATCGCGCAGAATGATGATCCGCTCGTTAAGCCATTCCAGCTCATCTGTTGAGACTGAATATTCTGCCGAATAGCGGGCCTCTACATACGCCCTGCGGAGGCGATCAAAGGCCTGCCGGTGTAGTTTGGTGTCGCTGGGCCAAATGGCCTTTAGGCGGTCGTCCAGGGCCTCCGCTTGGGACCGCAACATATTGATGCGGTGGCTCTTTGGCGAATACAGCGTCAGTACCAGCAAAAGGCAGTGATAAAGCGACTCCGTGGCCTGATGCAGGAGGAACGTCGCTTTTTTTAGATCGCCTCGTTCGTTTAGGAACCCTGCCGATGCGATGAAGGATTCGGCGCCTGGGAGCCATTGATCGAAGTTGGCTTGAGCCTCTGTCCTGATCTCTGCCGGGGTGAGGGGCTTTGGCTTGATCAGCGGATGCCCAGGCGCTTCGTAAAGCATGATGCCGTCACGGGCGATGTCAGTGAAAAACGGGCGGCCCTTGGCAAGCTGGTCGTTTACATCGGCCAGATCGTGAATGATGAAGTTGACCGGCGTTTTGATATTCTGGGTGACCGTCACCTCGCGGATGAAATGCTCATCCGCCTTGGCCCAATATTCGTGCAGATCGGTGAACTGGTGGCTGTTGACCACGATCAGCAGATCGTAGTCGGATCGATAGCCGGAGAGCCGATCTTCGACCCAATCTCCCCGCGCATAGGAGCCGAACAGGATCACTTTCAGGATGCGGCCGAGTTTCCTCTTGTCCGACAGCTTGGTTTTAGTGACGTCCTCGAACTCATCAAACAGCACCTTGACCACGCGCTCAAGCTCGCGGCGTTTCGTGTCCGGTAGGTGAGAGAGCTGATCGGCCAGCATCGAGATTCCTGTAAGGTGGAAATCTGAGTTTAGCACCGCTGCCGGGCGTGGGCTACCGCTTTTGCGGCGGACCTATTACAAGTGAGGCCTACCTACGCTTCTTCAATGGCAATTCGAGCTGCGTCCATTGTGGAAGCCCGTTGGGGTCGGGCTTCGTCGTCGGCACAATCGCGGGCGCTGGCGGGGCGGGCAGTCTCACTGAATTCCCGCCGTCGATAAACTCCAACAGGTCACGGCGCATGATCAGTCGCCGCCCGCCAACCTTCACCGACCGCAAGGCCCCTTCGGCGATCCGTTCGTAAAGGAATGACCGGCCCAGGCCTGACGCCCTCACAGCCTCGTCTATGCGGTATGAAATCTTGTCGTTGGTATCTGGCATGGGGAAGCCCTCCAGACCAAAAAATACCATGCCAAGCCGGTTTCGCTGAAAGGCCTAGGAGGGTCACGCAACGCCAAATGAGGTCAGGCGGCGCGCCTAGCGAGACCCTAAGAAATTGGATTGGGGGGCGGAAACATCGCGTTCTGTGGGCTCTTGCCGGCCCGGCCAACCATAGGCCTGGGACCTGCCAAGAGGCTCTTTCGTGAGACATTTTTTGTGCGTCGCGCAAAAAGTCAAATAATTTATAAAAACAACGAATTACAGCGAAATAACTCCTGGTTTTTTCGGTAAATCCTTAAAAGCGATGTGCAGACAAAGACTTACGCGAAACGGGAGTTGAGCCTTTATCTTGCCTTCACTACGTACCTTTTTCGTTCCATTTTCATTGAGGTGTCAAATTACCACATTTTGTGCGCTGCGCAAAGGTAATCGGTTAGGCGCCTGTCACTTCGGCGCCGTGCGCGAGGTGAGGCCTGAAAAGATGTGTGGCGGGTCACATGAAAGCTGTAGACGGCCTTCGCTTACTCAAACCGTGTGTCAATTGCACCAAATGATATCAGCGGCACGACAGCCCGCGCCGCGATATCCTCCAAACCGTCTGCAATCCAGTAACTGTAGTGTCTTTCGATCATCTCGACGCTTGTATCATGCAAAGCGGCGACCAGACGTATCGGGGTCCCTATGCGAAGGTGACGAACGATCGACGAATGACGCAGGCAATAAGCAGTCCGCCCCGATAAACCTGCAATTTCAGCGATTGCTTTGAAAGGCTTTGTAATCTCGTAGGATGCCCGCCAAGCCCGGCGCTCCGATTTACGCCATTTCCCCGGACCGATTTGGACGTTGTGCCACTTCTCCAGTAGAGGCGCCATCTTGTCACGGTCTCGCATAACCGGTTGGAGGGCCGCCAGTACATCGGCACCTAAAGGTACGGGAATATATCGCGCGTCGCGTTTTCGCCCTTTTGCACTTGAGGGGATCATTATTCGAGAGGCTATTATTTGAACGTCTTGAACTCGAATTCGTCGGACTTGGCTAAATCTTGCGCCTGTCGCCCCAAGCAATAAGATCATGCGCAAGAGATCGCCTTCCCATCCGCCGTCAAAATCAGTTTGCTTCGCCGCTTCAATAATCCACCGCACTTCCTTATCGCTAAGAATTTGGTTTCCCTTAGAGCTTGACTGGGTTAGCGCGACCGCGTCTTCTTCTGAATATCTGAAGCCGTGCTTGATTGTAACAGGAAGATCAGCAGGAAGTACTCTTCGTCCTTCGTCAGCCGCTGAGTTGAGTGCGGCTCGAAAATCATTCGAAATACGTTTGCGAGTGGCCCCGCTTTTACAGTTCAGGCTCTTCAGCCAGTTTCTTAAGGAACCGTCGCTTAGTTGATGCAGGGGCGTGTCTGATAATTCACTATTTGCTAACACGTACATAGACAGACGGCCGGCCGCGCCCGACCTAATCGGTCGACCTGCTATGGCCGACGCGCGAGCATTGCAACGTTCGATGTATGAAGCAATAGCGGTTTTAACTGTTGGCACCGGCCCTGCGGCTTGAATGGCAACTAATTGGCGTGCTTCAATGACCTTTCGCCGTGCCAAACGGCAAGCCTCATCGTAGGTAAAAGTGCCCTCAGAAATGATATCATCGGCCGTACCTATTGTTTGTTGCCTGTAGGTGCCACTACCGACGTAATAGCGCAATAGCCAGCGCCCCCCGCGTTTTCCTTTTCGGTAGCCAAGATGTGTGTCCGGATCAAGCTGACGCCAGTGGAGGCCCTCGGTCAACTGCATACGTGATGCACGGGTGGTAACGGGTGACTCTTGTAGAGTTTTTGGCATATCCGTACCTAAAACTTGTCAAATATTCGTCAAATATATGCCCCCGGATGCCGCGATACAAGTATGGACTGAAATTAGTAACCTATTGATTTGTATGGATAGTGACGGACGAATGCGGATAGGTTTTGACCTGAATTAACCTCTCCGAAGGCAGAGGTCAGAGGTTCGAATCCTCTTGGGTGCGCCAGGGGCACAAGCCCTAGATCCTTTACTTATTGGCTTGTTTTTTATTGAATAATTTCAATTGAGTGATTAAATCAGACGTTAGATCAAATCGATTTCCATGAAATCGGCGACTTCAGGTATCCAGCGGGTCTGGACGAAATCGACATGAGCCGGGTGGATATTATAGGCGTCATAGGCCGCCTGATCCTTGAAGGCCATCGAGACGCAGAAGGTGAAGGCGTTTTTCTGACTGACCTGGCGAGACAGCTCAAACGCCTGCACGCCAGGAATATCGGCCAGTTTGCGGTTGGCGCTCAGGAAGTCGGCTTCTTCGTCAGAGTTGGGTGCGTGTTTGAGACGGAACGGGACGATATGGCGAATCATGGCAGGCTCCGTTTAGGGGTTTAATTCAGCCATTTTAGCGCAAAAAGGGTCATAAGCGTTGCATTTTTGCGTCGTTTTTTACCGGCCTCGTATAAAATAGAGCTCAGAAGGATTGCAAAATTCATTTTTCGGCCTCAATGACTGCATATTACGGTGCAATAAATTATGTGGTTTTTTAACACTTGGATAAGGATGAACCATTCTGGCGAAACGCAATTCAATTGTAAAAATTCTGCTGTTCCCCATCACGGCCCCGATCTGGTCTTTGCTTGACGTTTTGGCATGGGCTCTGCAACTGCCCCGACCGAGTACGCGCCATTCGCGCCGCCGTCGTCCGATCTATCGCAGCTAATCTCTCCCAAGCCTAAAAAAACAGGCGCGCCACACTTTCGGTAACGCGCCTGCGAGGAACCAGCCTGTCCGCCAGGTCAGGTGGTCCAACCTCCGCCGAGCGCCCGGATCAGACCGACCGTCGACTGATACTGTGAAGCCCGAACGCGCAGGGCCTGCCGGCGGATCGCCAGCAATTGCCGCTGGGCATCCAGAACCTCAAGTTGAGATGATGAGCCATTGGTGTAGCGTGATTGGGACATGGCCATGGCTCGGGTGGCGGCCGCAACCGCCTGATCCTGCGCAGTCTGCTGCTGTTTCAGATAGTTGATATCCGATAACTGATCCTCGACATCGGCAAAGGCCGCCAGCACAGATTGCTGATAACCGGCGAAGGCGATATCAAGCCCGGCTTTGCTGTAATCGATATTGGCGTTGCGACGGCCGCCATCGAAGATGGCCTGGCTCAGGATACTGGCCAGCGACCAGTTCCTCGCCACGTCTTCAAACAGATTGTCGGCATCACCGGCGGCATAGCCGCCATTGGCGGTCAGGCTAAGAGTGGGGAACCACGCTGCCTTGGCGATGCCGACACGGCGTTGTGCCGCATAGAGCGAAGCTTCCGCCGCGATGATGTCCGGGCGGTCTTCGATCAGTTTGGCGGGCAGGCCGGCCGGGATGACCGGCACGGAACTGGCCCAGGGTTGCGATGCCCAGGAAGCCGAGGTCAGGTCGAAGGTGCTGGCGGGTTCACCGAGCAGCACAGCCAGCGCATGGGCCAGTTGGGCGCGTTGCTGGTCGAGCGCAGCGCCCGCGGCTTCGGTGGAGGCCACCTCGGTTTCCAAACGGGCGACGTCGAGTTCGGCGACATCACCTTCCTCAAAGCGGCGGGTCGTCACCGACAAGCTACCGCGATAGGCTTCCAGCGTGTCGCGCACAATGGCACGGTCCTCATCGAGCGCGCGCAGGGCGAAGTAGCTCTGGGCGACGTGCGACTGGATCAGTAACTGCGTATCGAGCAGCAGGGCCTGGCTCGACTTGGCATCGAAATCGGCGGCCTTGGCGGCGTTGCGGATGCGGCCGAACAGATCGACCTCATACGACAGTGTGGCGCCGATGGCGTGACCGGTGGCCGGCTTTTGCGAGCCGGTGCCGATCTCGCTGGTGTTGGCGCCGTGGATGACCTGATAACCGGCGCCGAGTTGCGGCCACAGATCGGCTTTCGAGGCGCCGAGCAGGGCTTGCGCCTGATCAAGACGGCCATAGGCGACCTTGATGTCGTTGTTCTTCTCCATGGCGCGCGACATCAGAGTGTTGAGCACGTCGTCGTTGAAGACCAGCCACCAGGTCTGCGCCGTTTGCGGAGCCGCGGGTGCAAGGCTGGTGGTGGTTGCGCCCTTGAAAGCCGCGGGCGTCTCGAAGGAAGCCTGTTGTAGCGGGGCGGTGGCGCAGCCGCTCAAAAGAGCGGCTGCGAAGGTGAGGGGGATAAAGAAGCGGCTCATTAGAAAGCCTCCGGTTTAAGCTTGGCGGGAGCGGGCTGAACGGGTGGCGGCAGGTCGTCGTGGTCGTCTTCGCCGGCCAAGGTGGAGGTGTGCGACTTCAGAGGACGGTTGCCGGACATGGCGCGCAGCAGCACGTAGAAGAAGGGGGTCATGAAGAGGCCGATAATGGTGGCCCCGATCATGCCGGAGAAGACGGCGATCCCCATGGCGTGACGCATTTCCGAACCGGCGCCGTGGCTGAGCACCAGGGGCAGCACGCCCATGATGAAGGCGATCGAGGTCATCAGGATCGGGCGCAGACGCAGGCGGCTGGCACGAATGGCGGCCTCCAGCGGATTGAGCCCTGTCAGTTCGAGTTCGCGGGCGAATTCGACGATCAGGATGGCGTTTTTCGCTGACAGCCCCACCAGAACGAACAGACCGATCTGGGTGAAGATGTTGTTGTCGCCATGGGAAATCCACACACCGACCATGGCGGAGAGCAGACCCATTGGCACGATCATGATGATCGAGATCGGCAGGACGACGCTTTCATACTGGGCGGCGAGCACGAGGAAGACGAGCAGGATAACCAGCGGGAAGACGAGCGACGACGAGTTGCCGGCCAGGATCTGCTGATAGGTCAGTTCGGTCCATTCATACTCGATGCCGGCGGGCAGGGTCTCGGCGGCGATGCGCTTGACGGCGTCCTGGGCCTGTCCGGACGAGAAGCCGGGTGCCGGACCGCCGGAGATGTCGGCGGACAGGTAGCCGTTGTAGCGGCTGGCGGTGACCGGTCCGGAGGTCGGGTCGACCTTCAGCACGGCGGCCAGGGGCACCATTTCGCCGGTGTTCGAGCGGACCTTCAGCTTGCCGATATCTTCGGACTGGGCGCGATAGGGTGCGTCAGCCTGCACACGGACGCTGTAGGTGCGGCCGAAGCGGTTGAAGTCGTTGACATATTGCGAACCGAGATAGATCTGCATGGTCGAGAAGATATCGCTGACCGAGACGCCCAACTGGCGGGCGCGGGTGCGGTCGATATCGGCGTAAAGCTGCGGCGTGTTGACGTTATAGCCCGAGAAGACGCCGGCCAGTTCCTCGGTTTGCGCCGCCTTGGCGACGAAGGCCTTGGTGGCTTCGTCAAGCTTCTGGTAGCCGAGACCAGCGCGGTCTTCGAGCTGGAGCTTGAAGCCGCCGGTGGTGCCGAGGCCAAGCAGTGGCGGTGGCGGGAACATGACCGAATAGCCTTCCTGAATGCCGCCGAGTTTGGCGTTCAGTGAACCGGCGATGGCGCCGGCACTCAGAGCAGCCCCTTTGCGTTCAGCGAAGGGTTTCAGCGGCATGAAGACGACCGCTTCGTTGGAGGCGATGGTGAAGCCATTGATCGACATGCCGGGGAAGGCGAGGGCATGGGCGACGCCCGGTTCCTTGCCGGCAATTTCCGACACCTTGCGGGCAACGGCTTCGGTGCGGTCAAGCGTGGCGCCATCGGGCAGTTTGACCATGCCGACGAGGTAGGCCTTGTCCTGCTGCGGGATAAAGCCGCCGGGTACGACCTGGAACATCAGGAAGGCCAGGCCGGCGAGACCGGCATAGAGGCCGAGCATGAGACCCTTGCGGCTGGCGATCTTGCCGACGCTTTTACCATAGGATTCCGACGACTTTTTGAAGGTGCGGTTGAAGGCGCCAAAGAAGCCGCCCAGCCACTTGTCCATAAAGCGGGTCAGTCCATCCTTGGGGGAATCGTGGCCCTTGAGGAGCAGGGCTGCCAGAGCTGGAGAAAGCGTCAGGGAGTTGACGGCCGAGATGACGGTCGAAATGGCGATGGTCAGCGAAAACTGGCGATAGAACTGGCCGGAAAGGCCGGTGATGAAGGCCAGCGGCACGAAGACCGCGACGAGGACGAGCGCGATGGCGATGATCGGGCCGGAGACTTCGCGCATGGCCTGATAGGTGGCCTGGCGCGGGCTCTTGCCGGCTTCGATATTGCGCTCGACGTTTTCGACGACGACGATGGCGTCATCGACCACGATCCCGATGGCCAGAACGAGACCGAACAGGGTGAGGGCGTTGATGGTGAAGCCGAAAAGGTGCATCACCGCGAAGGTACCGATGACCGAGACGGGCACGGCGAGCAGCGGAATGATCGAGGCGCGCCAGGTCTGGAGGAACAAAATGACCACGATCACGACGAGGATGATGGCTTCCAGCAGGGTATGGATGACCGAGTTCGATCAATTCGTGGACGTATTCGGAGGTGTCGTAGGCGATGGTGTAGCTGACGCCTTCGGGCATGGCCTTCTTCAGCGTCTCCATGGTCTCGTGGACCTCCTTGGAGAGCTGGAGCGAGTTGGCACCGGCGGTCTCAAAGATCGGGATACCTACGGCGTTCTGGTTATCGAGCAGCGAACGCAGGGCGTAATCCGAAGCGCCCATTTCGACGCGGGCGATATCACCCAAACGGGTCACCGCGCCGTCAGCGCCGGTCTTGACGATGATGTTGCGGAAGTCTTCCTCGGAGGATAGGCGGCCTTGCGCATTGACCGAGAGGGTCAGGGCGACGCCGGGCAGGCCGGGCGAACCGCCGATGGTGCCGGCGGCGGCCTGGACGTTTTCCGAACGGATGGCGTCGGCGACATCTGAGGGCGACATGCCGCGCTCGGCGACCTTTTGCGGATCGAGCCAGACACGCATGGCGTAATCACCACCACCAAACATCTGGATCGGGCCCACGCCCTTGATGGCTTGCAGGCGGTCCTTGATGTGCAGCAGGGCATAGTTGCGCAGGTAGGTGACGTCATAGCGGCCGTTGGGCGAGGTGATGTGGACGACCAGCGGCAGCGACGATTGCGATTTCTGCGTGGTGATGCCGAGCGCGCGGACGTCGGCCGGCAAGCGGGCCTCGGCCTGAGACACACGGTTCTGCACCATCTGTTGCGCCAGGTCGGCATTGGTGCCGAGCTTGAAGGTGACGGTGAGGGTCATCTGGCCGTCGGCTGTCGCCTGAGACGACATGTAGAGCATGTTTTCGACGCCGTTGACCGCTTCTTCGATAGGGGCGGCGACGGTTTCGGCGATGACGGCGGGCGAGGCGCCGGGATAGGCGGCGTGGACCACGACCTGCGGCGGCACGACTTCCGGATATTCGGAAACGGGCAGAACGCGCAAGCTAAGCAGGCCTGCCACGAGGATCAGCAGGGACAGGACGCCGGCGAAGATCGGCCTGTCGATAAAGAATTTGGAGAGGTTCATTTGGGTGGCCCCTTTGTGCGGGCGAAAATGGAACTGGCGGAGGAATTTAAAGCAAGACGCCCCACCACCCCGCGAGCAAGCTCGCGCGGTCCCCCTCCCCAAATTTCTGCGAAATTCAGGGAGGTATTTGGAATGGCAGGGAGTTCATACCTCCCTGAAACCTCTTGGTTTTGGGGAGGGGGACCGCGCCCAAAGGGCGTGGTGGTAGGTATCTTACTTAAGCAGGTTTAAGCTTCAGGCTTGGCTTTTGCGTCCATGGCGGCGACGGTCTCGGTTACGACCGAGCCTGGACCAACGTGCTGGATGCCGCTGACCACGACGCGATCACCATCCTTCAAACCGGTGGTGACGATGCGCAGGCCGTTGGCCGTACCGCCGAGCGTCACTTCACGATAGGCGACCTTGTGATCGGCGCCCACCACATAGACGAAGCGCTTGCTCTGATCGGTGCCAAGGGCGAGTTCAGAGACCAGCACGGCCGGCTTGGTTTGCGCCGCGCCCATGCGGACACGGACGAACTGGCCGGGGATGAGCTTGCCTTCGGTATTCTGGAATACGGCGCGGGCGCGGAGAGTGCCGCTGGTGCCATCGAACTGGTTGTCGATCAGTTGCAGATGGCCGTCGATCGGCGCACCATTATCCGTCTCGACGGTTACCGGGATGGTTTCGAGCGAGGCGGTGCCGAGGTCAGCGATGGTGCGGTTGATGACCGTTTCATCGGCGTCGAAGCTGGCATAGATAGGGCTGACCGAAACGAGCGTGGTCAGCATTTGGGCTTGCGGGCCGGCGGCGACGAGGTTGCCGACCGTGACTTCGATGCGACCGACACGACCCGAAACCGGGGCACGCACCTGCGTATAGCTCAGGTTCAGATTGGCCGATTGCAACGAGGCGCGGGCCGCAGCCAGATTGGCCTCGGCGGCTTTCAGATCGTTGGTGCGGCTTTCCAGCTCCGACTGCGCGATGGCATGGTCGTTCCACAGACGCTGAGCACGAGCCTGTTCGGAGGTGGCCAGGGTCAGGCGGGCGGTGGCGGCGGAGACATCGGCCTGGGCGCGGGCGGCTTCGGCCTGATAGGTGGCCGGGTCGATGGTGACGAGCAGTTCGCCCGCCTTGACCAGCGCGCCTTCGCGGAAGTGGATGGCCTTGACGGCGCCGGCGACGCGCGGGCGGATTTCCACGCGGTCAACGGCTTCGAGGTGGCCGGAGAAATCATCCCAGACGCTGACGTTTTGCGTGGCGACCACCGCAACCGTAACGGGTGTGGCGGCGGGGGCGGCGGCTTGTGACGCGGCCTGGGTGGTGAGGGCGGTGCCGATACCGGCGACGGCGAGAACGCTCAAAGAGACGGCGGCCACGACGAGCGCCTTACGGTAGCGTTCAAGCTTGATGGAAGAGACGATGGGGTCGAACATAACAAAGATCCTTTGGGGAGAAAGGAAGGAGAGGGGGAGGTACACTTAACTTGGCTGCATGGGTGGCGAATGAGGGCTTGTGATCTCGGCACAAAAACCTAATTTAATGCGGCGTCGCATTTAAATAGTCCGGCGATGTCATTTTGTAAACATATTTTTATGCGACATCGCAAATAAATATGTTATACCCCTCAAACGAGAGCGGAAAACCTTATATCCGTATAGATTTTTTAGGGTGGCCCGTGCGCCTAAAGAGGATTAGTCTGGACTTGTGCCAAAAACTGGCAACTGACACTTTTAGGTTTGGCACATTTAGGTCAGAACAGTTTTGGTTTGGGAGTAGCGTGCCGTGATGGATGATCTGAAAACGTTCGAGCTGCCTGATGCGGTGTGCGGCGGACAGGCCGTGGATGCGGAAGCCTGCGCCGGTGTGCGCAAGCGTGGCCGACCGCGCGCCTTCGATCCCGATGTGGTGCTGGAAACCGTGCTGGAAATGTTCTGGATGCGCGGCTTCGCCAACACCTCGCTCGATGACATTTCCGCCGCCACCGGGGTCAGCCGGCCCAGCCTCGCCGCCACGTTTGGTGACAAGGAAGCGCTCTATCTCAAGGCCATGGAGCGCTATCGCAACAACATCAGCCGCCAGCTTGATGTCGTGCTGCAATGTACGGGTAACGATGGTGCGCTGCGGGATATCATCAACCGCTATTTCGATATCATGATCGGCTCCTACACGGGGGAAACCGAGGAATGCCTGGGGTGCGCCTTCATGTGTACGGCGCTCAATGAAGCGCCACGCCATGAATCGATCATGAGCGTGTTGCAGGGCACGATCGAGGAATTCGATTTGCGCTTCGAGCGCTTCTTCACTAAGGCGCAGGAACTGGGCCATATCGGCTCCAATCAGGACCCTAAGGTGATGTCGCAGATGATTACCTCGCTGACATCCAGCCTGGCCGTACGCGCCCGCGCCGGCGCCAGCCGTGCGGATCTGCAAAAGATCGTCGATGCCACGACGAGCTTCCTCTTTCCCTAAGATTTTTCGCGTGGCAAATGGCCGCAAGCCCTGAGAATAGAACGCAGTCGCTTGACCTGCCATGCCCATAAATGATAGTCATTCGCAACCGTGTGAGTGACGCTTATGAAATTGACTGAACTGCCCGCTTTTGCCCCCGGCCTGGTGACCGGCGTGATCGATACCCATGATGGGGATCTGATTAGCAACCGCTTGCGTGAATTGGGTTTCGTCGATGGCGAGCCGGTGCGTGTGGTGGGCCGCGGACCCATCGGCGCCGATCCGCTGCTGATCCAGATCGGCTTTACGCGCTTCGCCCTGCGCCGTTCGGAAGCCGCCCGCGTCATGGTTGAGCAGGCCGCCTAGAATGGATACGCTCACGATCGCTCTTGTCGGCAACCCGAACTGCGGGAAGACGGCTCTTTTCAATCAGCTTACCGGCGCCCGTCAGAAGGTGGCCAACTATGCGGGCGTCACCGTCGAGCGCAAGGAGGGCCATTTCATTGCGCCGTCTGGCCGCAAGGTGCAGGTGCTCGATCTGCCGGGCACCTACAGCCTGGAGGCCATGGGGCCGGACGAAATCATCACCCGCGATATCTGCCTTGGCCGCCGCGAAGGCGAGACCATGCCGGACCTGATCGTGTGCGTGGCCGACGCCACCAACCTGCGTCTGCACCTGCGCTTTGTGATGGAGGTCAAGCGCCTTGGCCGGCCGATGATTCTGGCGCTCAACATGATGGATGCGGCCCGCAAGCGCGGCATCACCATCGACACTGCCAAATTAGAGGCCGAACTCGGCGTCCGGGTGATCGAAACCGTAGCTGTGAAAGCCAATGGCACGGCAGATCTGGTGGCGCATCTCGATGCTAACGTCGCGCCGCATGTGCCGGATATCCGCGAGACGGGCGATCTCCACGGTGATGTCCGTCGTATCCTGAATGCCGCCGTCGTCATGCCGCAACGGACATCGCTGATCGATGACCGGCTCGACGGCATCCTGCTCAACCCCTTACTCGGCATTCCGATCCTGATGGTCATCATGTTCGTCGTTTTCCAGGCGGTGTTCACCTGGGCGACGCCGGCGATGGACGCCATCGAAGCCAGCATGGCGTGGCTCGGCGGCGTGGTGACGCAAACCCTGCCCGACGGTCTGCTGAAAAGCTTCATCGCCGACGCCCTGATCGGCGGCCTGGGCTCTGTCATTGTCTTCCTGCCGCAGATCATCATCCTGTTCTTCTTCATCCTGATCCTTGAAGAGTTGGGCTATCTGCCGCGCGCTGCCTTCCTGCTCGATAACCTGATGTCGAAGGCCGGCCTGACCGGGCGCTCGTTCATCCCTCTGCTATCCAGCCATGCCTGCGCCATTCCGGGCGTCATGGCCACGCGGTCGATCCACGATATCCGTGACCGCATCACCACGATCATGATCGCGCCGCTGATGACCTGTTCGGCGCGCCTGCCGGTCTATGCCCTGCTGATCGGCGCCTTCCTGCCCAATACTAAGGTGTTCGGCTTCCTGAGCTTCCAGGGGCTGGTGCTCTTCGCCATGTATATCACCGGCATCTTCAGCGGGCTGATGGTGTCGCTGGTCATCGCCCTGTTCCGCAAGGACAAGAGCGAGCATCCGCTGATTATGGAACTGCCGTCCTACCGCCTGCCGCACGTCAAGAACCTGGCTATCGGGCTTGGCGAGCGCGCCATGATCTTCATGCGCCGCATCACCGGCATCATTTTCACCGTCAATACCCTCCTGTGGGTCGCCAGCACCTTCCCCGGTAAGCCCGAAGGCGGCACCCTGCCGGATATCGACTATTCCTTTGCCGGCATGGTGGGGCACTGGATCGAGCCGATCTTTGCGCCCATCGGTTTCAACTGGCAGATCTGCGTGGCGCTGATACCGGGCCTAGCGGCACGCGAAGTCGCTGTCTCTGCGCTGGGCACGGTCTATGCCATTTCCGGTAGCGATGACACCGTGGCGACGCAACTGGGCTCGCTGATCTCGTCGCAATGGACGCTGGCGACGGCTCTGTCGCTGATGGCGTGGTATGTCTTCGCGCCGCAATGTCTGTCGACGCTGGCCGTCATCAGGCGCGAAACCAATTCCTGGAAGATGGTCGGCGTCACGGCCGGTTATCTCTTCGTGCTTGCCTATATGGCGGCCTTCATCACCTATCAGATCACTCATTTTTTTGTGGGGCACTGACATGATCTATTCCGTCGTTCAGGCTGTGATCATCACGGCGATCGTCGCCTTCTGCGCCCTGCAGATGTTGCGTCGGCTGATGCCGAAGCTGAGCCATGATCTCCAGGTCAGGGGCTCAAAAGCGCTCAATCGCGCCGATCTGCCGGCGGTCGTGCAGTCCATCGGCCAGAAACTGCAGCCGGTCGAAGCGCCGGATAGCGGCTGCGGTTCGGGCTGCGGAAGCTGCAAGGGCTGCTCGACTGGCTTTGAGATCAAGGACTGATTGTCGACGGGCTGGCTTGACAGTCCTGCCGGCGGCTCCCTATTCAGGTTGATATAAAAACCGGGAGCGAACATGCAAACCACACTGACTCTGGGCGAGGCCGAGGCCCGGCTGGCTATCGATGCCTGCGTGGCCGAACTGAAAAAGCGCGGCAAGGCCGGCGTGGTGGCGGTCGGTGACAGCCACGGCGAATTGCTGGCCCTGTGGCGCACCGATGGCTGCGCCCTGCCGCCCATCGTCATCGCGCAAAACAAGGTCTATACCGCTGCCCGCGTGCGTGGTCCTTCCGGCGATCTCGGCCGTAACGCTCAGGCGGATGGTTCCGACGTTCATTATCACGGCGATTCGCGCTATGTCGGTTGGGACGGCGGCGCGCCGGTCATGTACAAGGGGCAATGCCTTGGCGCCGTCGCGGTCAGCGGCCTGTCGGGCGTCGAAGATCTGGACATCGCCACTATCGGCATCACCGCAATCCTTAACGCACTGGACTGAAATTCATGGCTTTTCCCGTTCCCTATGTCGCCGCAAGTGACCGCTACACCTCCATGCCCTATCGCCGCTGTGGCCGTTCGGGTCTGAAATTGCCCGCCATTTCGCTGGGCCTGTGGCAGAATTTCGGCGGCGTCGATGTCTTTGAGACCGGCCGCGCTATTCTGCACTACGCCCTTGACCATGGCATCACGCACTTCGATCTCGCCAATAACTACGGCCCGCCCTACGGCTCGGCGGAAGAGAATTTCGGCCGCGTGATGGCCACCGATTTCAAGGCGCACCGCGATGAACTGGTGATCTCGACCAAGGCCGGCTGGGATATGTGGCCTGGCCCCTATGGCGATGTCGGCGGTTCGCGCAAATATCTGATCGCCAGTTGCGACCAGAGCCTCAAGCGCATGGGCGTCGATTATGTCGATATCTTCTATTCGCACCGTGTTGATCCGGAAACGCCTCTGGAAGAAACCATGGGCGCGCTGGCCCATCTGCACCGCCAGGGCAAGGCGCTCTATCTCGGTATCTCGTCCTATTCGCCCGAGCTGACCCGGCAGGCCGCCGCTATCCTGAAAAGCGAGGGCGTGCCGCTGCTCATTCATCAGCCCTCCTATTCGATGCTCAACCGCTGGATCGAGGAAGGCCTGCTCGATACGTTGGGCGAGCTGGGCACGGGCTGCATCGCTTTCTCGCCCCTGGCGCAAGGCATGTTGTCGAACAAGTACATTCATGGCGTGCCGGCCGATGCCCGCGCCGCCAAGGCCGGTTCGTTCAATCAAAAACTGATCACCGACGACAATATCCGCCGTATTGGCGAGCTTAACAAGATCGCCGAAAGCCGTGGCCAGACCTTGGCACAGATGGCGATTGCCTGGGTTCTGCGCGATCCGCGCGTCACCTCGGCGCTGGTGGGCGCACGCACGGTCGAGCAACTGGCCGACACGCTGAAATCGCTCGATAATCTCGCCTTCTCTGAGGCCGAACTGGCCAATATCGACACCTTCGCTACCGAAGGAGGCATCGACCTGTGGAAGGTGTCGTCAACCCTGTAAATTTTTTTGACAGGGTTTAATTTAGCTCAACTGTCGGGCGATATTTCATCGCCCGACAAAACAACACTGATTTGATATGGTATTGCGTGTAGTGAAGGTAATTGCCTATGTCGAAATTTCACACCTCTGAACAGCCGGGGCCTGCTCCCCTCATCTGGTACGCCCGCTGCCCGACCCTGACCGCCATGGGGCTGGTGGCTAACCGCGGCGTTTTCCAACGTGAATTCCTGCGTGAAAATGTTCACCTGGTGTCGGTGCGTGAAAATTCGACGCCGAGCGTGCGGCAGGGTCACCTCGATCACAGCCTGCCGAACCTGATCCGCGAAGCCGACGCCGCCACCGCCTTATGGGCGCATGGTCAGAACGAACGTTCTCGCCTGCTGGCGATCGGCCAGACCTATCACTCGGTCAGCGTGGTGACGCGTCCGGGCCAGGCGATCAACGGTCTGCGCGATCTGGTTGGGCGTCGCCTTAGCCTGATCAAGGAAGCGGGTAATTTTTCGCCGGCGCAGGTGCGATCCTTGCGCGCCTGGGAAACCGTGCTCGATGTTGCCGGTATTACCAAATCCGACATCGAGTTCGCGCCGGTGGTGGCCGATCATCCGAGCGTGCCCTTTGGCGATGTGGCGCGACGCGAGGTTGAGGCCTTGCTCGGCGGCCAGAGCGATGTCGCCATCCTGTTCGGCGCTAAGGGCCTGGAACTGGCGCGTTCGGCGCATCTGAAAGAGGTGCATCGCTTTACGGCCGAGGAGATCCGCAGCCATCCGCGCCTGGCGGGTCTGGTCGAACTGCGCGCCGTCACGGTGGATCACGTGCTGCTCGAAGGGCGTGCCGATATCGTTACGCGATTGCTTGGCAACCTGATCGAGGCCGCGCACTGGGCGGAGGCTTTCCCGAAAGAGGCCATCAAACAGGCCGCTATCGAGGGCAAGGTCGAAAGCGATGACGCGGCGACAGCCTATGGTGACCTGCTCGGCGCCAGCGCGAAACTGGGGCTGGAGCCGGAACGGCTGGCGGCTATGGAAGATTTGCAGAACTGGCTGAAACACCGTCACTTGCTGCCGGAGCACCACCAGATTGCCGCGTGGACCGATCCGTCCGTCTTGCAGGCCGCAAAACAGAATTTGAACGTCGAGGCCTGAGGTCCTTATCCCTCCCGCAGGTTATCCGCTCAAATCAGGGCCCGAAGCTTCTCCCCAGGCTTCGGGCCTCTTATGCTATGGATGAGGCGATTCTCTTCCTCCGAGGCCCGATATGAACCCTGTCTTCGCCGACTTACCCGTCAGTATTTTCGAGATCATGTCGCTGGAAGCGAAGACGCTTGGTGCGATCAATCTCGGTCAGGGTTTTCCCGAAACCGACGGTTTCCCGGAGGTGCGTGAAGCTGCCGCGCACGCACTTATGGAGCAATCCAACCAGTATGCACCGATGCGCGGACTGCCGGTTTTGCGACAGGCTGTGGCGGATTTTTACGAGCGCCAGCAGGGGCTTAAGCTCGATCCCGATACGCAGGTGCTGATTACCTCCGGCGCTACCGAGGCCATCTGCGCGACGATCTTGTCCATGATCACGCCGGGCGATGAGGTGGTGGTGTTCGAGCCGATGTACGATGCCTATGTGCCACTGATCCGGCGCGCCGGCGGCATCCCGCGCATCGTCCAGCTTTCACCGCCATACTGGCAATTCAGCGATGACGACCTGAAAGCGGTCTTTACCAGCCGGACGAAACTGGTGCTGATCACCACGCCGAACAACCCGACGACCCATTGTTTTACGCCTGAACAACTCTCTTTACTGGCTGACTATTGTGAGCGTTTTGACGCTTATGTCTTGAGCGACGAGGTGTGGGAGCAGGTGGTGTTCGATCGTCATCATGTCAGCGTGCTGCATATCCCGAGCCTGGCGCGGCGCTCGATCAAGATCGGTTCGGCCGGCAAGATCTTCTCGCTCACCGGCTGGAAGGTCGGGTTCGTGGTCGCCGACAAGGCGCTAATCGATCAGGTGGCGCGGGCGCACCAGTTCATCACCTTCGCCACGCCGCCAGCCTTGCAACACGCTGTCGCCTTCGGGCTTGGCCTGCCGCAGACGCGTTTCGATACGGCGCTGGATGAACTGAAAAGACAGCGTGACTATCTCAGCCGTCTGCTGACCGAGGCGGGCTTTCATCTGCTGCCGGCTGAGGGCACCTATTTCCTCAATGTCGACCTGCGCGCCTCTGGCGTTACCGGTTCGGGCCTTTATGTCGCCTATGATCTGGTCAGGCATCATGGCCTGGCCACCATACCTTTGCAGGCCTTTTGCGAGACGGGCCGTGACCTGGCGGTCTTGCGTCTGTGCTTCGCCAAATCACTTGACAGCTTGAGCAAGGGTGCGGCGGCCTTAAGCAAAATCAATTGTTAAATTATATAAAAGGGTTAGC
This sequence comes from Asticcacaulis sp. MM231, assembly GCF_964186625.1. Classification (NCBI taxonomy): domain Bacteria; kingdom Pseudomonadati; phylum Pseudomonadota; class Alphaproteobacteria; order Caulobacterales; family Caulobacteraceae; genus Asticcacaulis; species Asticcacaulis sp. MM231. Next base: position 554,048 of record NZ_OZ075108.1, read on the forward strand.
GGAAACAACGGTTGAATCTTAACCCTGTTTAGCCGCGACCCTCTATCAGGGTTTTCAGCGCGGCGAAGATTTCAGCGCGGTGTCTTGGGGTCTGGCGGCCGAGCCCGCCCTGATAGGCGGATGGGATATGCGCCATCGGATCGCCATCGGTCTGGAAGATGTAATGATCGAACATCGCCTTCCAGTAGGCCTTGTCGCTGGAGGGCAGATTTTTGAGCGACAGCAGACCATTGAGAAAAGCCGACATGGGGTTTTCCACCGTGTTGGCGCTGTTGCCCCACCAGTAATTCACCAGCACATTGAAGGGTGTCAGCGATTTTACCTGGTGCCACCAGTATTTCGGAATATAAAGAGCGTCGCCCGGTTCCATATCCGCAACCTGAGCGGTGGCCAGGGCTTCGCGAAATTTCGGAAATCTGTCGAAATCCGGATTCGCCAGATCCACAAGCGATATGGCGCGGCCCGAAGGCGTGTGATCCATCGGCCCGATATAGAGATTGGGCAATTGCTCTGGCGGAAAGAGCGTGAAGCGGCGTCGCCCGGCGACCACGCAGGCAATATTGTGGTCATTGTCATTATGCGTCTGGGCCGCTGTGCCGTTGCTAATCCAGATGCGCGGCTGGATGGCCGGCGGCAACAGCGGGCTGATATTCTCTTTCAGAAAGGCGGGCAGATAGTCCTGAATAACCGTGGACTGGATATAGATATAGGGTGGGTTGGGGTGTTCCAGCACATTGAGCAACTGATCCAGCCCAGCGGAAATAGACTTCAGGCGCTTATTGAAATTGAAATCGCTCATATCCGGACCGTAGGTGAAGCGGCCCTGACTGGTGTTGTACGACTCCAAAACGGTAGTGGGCCGGCCAGTGTCCATGGCTTTCAGATAGTCGGCCATGGCGGCTGGGCCTTCGTAACCCACAGCTACAGCCGGCCATGCCGTTACTAAGCCTTTGATGAGGACGGGGCGGGCGGAAGGCAGGATATCGCGCGCAAAGGCTTCAGGAGTTATTCCTGCGATTGTGTCGACAGCCGGAAGTGACAGATCTGTAGGCGCGTGTGACATGGCAGTGATCTCAAGAGGTGGCGCAACCCTTGTATTGAGGGCAACACATTGTTCTTGAGGTACGTCATGGCTGTAGCCTTGACAAGGTAATAGGCAAGAGTTGAAGGCAAGCGTGCCTTTTAATGCGGCCTCGTTTGGCTAGGCGGTTTGGCGCGGGCGCGTAAAAATATCAATCACAACCATAAAGTTGCATTCTAAAAAAATGGTTGGAAGCAAACTGATGTCACATTCGATAAACTGTGTCGTGGGTGTGGCATTCGTGCCATTATTGGTGGTGATTGTGGCGGAAACGTCATATTTGCGTAGAAATAGATGTCAACTTTGTATAACAATGAAAAACGAAATAATTAATCGGGTTGAGAAGCGTCACTAGGTTATCTCCGAAAATTCAAGACACGCCACAGATTTGACCGTATTTGACTCATGAGTCAAAATGTCGATCTGGCATAAATCAAGCGTGCGGAATGCCACTCGGAAATGCCTGTTATTGCCAGGGGCGCTTAATAATCCTGATTAGTGTTTTTAGTAAAAAACGGTTTCTTGCGGCAGAATCTCGGGTCTGCGGCAGGGGACGATCAGGGAGAAGACATTATGAAATCTACAAATGGCAAAGCCCGCTCGGGGCTTGCTTTGCTGAAGGCTGGCGTGTCTGTTGTTGCGCTTACCGCGCTCGCAGCCACCTTATTGACGCCAGCCTCTGCGCAGGAGGCTGCCCCATCGGATGACGCGGCGGCTGGCGCTCAGGAAGTTGTCGTTGTCGGTGTTCGCCGTTCGCTAAAAAACGCTCAGCAAATCAAGAAGGATGCCGACACGGTCGTCGATTCGATTACGGCCAATGACATTGGTTCTTTCCCCGACAAGTCGGTGGCTGAGGCGCTTCAGCGCGTTGCGGGTATCACCGTCAATCGCTTTGCGGCTACGGGTGATACCGCTCACTTTTCGGCCGAACCTTCGGGCGTTGTCGTCCGGGGTCTGCAGCAGGTGCGTTCGGAATTCAACGGTCGTGACATCTTCACCGCCAACTCGTCGCGTGGTCTGAGCTGGTCCGACGTTTCGCCGGAACTGATGGGCGGTGTCGATGTTTACAAGAACCAGACCGCCGAACTGATCGAAGGCGGCATCGCCGGCACGATCAATCTGCGTACACGTCTGCCGTTCGACCAAAAGGGTCGTGTCCTGGCCGGCACCGCTGAATACACCTGGGGTGATATCACCGAAAAGGGTTCCGGCGCGTTCTCCGGCATCTACGCTGATCGTTGGGAAACGGACCTGGGCGAATTTGGCCTGATGGTCAACGGTGCCCATTCGCAAGTTATCACCGCGTCGCAAGGTATTCAGTTCGGTCGTTATGCCGCCATTGTTAGTCCAGCCTTCGGCGCCGATCGAGATGAAGTGATCAACGCTAAGCCTGCTGAATTGTGGACGAACCCGGATAAGAAGTATGTGCCGGGCAGTGCGGCTATTCGTAACAACGAATACGATCGCGTCCGTGATGGCGTTGCTATCGCCGGTCAATGGCAGAATAACGGACATACCATGTTGCTTACGCTGCAATATCAGCAATCGAAGAAGCGCGAGCAGATGGTAGAGCACGTGCTGTCGGCATCTTCCGGCGTGGACTCTTATGCTAAAGAGCTTACCTGGGCCAGCACGGGTATGGAAAACTCCAACAGCGATGGTATACTTGATCGCGTCGTGAACGTATGCGCACCGGGTTCAACATGTACCTTCAATGCTGATGGTGGCTTGCAAACCGGCACATTGGTCACGAACATCGATACATGGATGTCGACCTATCCTGCCAATACGGGCGCGCCTAGCGCAGGCAATCCGCTTACTTGCTATTCCTGGACCTGTGGCGAAAATCCTGTTAATTCAGCTAATGGTGCTCCGGGCGGCACACGCGGGACGCGCTATAGCACCACGGCGCGTTACAGTGATAGCGTCAACGATACCAAGGATCTGGCCCTTAATTTCAAGTGGGACCCAACCGATCGCTTGAAGCTTAACTTCGACATCCAGCATGTCGAAGCCATCCAAACGAACTATGACATTGATGGTTCCATGAAGACCTTTGCCAATGTCAATTATGACCTGACGGGCGATCATCCGGTCTTTACGGTTTCTGACCCCAGCAGCTTCAATGATCTGCCAGGCAACATCAGCAACCCCGCCAATTATCAGGCGGCCTATATCATGGACCACGTTACCGATTCCGAAGGTAAAATGGATGCTGCTCGTATTGACGCGGCTTACAGCTTCGATTCGCCTTGGCTGAATACCCTTAAAGCCGGCGTGCGTTTTGCTGACCGTCAGCAAACCGTCCGTTGGTCGACCTATAACTGGAAAGTCAGCATCCGCGATTGGCAAACCTACGATCGGGATAACTTCTACATTACGGGCTCCGCTTTCCCGGCTGATTCGTATGAATCGGTCACCCTGCCGGATAATTTCTACGGCGGCGGCGTCACTAATGCGCCGACGGCTATTTTCTACCGCTTGGATCTGATCAAGGACCGTGAAGGCTTCGCTGCCAAGTTCGGTAATCAAAGCTATAAGCCGATAAGGGACAACGGTGAGGTTACGAATGAGTGGGTGCCGGTCTGTTATCGGCCCGGCGAGGATGGCTGCTTTATGCCGGCCGAGCTTTCCGAAGTTCAGGAAAAGACCAGCGCCGCTTATGTTCAGTTGAAGTTCGGTGGTCCTGATGCAACCATCTTCAACGGTATTACGGTTACGGGTAATATCGGTGTTCGCTATGTTCAGACACAGAACATCAGCACCGGTGGTGTTAACTACCCGACCTCGGTTAACTATGAAACTACGCCAACATCGCCTGTATTGGATCCTTTAACAAATCAGCCGATTATTGATCCAGTAACGGGCCAACCCGCGATCGCGTATAACTATAAGTACTTTATCTCGGCTGAAGATCGCGCTTTCCTGACATCTTCTGCAGCCAAGGTAACATCGGATATTACGCACAAAAACTGGCTTCCCAGCTTCAACGTGCGCTTGGGTCTGACGGATAAGTGGTTCCTGCGCTTTGCAGCGTCGCGTGCCATGTCGCGTCCGGATATCGGCAATCTGAAAGCCTATTCTTCGGTCAATTTTGTATCTCCGCAGCAGATTGAAGTTGTGTGTGGTAAGGCGCTGGAATGCACCGGTGGCGTGCCAACCAAGGCGGTTATGACCTATACCGGTTCGGCGCAAAATCCGTACCTCAAGCCGGTCACGGCCGATCAGTTTGACTTCACGATCGAGAACTACTTCTCCAGCACCGGCTCGCTGACGTTCAACGGCTTCTATAAGAAGTTCCATGACTATATCCAGCAGGGCTCCTACTATCGTAACTACACCAACGGTGGCGTGACCCGTGAAGTGCTCATGAGTGGGCCGATGAATGGTGATGGCGCTTCTATCAAGGGCTTTGAAGTCGCTTACCAAGGCTTCTTTGACTTCCTGCCCTCGCCTTGGGATGGTTTCGGTGTTCAGGCCAACTATACCCATCTGGTCAATTCCGGCATCGCAAGCGCCGGCGTGGCTCGTGAAACGGCTGACCCGTCCGGTGGGTCTGATCCCAACACCGGCGGTATCAATCGCTCAGCGAACGCTTTCCAGGGTATGCCTCTGGAAGGTCTGTCGGACAACTCGTATAACATCGTCGGCATGTACGAAAAGGGTGCCTGGTCGGCACGCTTTGCTTATAACTGGCGTTCGCGCTTCATGGTTACGGCTCAGGACTGTTGTACGACCTTCCCGGTCTGGCAGAAGGACGCAGGTTATCTTGATGCCCGCGTTGCTTATCGGATCAATGAACACATCGAGCTTTCGGTTGAAGGCAGCAATCTGCTCAATACTGAAACCCGTCTGCAACAGCAGATCGATGGCCCGACTCTCGCCTTCCCGGATCGTGAAGCCCGCTTCCTCAATTCGTCCTGGTTCAAGAACGATCGCCGTCTGCAAGCGTCTATCCGCTTGAAGTACTAAGAGCGTTCTCTTACGACATAGGAAAGGCGCGCTGCCCGACAGGACGGCGCGCCTTTTTTATCTCGCTTGCACTTCTCGTCTCGTAGTCAATGCCTGAGGCGCGTATGTGAGGCAAAATGTCTGGCTTGAATGAAGGTCATCTGTGTGATCATCTCCGTCAGGCTATTGTGACCCAAATCCGAAAGATTCCCTATGAGCAGTCCTGCGATGAAAATCGTCATTCTGGGCGGCGGCACCGCCGGCTGGATGAGCGCTGCGGCCCTGACCCGTGCCTTCAAGCCTGAGTTCTGTTCTGTCCGGCTGATCGAATCCGATGACATCGGGATTGTCGGGGTCGGTGAAGCCACTCTTCCACAAGTACATGATTTCAATCAGTTCCTCGGTATAGACGAGGCTGAATTTATGCGTGAAACCAAAGCGACCTTTAAGCTCGGCATTGAGTTCCGCGACTGGGCGCAACGCGGCGACAGCTATATCCACCCGTTCGGCGTACATGGTCAGGCGATGGGGGGCGTGCCCTTCTTCCAGTACTGGCTGCGCGCGCGCCAAAATGGCCATGATCTGAATATCGAGGACTATTCTTATCCGATCGCGGCCTGTCGCAACATGAAGTTCGACATGCCGTCCGACGATGAAAAGTCGATCCGTTCGACCTATTCTTACGCCTACCATTTCGATGCCACGCTCTATGCCAAATTTCTGCGCAAGTGGTCCGAAGGCCAAGGTCTCAAGCGTACTGAAGGTCAGGTTGTTGATGTGACGCTCGATGCGGAGAGCGGATATGTCAGGGCGCTTACACTGAAGTCCGGCGAAGTGGTCGAGGGAGATCTGTTTATCGACTGCTCCGGTTTCCGCGGCCTTTTGATCAGCCAGACACTGAAAATGGGCTGGGAAGACTGGACGCAATGGTTGCCATGTGATCGCGCTCTGGCCGTGCCGTGCGAACGCGTCGGCGACCTGACGCCCTTCACACGCGCGACAGCGCGTGAAGCCGGCTGGCAGTGGCGCATACCCTTGCAGCACCGCACGGGTAACGGCTACGTCTTTTCCAGCCAGTTCACCACCGAAGAACGGGCGGCTGAGGTTCTTCTGGCCAATCTCGATGGCAAACCGTTGGCCGACCCACGTCTCATCACGTTTCAATCCGGACGGCGCCAGCAGTCCTGGTACAAGAACTGTATCGCTATTGGCCTGGCCAGTGGTTTCCTTGAACCCCTGGAATCGACCAGCATCTATCTGGCTCAGATCGCCGCTTCCTATCTGATCGAGCTATTTCCCGGCAAGCAGATTGATCCCAAAATATCCGGTGAATTCAACCGCCTGGTCGATATCGAATATGAAAGGGTGAGGGATTTCCTGATCCTGCACTATCATGCCACGGCGGGCCGCGTCGAGCCCTTATGGCGGCACACCCAGTCTATGCAGGTGCCGGAGTCTCTGGTCGAGAAGATGGCCATTTTCAAGCGGCGTGGCCATGTGCATCGCTACAAGGACGGGCTGTTCTCGCCGGCAAGCTGGATCGCCGTCTATACCGGACAGGGCATAACCCCGGCGGGGTATGATCGTCAGGCGGATAATTTGAGTGCGGATGAGCTTTTGGCCAGATTGAGCGAGATGAAAGGGCGCATTGACGTAAATGTCGCGGCCATGCCATCGCACGCCGATTTCGTCCGCGATTTTTGCTTTGATGCAAAAGCCGCTTCCAAAGCTGCGATGATGGGGGAGACGGCGCATGGCTGAGCCAAAGCGAGTGCGTAAGGTTGTGGTGCTCGGCCGCGATGAGTCGCTATGGCTTGCGGTCAACACGCTGGAACGGGCCTTTTCCAAAGCGGATATCGAGATCACGGCTATTGAGCTGCCGTCGCTTCTGCGCGCCGGCGATGTCTATCCCACCCTGCGCGCTCAGGAAGCTTTTCACAGCCTCATGGGGCTGAAGGAAGACGCTCTCATGCGCGCGTCACAGGCCACGTTCAGCCTGGGTCAGCGTTTTTCCAACTGGGCCAAGACACGTCCGCCTTTCTTCCACGCCTACAGCACCTATGGCGCCAAGTTCGAGCGCGTGCAGTTCCATCACTATTGGCTAAAGGCGCGGGCGAACGGACTTAAGGCTGAATTTGACGATTTCTCCTTGTCGGTCGCGGCGGCGAAACACGGACGCTTTTTCGTGCCCAATGAAGAGACGGACAGCTTTTCCAACAACGATTATGCCTACCATCTTGGCGCCGTTGGTTATTGCCAGATTCTGAAACAGGTCGCCTTGCAACGGGGTGTCATTCATCGCACGGGCCGGCTGGCAGAAGCCTTGCGCGCGGAGAATGGCGATATCACCGGCTTGTTGCTTAATGATGGTCAAGTGGTGGAAGGCGATTTCTTTATTGATGCCTCCGGCGCAGAAAGTCTTTTGCTCGGCCAGGCCATGGGGGTTGGGCTCGAGTCCTGGAGCCAGTGGTTCGCGTGTGACCGCATCCTGACGACCTATGCGCCGCCGCTTGCGCCATTACCCTCTTTCAGTCAGGCATCGGCCTTCCGTTCCGGCTGGCTGGGGCTCTATCCGCTACGCGATCGCACGGCGGTACAGCAGGTTTATGCCAGCGTCGATATGGGCGAACAGGAAGCTTTTGACACGGCAGGAATTGTATCAGCCTTGAAACTGCATGGCGATGCGGTGGTGACCCCTTATAGCGCGGGCTGTCGCACGCAGTTTTGGGCAGGCAACTGTCTGGCCGTCGGGGAGGCGGCTGTCGTTTTCGATCCTATCGACAATGTTCGCTTGCATGCCAATCTGGTGGGGATGTCGCACCTTATCTCTCTGTTCCCGATTGACAGTGACATGACGCTGGAACGCGATGAATATAATCGCAATGTCACCGCGGCCTTTGAACGTATTCGCGATTTCCAGATCTGCCGCTACAAGCTGAACCAGAGGTTCGACCAGCCGATGTGGGATCATAGCCGCGCCATGATCCTGCCGGACAAGCTACAGTATAAGCTGGATGTGTTCGAGGCGCGCGGTATGCTCATCGCCTATGATGACGAAACCTTTGAAGATCCTGAGTGGATCGCCATGCTGATCGGCCATGGTCTGATACCCAAAACCTACGATCCCCTGGTGGACCAGGTGAACGAAGGTGAGGTGATCCGACGCTTCCAGCAGATGCTTGGCTTTATCCGCCACAGTGTCGAAAAGATGGGGCCTATGGAGCAGCATCTGGGTCTGTCACCCATCGCGGCCATGTCGGCGCAAGGCTGAAAAGCGATATAATAAAAGTGTATCATCGGGAGATGTGCGTGGAGTCCAAGGTCAGGAAAATTGTCATTGTTGGCGGCGGCACAGCCGGCTGGATGTCGGCGGCGTGTTTCGCCAAGGCGCTGGGTACGCAGGGCTATGACATTACCCTGGTGGAATCCGAGGAAATTGGAACCGTCGGTGTCGGCGAGGCGACCATTCCGGCTATTATCCGCTATAATCGCTTTCTCAATATCGACGAGGATGAATTCATCCGCGAGACCAACGCCACCTTCAAGCTCGGCATCCAATTCGTTGCCTGGCAGAAGGAAGGCGTCAGCTATTTCCACCCTTTCGGCTATTTTGGCGTCGATATCGATGGCTTTACGTTCCCCAACTATTACCTGCGCGACTATTACCGGCGTGGCGGCGGCGTCATCGATCTCAGCCGCTATAATGCCGAGACCGAAGCCGCGCTTCAGGGACGGTTCGGACGCGTCAAGCCAGAGAACGGCAAGCCGGACCTCAATTATGCGTTTCAGTTCGACGCGGCGCTTTACGCGCGTTTCCTGCGCAAATATTCCGAAGCGCGCGGCGTAACACGGCGCGAAGGCAAGATTGTCAAGGTGCACCAGCATTCGGAGACGGGCTATGTTACGGCTGTCGAACTGGAGAATGGCAGTCAGATTGCCGGCGACCTGTTCATCGACTGCTCGGGGTTCCGCGGCCTGTTGATCGAGGAAACGCTCAAGTGCGGCTATACCGACTGGAGCCAATGGCTGCCCGTCAATCGCGCGGCCGCCGTGCCCTGCGAACGCGGTGACGATCTGATTCCCTACACGCGCGCGACCGCGCGTGAGGCGGGCTGGCAGTGGCGTATCCCCCTGCAACACCGCACAGGTAATGGCTATGTCTTCTGCAACAGCTTTATCAGCGAAGATGAGGCCTCGGAAAAGCTGTTGTCGCGGCTGGATGGCAAGCCTATGGCCGACCCGAAAATTCTGCGCTTCGTCACGGGCCATCGCAAGCGCTTCTGGGACAGGAATGTCGTGGCTCTGGGGCTGGCCAGTGGCTTTCTGGAGCCGCTCGAATCGACGAGTTTCACCTTGTGCAGGCCGGCCTCTTCAAGTTTCTGGCCCTGTTCCCGCGTCAGGGATTCAACCCGCGCATTGTCGAAGAATATAATCGCCAGATGTTGTTCGATTATGACAACGTCAAGGATTTCATTATTGCTCACTACAAGGTGACCGAACGCGATGATACGCCGTTCTGGAACTATGTGCGTAACATGGAGGTGCCCGATTCCTTACGTGAGCGGCTCGATGTGTTCCGTTCCACCGGCCAGACTCTGAGCAATGAGCGCGAACTGTTCCGCGAAGTGAGCTGGTACGCCGTCCTGACAGGTCAGGGCCTGGTACCGGCAGACTATCATCCCGCCGCCGATACGCTGGATGATGACGATATCAGGCTGCGGCTGGGGCGCTGGCGCACGGCAGTGGTTGATCGCGTCAAGACCTTGCCGATGCACGAGGATTTTATTCGCAAGACCTGTGCTTCGGCTGCCCTGAAGCAGCGTGATGAGGCGCGCGTCGGAGGCTAAAGCGGCCTTACGTGTTCAGGAAGGTATTGGCCGTCAAGCGCCCGTATTTCGGGTCTATGCTGAGGGCATCGGCATTTTCGAGACGCATAGCGTGGAGCTGGGTGGCGCGATACAGGATCAGCCGGTTAAACACAGGTTCGATGTGGGCGATCTCTTCGTAAAGATGGCTCAGGGTTTCGCGCGGCTGCCCGTCGAGACTTTCGATTTCACGTGTGCGCACAGTCTTGAATGCGTTGGCGCGGACATTTGAGACCACTTCAAAACCGGTCGCCTTATGGCGATAAAAGGCTGTTCCGCCGAAGCTTGCGCTGAGAAAATGCACGCTTGCGAAGCTTCTGGCATTGGCGGAATCGGTATGCGGCAGGCTCTGGCGCACTACCATCTGCCCAGGCGACAGGTTGGTAAGGCCGAAGAAGCCGTAGGACCGCCCCAGCCGTCCCGGGAGGGCGTCGAAAATTTCGGTCAGCGGGCGTTCCAGCGCCGGGAGCAGGGTCGGCAGATAATTGGCCGGGAGGTGGGCATTGAGGCCGGGATAGTAAGATCCGGTGGTGGGCGGCACGAAAGCGGATCGTGCCGCGAACTCGACCAGGTCCTCGCAGCCATTGAACGCCTCATCGACCACAAAGACCGGCTGTTGTTCCTCGCCGATCCGCCTTACCTCGATACGGGCGTTGCGGTTAAGGGAAAGAGGGGGCAGGCGCTGGGTCATGAATCCATTTTTAGAGCCGCCGGTGCGAAATGCAAGCTCACAGGGTCAGAGCTTTTTCCAGCATGGCGATGCCCTCGTCCATGATCGCCTCCGAAGCCGTGAGTGGCGCCAGTATGCGGATGGTATTGCCATAGACGCCGCACGACAGAAGGATCAGGCCATGCGCCTGGGCTTTCGTCGTCACCGCCTTGGTGGCCACAGCGTCCGGCGTATGACTGCCGCGCTCGGTCACGATATCGAAGGCGATCATGGCGCCTAAACCGCGAATGGCGGTGATTGGCACGATGTCGTTACGCCCGGCCAGGGCTTCGAGCCGGGCTTTCAGCCTGGCGCCCTGGCGGTTAGCGGCGTCGAGCAGCTTTTCTTCTTCGATCACCTCCAGCACGGCCAAAGCCGCGGCGCAGGCTACCGGATTACCGCCATAGGTGCCGCCAAGGCCGCCAACCTGCGGCGCATCCATCACCTCGGCGCGGCCGACCACGCCGGAAAGCGGATAACCACCGGCCAGTGACTTCGCCATGGTCATCAGGTCGGGCTTCACGTCGTAATTTTCCATGGCGAACAGCTTGCCGGTGCGACCGAAGCCGGTCTGGACCTCGTCGGCGATCAGCAGGATGCCGTGCTCGTCGCACTTTTTGCGTAAAGCACGCATCAGTTCCGGCGGCGTGATCAGGAAGCCGCCTTCGCCCTGCACGGGCTCGATGATGATGGCGGCCACCGCGTCCGGCGCGATATCGGCCTTGAAGAGATAGTCGAGCATTTTCAGCGTGTCTTCGGTGTCGATGCCGCTGGCTTCGACCGGGAAGGGGAGGTGGTAGACGCCAGGTTGCTGCGGACCGAGGTCTTTCTTGTAAGGTACCACCTTGCCGGTCAAGGCCGAAGTCAGGGCGGTGCGGCCGTGGAAGCCGCCGGTGAAGGCGATGACGCCATCGCGCTTCGTGTAGCAGCGGGCGATCTTGACGGCGTTTTCGACCGCCTCGCCGCCGGTCGTGAAGAAGGCGCACTTGGCCGGACCTTCTATCGGCGCCAGGGCGTTGATCTTTTCGGCCAGGGCGATGTAGACCTCATAGGGCACGACCTGGAAGGCGGTGTGGGTGAAGGCGTCCATCTGCTTCAGGGCGGCGGCCTGCACTTTGGGGTGACGGTGGCCGGTATTGAGCACGGCGATGCCGCCGGCGAAATCGATGAAGCGGTTACCGTCGGCGTCCCACAGTTCGGCGTTTTCAGCGCGGCTGGCGAAGAGGGTGGTGGCATGACCGATGCCGCGTGCAACAGCGGCAGAACGGCGGGCGGTGAGATCGGCATTGTGGGTCATGAGACATCTCCGGCTGAACTGCAGGGAGAGTACATATTGTGATCACAATTTGCCAGTTGAATTTGAGCGCAATATATCGACTATCTCTGACAGGTGAGAATGGGGCGCAGCATGAAGCGGGTTGGGGATAGTGTCGTCCTGCTGCATGGCACGGGCCGGACGCCGCGTAGCCTCCGCGGCCTTGAAAAACGGCTTCAAAAGGCAGGCTTTCAGACGCTCAACCTGGCCTATCCGTGGCGTCGTCTCGATATCGCCGGTCTCGCAAATTACGTTGCCGATGCGCTCGATGCGGAAGGTATTTTCAGCGGGTGTCACCGGCTTCATTTCGTCACGCACTCGATGGGCGGACTCGTGGCTGCCTGCCTGCTCGGCAGACTGCGCAAGCGCATCCCTGTTGAAGTGGGCCGCGTCGTTATGCTCGGGCCACCTTTACGCGGGAGCGAAGTGGCTGATGCTCTGTCAGGTTTTTCACCCTATCGTTGGTTTTATGGACCTGCGGGTCTGGAACTGACCACGAGTTCCGACCTTCTTGAGGGGCTCTGGCCCGATTATGCGCTGGGCGTTATCGCCGGCACCATTGGCTGGCCCTATCTGTCCGGCATGGTGTTTATCCGGGGCGCACACGATGGCCGGGTGGCTGTCGGGCGTACCCAATGGCAGGGCATGACAGACCACCTTGTGCTGCCGGTCATCCATAGCTACATGCCAGGCGCTCCCGTCGTTCTACGTCAGGTGCAGCACTTTATCGAAACCGGGTCATTCGACAGATGACGATTGTATAGAGGAAAAGGCGCGGAGAGGCCGCGAGGGGTCACTGGCCTCTCCGCTATTTCGAGGCTCCACCGGGGGAAGCGAGCCTCGAAAGCTTGTCGTGCACCAATCAGTGCACGTTTGATGTATCGACCGGGCCTTTAGGGCGCGGAATGATCCAGACGATCAGGGCACACGCGGCAAACAGGCAGGCGGCGCCCATGAAAACCCCGTTTGTCGAAATCATCAGGGCCTGACCACTGATCATCCTGTCGAGTGTCGATACCGCCGCTGTGTGCGACATACCGCCCTGCATAAGCGTGTCGAGGCTATGCTGAACACCCTTCATGCTGTCGACAATACCCTCATGGTTCTTGGTGGCGTTGTTTTCCCAGATGGTGGCGACGAACGATGTGGCGACGGCGCCGGCCATGGTGCGGATGAAATTCTGGAGGCCGGCTGCGTTGGCGGTCTCTTCCGGGTTTACGGATCCCATAGAAATCTGGATCAGCGGCATAAAGAAGAAGGGCATGCCGACGCCGCTGAGGAAGATCAGGAAGGCGATTTGACCAAAGCTCATATCCATCGTGGCCATGCCGCGCATAACGGTGATGATGGCTAGCCAGCCGACACCTAAGAAGATAAGACCGCGCGGATCTACCTTGACGGCAAGCTGAGCGGCAATGGGCGCTGCGAAGATGGCGAGTATGCCGATCATGCCAGTGGCGTTACCGGCCCAGGTCGCGGTCCAGCCGAGATTATTCTGCAGCCATAGCGGTCCGATGACATTAATGGCGAAGAAGGAACCAATCATCAACGCCATGCAGACCATGGCGATGGAGAACCCCCTGTGCCGGAAAACGCGCAGGTCAACGATCGGGTTTGCATCTGTCAGTTCCCAGATCAGGAAGGCGATGAAGCCAAGCAGGGCTGTCAGGGCCAGGCCGATGATGAAGGGTGACTCAAACCAGTCTCTTTCCTTGCCAAGGTCGAGCATCAATTGCAGGGCGCCGACCCAGAGGACCAGAAGGCCGAGGCCCACTGTATCGACGCGCGCCTTGACCGTCTTGGTTTCCTGGCTGAACAGCACACGCCAGACCAGGAAGCCGGCACCAATGGCGACGGGCACGTTGACAAGGAAGATCGAGCCCCAGCCGAAATTATCGCACAGGGTGCCGCCGAGCATCGGGCCGGCAACAGGGGCGACGAGGGTGGTGATGGCCCAGATACCCATGGCGGCCGGTTGTAGCTTCTTCGGGAAGATAGTCAGCAGAAGGGTTTGAGACAGCGGCATGAGCGGCCCCCCGCAGAAGCCCTGCACGATGCGGGCGGCGACGAGCGTTTCAAGACTTGGCGAAATGCCGCAGGCCAAAGAGGCGATGCCGAAGCCGATCAGGGCGACCGAAAAGACGCGGACGGTGCCGAAGCGCATGGCCAGCCAGCCGGTCAGCGGCACGGCGATGGCCTCAGCCACGGCGTAGGAGGTGATAACCCATGTACCCTGCGAGGTTGAGACGCCGAGCGCGCCGGCGATGTTGGGCACTGAAACGTTGGCGATGGAGACGTCGAGAATGGCGACGAAATTGGCCATGGCCAGCAGGATGCCGCACAGCCACAGCGTGATGCCTGTCAGCGGCACCGGTTCTTTGTAGCTTGTCTCGGCGGTAGTGGAAGCGGACATCGGTCCAATCCTTCTACATAATAATGGGTACAAGGCTACAACCACCCCCCACCCTTGCGGGCGCGGTCCCCAGGCTTGCAAAAGCCAGGCTTTCGCTGACGCCAAACCTCTTAAGCGCTGAGGTGTAAGAAAAATTCTTATTGGGCCGTCCGTGGAGGACGGTGGTTGTAGCTATAGTCGTTTAGTCTTTAACGCTGATCGTGGCCTTCATGCTCATGCCGACGCGAAGCGGATGTTGCTTCAGCTCAGTCGGGTCGAGGGAAATGCGGACGGGCAGGCGCTGAACCACCTTGATCCAGTTGCCGGTGGCGTTCTGGGCCGGAATGATGGCCATGGACGAACCGGTGCCACCTGAAAGGCCGGCCACCTTACCGTGGAACTTGACGCTGCCGCCGTAGGTGTCGGCCGTCAGCAGAACCGGCTGACCGATACGGACCTTCTCAAGCTGAACTTCCTTGAAGTTGGCGTTCACATAGGCCTCGGTGATCGGCACGATGCTCATAAGCGTCTGGCTGACCTGAACGCGCTGACCGACCTCGACCGTGTTGCGCGAAATGACGCCGGAGATCGGGGCGCGGATGACGGTGCGGTCGAGATCAAGTTGGGCCTGATCAACCCTGACGCGGGCCGCTACGACCTGCGGGTTTTCACTCACACCTACGCCGGAGATCAGGGCGGTGTTGGAAGCGCGTTGACCAACAGCGGCGGCGGCCTGAGCGCGCGCCGTGGCGAGCGCGGCCTGAGCCTGATCCAGGGTGGTCTTGGCGTTTTGCAGGTCTTCACCGGATACGGCGCCAATGCCGACCAGGGTCTTGCGGTCATTGTAGGATTTGAGCGCATTGTCGTAAGCGGCCTGGGCGCTGTTGACCTGCGAGGCGCTGGCATCGGCCTGCGCCTTCAGGGTGGCATCATTTTCATAATAGGTGCCGACCTGGCGCATGGCCTGATCAAGCTGTGCCTGAGCTGCGGCCAGCGCTAGCTTGGCATCGGTATCATCGAGCACGACGAGGATATCACCGGCCTTGACGACCTGGGTTTCGTGGACGTTAGAGGTCTTGACCGTGGCGGCTGTTTGGGCGGTGACGGCTGCCGAGGTGGCCTCGACATAGGCGTTGTCGGTTTCGACCGTCTTGCCGCCTTCGATCAGGCTATAGGCGCCGTAGCCAAGACCGGCCACAACGATGACGCCGCCGAAGATGGCGAACAGCGGACCGCGTTTGCGTGAGGTAACCTGGGCGGGCGCGGCACTGGCGCCGGGAACAGGAGCCGTATCGGAATTGTTTTGATCGGACATGATGCTAACTTCGTGGCTTAGTGCGATTGGAAGCCGCCGCCGAGAGCGGCGATGAGGCTGATGCGGTTGTTATAGGCCTGGGCGATCAGGTCCGAGAGGTCGAGCTCGGCCGAGGTCAGCTTGACCTGGGCGTCGATAAGATCGAGCTTGCTGGACAGATTGCGCTGGACGCGCAGATTGACCAGATTGTAGGCCTCCTTGGCGCTGTCGACACGGGCTTGCGCCTCGGTAATCTGCTCGGCGGTGGACTGGGTGTTGATCGCTGCGTCTGAGACCTGACGTAGGGCTGTGACCAAGGTGCTGTTATAGTTGGCCACCGCCGAATTGTAATCGGCTTCGGCGCCGCGGTACTGGGCACGCAGGCGGCCCTGAGCGAACAGCGGCAGGCTGATGGCCGGGCCGATATCGCCAATCACCGAATCATGGCGTGTCAGGCCATTCCAGTCGAGTGCCTGGATGCCCCAACTCGCACTAAAGGTGACATCGGGGTAGAAATCGGCTCTGGTGTATTTGATGTTTTGACTTTGAGCCTCGACCAGCAGGCGGGCGGCTTCGACATCCGGACGGCGACCGAGCAGACTAAGGCTGGCGTCGGCGGGCAGGGTGGCGAACGTAACGGGTGCAAGGTGCGGTCGCTGGATTGTCAGGCCGCGATCCGGACCATTGCCCACAAGGGCGGCGATCAGGTTGTTTTGCAGCTTGATGGCGGCTTCGGCGCCGGAGAGGCGGGCGGCAAGACGGGCCTGCTCGTCGGCATTATTCAGCACTGAATCCTTTGGTTCCAGATTGTTCGCGGCACGAGCCTGCATCAGTTGCAGGCGGGAATCGCGGTTCGCTTTGACGCTGGCGAGATCATCGCGCTGTTGATACAAACGGTCAAGTTCGACATAAGCGCGGGCCACGGCCACGGCAATATCCTGCCGCGCGGCGATGCTTTCCACCTCGGCGGCCTTGCCTTGCGCGAAGGCGCCCTTGCGGGCCGCTTTCGCCTTGCCCCAAAGGCCAAGGTCATAGTTTGCGCCTATGGTGGCGCGGGTCAGCGGGTGATAGCCCTTGGGCAGAAAATCACGGAAAGCCGGCGGATAGCCCATGTTCAGGCTCTGCTGCGTTTCGGTGATCGAGCCACTGAAGGAGAGGCTTGGCTTGAGCGCCTCGCTTATCTGTTCGCTGGAGGCTACTGCCTTCATCAGGCGCGCATCGGCGGTCTGGATGTCAGGCGAATTGGTGAAGGCTTCTTCAATCAGAGCATTGAGCTGCGGGTCGTTGAAGCCCTGCCACCAGGCGAGCACCGGCCATTCGCCAGCTTGTGAGGCCAGACTTTGCGGCGCGGCGACTTGGGCGCCCTCCAGTGGCTGTATGGTGCGGGGCTCAGGCACGGAGGCACAGTTGGCGAGAAAAAACGCCGAGGCCGCGAGTGCACTAAGGCTGGCGGCTTTTCTTATGGAAAGCGGCGATATTCTATAGGCAAGGGCGTGCATAGGGGGAGGTCCTGAAACACAAAAAGGTGAACCGTACTGTACAGTTTGTTTCCTCTGCGCTATAGTCCGACTCAAGTCAAGTACGAACTGTACAGTATGGTACAAATTTTTATGGAAATGCCAATCAAGAACTTCCGTGATGAGCGCCGTGAGCGCATTATTTCGGTCGCACGCAGTGTTTTTTACGAGGTCGGCTATGCTGGCGCCAGCATGTCGATGATTTCAACCCGCCTCGGCGGCTCTAAAGCCACGCTCTATGCCTATTTTAACAGCAAGGAAGACCTGTTCGAGGCGATTATCCGCGAACAGTGCGGCCAGATGGCTGATCTTTTTCTGGCGCACACTGGATCGGATGATCTGCGCGCGTCCTTAAGTCTTATGGGCCGTGAACTGCTGACCACCATCATGTCCGATGAAGCGATCCGCACCTTCCAACTCGTTATCGAGGAAAGCTACCGTAATCCTCAACTGGCCGAGATGTTTCATAATGTCATCCAGAGCCAGGGTCGCACTAATCTGATGGGCCTTTTGCAGACGGCGCACGACAAGGGGCAAATCGAAGCGCCCAATATTCTCGAAGCGACTATGGTGCTGAAGACGCTGATCTTTGGGGATTGTCACTTCAAGCGCCTGATGAACATGACCGTTCAGCCGACCGAGGCGGAATTGCACCGCCAGATCGACCTCGCCATTGATGTCTTCATGACCTATTACGGCCGGGAGGCTGACAAAGGCGCTTGAGGCTTATCTTAAGACTGTATACCCCAGTCTTAACCTTGTTTCCCCCTAGTCTTAACCTTGTTTACCAATGTGTAAACTTTTGTAGTTAACGTCCGGTTCACACCTGAGGTTAGCCATGTCCCGATCATCTGCAAACTCTGCGTACATGCCCCATGCGAATGCGCGGAGTGATGCCGCCTATACTGACATCGGGGCAGCGGTTTGTGCCTTGGCCTCGGCTCTGTTCGGTCTGCCGCTGGCCTTTTTGAAAGTCTTTGATGGCGATGCGCTGGTCACCCTGGCGGTGCACGGCTTTCCCGATATCGATGCACTCGATCACTTCGCCTTTATCGAACGCAAGCTTATCCCCGGCGTCAGTCTGCTGGTGGAGGACGCTACGCACGACTCGCGCTTCTTTCTTGAAAGCGCCGTTCTGCGCTCGCCGAACCTGCGCTTCTATGTCGATATGCCACTGGTCTATGAGGGCCGGGTCATGGGTGTGCTTGGCCTGTGTGATCCGCAGGCCGGTCTCGATTTCGACGACCGCAAACTGGTGCTGCTGGAACAGTTCGCCCACGTTGTCGCCACCCTGATCGCGCTGGCCAAGGGGGCAGAGGCGCGCGATGGCATGCTGGACGAGTTGCAGTCTCAGCAGTCCCGCATGGACTCGGCGGCCGACATGACGGGCCTGGGCTACTGGAAGATTGATCTGGAAAGCCGCGCGGTTACCTGGTCGAAGGGGCTCTATACCCTGTTCGGTCTTTCTCCGGAAACCTATACGCCTGATGTCGCCAGCCAGCTTGATATCTATCGTCCGGAAGACAGCGGCCTGCTGATCGACAGCTTCCAGCGCGCCGTCAACAGCGGTGAAGATTTCGATGTCGAGGTGCGGATTGTGCGCGCCACCGACAAAGCGCTGCGGCTGATGCGCGTCAAGGGCGGCGTCGATTATAATTCCGATGGCCAAGCGGCCCGACTGTGCGCTGTGGTACGCGACATTACACCAGAGCTGCCGGCCCAGGAAGCTTTTCTGAACGAGGTGACCGAGGATCTTCGGGCGCCGCTAAAAGACATTGTGAGCTTTGCGCGCAAGCTCGATAGCCAGGGCGGCACTCATCCCGATATTGCCACCTATGCGCACGATCTGCTCGTTTCGGCGCATGCGCTCGAAGGTTTGTTGGATGCGCAGTCCGTGGATGATGAGGCTGTCGATGTCGCCGAGATCATCAAGGAATTGGTCGATGATTTCGCGTCGACGGCGCAAGCCCTGCACACGCGCCTCAGCGCGCATTTCGTCGATTTTGCCCGCACCCGGGCGCGCTTCGATGTCATGCGCGTCCAGCAGGTATTGCATCATCTGCTCGACAATGCCTGTCGTCATACCGAAGGCGGGGTGATCAGCGTCACCGCCAGTCAGGTGCAGGCGGAAAACCCGGTCACCCTCATGGTCGATACCCACCTGCATGTCAGTGTGCGCGATACCGGTACGGGCATGGACGAAGCCCACGTGAAAGGGCTTTTTAAGGCCGGACACAAGGGCATGGGGCTGTCGATCGCCCAGGCTATTATCGACATGCTGGGCGGTTATATCGGCGTGGTGTCGCACCTGGGCGAAGGCACGAATGTCTGGTTCGAGATACCGATGGACTGGGTGGAAGCGCCGGTTACGGCTCCTGATGTTAAGGCCGCGCCGCGCATGAGAACTCTGACCCGTCAGCGCGTCGAGGATATAGCGCCGGCGGCGCGACCGCCGGCCTATGCGCCGACCGTGGCACCCAAACATCCGCCGGTCGATGAGCACTATATCAACCGCGAATATCTCCGCGCCCTGCTGGCCGACATGAAGCTGGAAATTTAAGTCATTCCAGGATGCGTTCGATCCCGGCAAGGGCGGCATGGCTGTGCGAGCTAAAGAGATAACCTGTTGATAAGGCCAATTTTAAGACTTTGGCGCTAGGTTGCCAAAACAGACCTGTCAGAAGGACGGTCGAGGATTTAGAGCCAGGTATGAGTGAAGATCTCAAAACGCAACGTGATCGCTATATTGCTTTTTCACTGGCCGCGGCCGATCTCCTGATCGAAGTTGATTCCGATTTCTGTATCGTCAAGACCATTGGCGCCACGCAGGCCTTGTTGAGCGGTCTGGCGCAGGATGTTGTGGCGCGTGACGTCTGCGAAATTTTTACCCTGGCCGATCGCGCCTTTGCCCGACGTCTGCTGACCAAGGCG
Source organism: Asticcacaulis sp. MM231 (assembly GCF_964186625.1). Taxonomy (NCBI): domain Bacteria; kingdom Pseudomonadati; phylum Pseudomonadota; class Alphaproteobacteria; order Caulobacterales; family Caulobacteraceae; genus Asticcacaulis; species Asticcacaulis sp. MM231. The sequence continues at coordinate 574,103 of NZ_OZ075108.1, forward strand.
CGGATGGTGGGGCGCATCGAACCGTGCAGCCTCAGCCTGAACCAGGATCAGGGACCGGCGCTGCTGGTCAATATGGGCGCCTGCTATCTCGGCAGCGGCAAGGGCCATACCTTTATCAGCCTGACCGTGCTGTCTGACGGCGTCATGGTCAATGCCACGGACCGCAGCGCGATCAGCGGTCTTCTCAATCTCGAGGGCTATTCCGCTTTCGCCAAGAAGAAAATCGGCATCAAGGGCGAAACCGCACCGCGCGAGCTGAAGCTGGTGCGCGTCACCGGCCTGTCGCACGCCATGCGTCAGTTGCCCGCCGACCAGGCCGACATGCTGCTGGGCGAGATCAGTTCGGTTCTGCGGTCGCAGTCGATGAACGGCACGGCCGCGGCGCAGTTGTCGGACGAGGCCTTCAGTTATATACCATCCGGCAAGGGTGAGGCGGCAAGTCCTGAGGCCCTGTCGAAGGAAATTCAGGCCGCGGCCGTAGCCGTCGGTCTGGCCGAAAACAGTCTGGCGTCGACCGTGATGAATCTGGAGCTTTCCACCGGTAATCTCGATCAGGAGAGCATCGCCAAGGCGCTGCAATATGTGTTGACCGACTTCTGCAAACCGGAACGCAGCCCGATCAGTTCGCTGGCGCAGGGTCTGAAAACAGCCATGGCCGAGACGGTCAAGCACTTCGACTCGATCCGCAACCTGATCGACAGCAACACCTATGCCCTGTTTTATCAGCCGGTGGTCAATCTGGCCGATCGCACCACGCATCATTACGAAGCCTTGCTGCGCTTCACCGACGGCCGCGCGCCGTTCGATACCATTCGCCTGAGTGAGCAATTGGGTCTTGTGCAGGATTTCGACCTGGCCGTTGTGCGCAAGGCGATCGACAAGCTGGACGAGCGACAGGATATCACCATTGCCGTCAACCTTTCCGGTCTGTCGATACAGAACGAGGCCTTCCGTGAAAACCTGCGTCAGCTTGTGGCGCCGCATAAGGATATCAGCCGTCGTCTGATGTTTGAGCTGACCGAGTCCAACAGCATTGACGATCTGCAGGCGGCCGGCACCTTCCTGCGCTGGCTGCGGCGCGGCGGTTTCAAGGTCTGCCTCGATGACTTCGGCGCCGGCGCCGCCACCTATAATTATCTGCGCAATTTCGACGTCGATTTTGTCAAGATCGATGGACCTTTCCTCAAGGACGCGCGCGACAAGCCGCGCCAGCGTGCCCTGATCCGCTCGGTAAGTCACCTGTGCCGAGAACTCAAGTCCGATGTCATTGCCGAGATGATCGAGGATGAGGATATGGCCAGGCTGTGCAGCGATATGGGCATCGGCTACGGCCAGGGTTTCCATCTGGGACGGCCCAAGGCGCATATCGAAGTGCCGCGCGAACCGTTGGTGGCGGCCCGCCGCAAGGGCTTCACCGAAAGCTGGGCGTAGGTTTTAGCTTTAAACTGTTTGGCGGAAAAAGCCCGCCCATGCATCTTAGCTGATATGAAACCACATCTCCTTCTTCTTATCCCCGCGCTGGTCATGCTCATCGCCGGGACGTCCGTTTCGGCGCGCGACTACTGGTTCGGCGCCGACCTGTCCTATGTCAATGAAATGAAAGCCTGTGGTGCGACCTACAGCTATCAGGGCAAACAGCAGGACGCCTACGCCATCTTCGCGCAGTCAGGGCATAATCTCGTCCGCGTCCGGCTGTGGAACGACGCCAAGTGGACGCCCTATTCCGACCTGAAAGATGTCGAGATCACGCTTAAGGCCGCGAAAGCCAATGGCCAGAAAACCTTGCTCGATTTTCACTATTCCGACGATTGGGCGGACGGCGACAAGCAGCTTGCGCCGGCCGCCTGGGCCGGCATGACCGAGGATCAGCAGGTAACGGCGCTGTATCGTTATACGCTCGATACCCTGAACGCGCTGAAAGCCAGGGGCCTGATGCCCGATATGGTGCAGGTGGGGAATGAGACCAACCACGAGATCGTTAGCTCGCTCGAAGGCGCCAAGCTGCCGATCAACTGGGCACGCAATGCCCGCCTGTTCAACGCCGGTATCAAGGCCGTGCGCGATGCTTCCGCTGACAGTTCTATAAAACCAGACATCATGCTTCATATCGCCCAGCCGGAAAACGTCGAGGCGTGGTTTGCGGCGGCGACCGCGGCCGGCGTCACCGATTACGACATCATCGGCATCAGCTATTATCGCAAGTGGTCGAAGCTGGGTGTCGAAGGGCTGGCCGACACCATCCGTCGTAGCCGCGCCGCCTTCGGCAAGGACGTGGTGGTGGTCGAAACCGCTTATCCCTTCACCGACGATTTTGCCGATCAGGCCGGTAATCTGCTCGGTTCGGACTCGGCCCTGCCGGGTTATCCGGTGACGCCACAGGGCCAACTCAGCTACATGCACGACCTGATGCAACTGACGCTCGATAATGGCGGCATCGGTGTCGTCTATTGGGAGCCGGCGTGGGTCTCGACCAAGTGCAGCACGCGCTGGTCTCAGGGCTCGAACTGGGAAAACGCCGCCTTCTTCGATTTCAAGCGCCAGGCGCTGCCGGCGCTCGAATGGCCGAAAGCCAGTTATGTCTGGCCGGTCGAGATGACCTTCAGCGTGGCCGATCACGGCCAGGCCGCGCAATATCTCACCGCTGATTTCACCGGCGGCGTGGCGGTGACCATGCGCAAGGACACCGATCGCTTCGTTTACAAAGCCTGGCTTCGGCCGGAAAGTCATGTCGTTGTCGGGACAGCGATCACGAAAGAGGCGCTTGATGCTGCGGAAGCCTTTGACGTGACGGTGCCGAAAGCCGGCGGGCCGGTTGTGTTAGGGGCGCCACATAGCTAGTTTGAAATATATATTATAGTACAATTGTCTGGCGGATGGTTTCGTCTGTGTTATAAATCGTCAAAAGCCGGTGTGTGCGTAATGCGCGTGCTCGGAATAAAAACGAACACGGGGAGAGCAGCAGGATGCCAAACATCATAAATAAGGCGGTCAGACTATGACCGTTAAAACCGGTGACGTCCGCAAGGCCCTTCTGGCTTTTGTCGGCACGCAGATCCTGCCGCATGAGGCCGATCTGCGCCATTGGCTGCTAAGGCTGGGTGTGAAAGCGCATGAGCTCGATGATATTGTTCAGGATGTCTATTGCCGTTTGCTGCGACTGGAGCGCGTTGATCATATCGAAGACCCGCGCGCCTATCTCTTCCGTTCGGCGCGCAATGTCCTGCTGGAGCAGGTGCGCAAGAGCAAGATCGTGTCGATCATGACCGTTCAAAATCTTGATGAACTGGGGGTGGCCGATCTGGGGCCAAGCCCCGAAAGCGCTGCCTCGTCGCGCGCCGAGCTGATGCGCGTGCTGGCCCTGATCGGTGACTTGCCGGAGCGCTGCCGGCAGGTGTTCGAACTGCGCAAGGTGCATGGCCTGTCGCAGGCCGAAACGGCGAAAGCGCTGCGCATCAGCGAGAACATCGTCGAGAAGGAAACCGCCAAGGGGCTTGTGCTGATCCTGCGCCACATGGCTGAGGCCGTGGTGCCCGATGTGCCGGTTCGCCGGCCCAGGTCGCCCGAGTTCGGAGTGCTATATGCTGCCGATTAGCGAAGAGGCGGCGCGGTGGGTGGCGCGTCTGAAGGGTGACTGTAACGACAGGGTGCGGGCCGAGTTCGAGGCTTGGCATGACGCCGATCCGCGCCATCAGGGCGCTTACCTGCGCGCTGAGGCAGCCTGGATGATGCTTGACCGCGCGCAGGTGATGACGCACGGTGATACGCTGCTGTCGCGGCGGGCGCTCGAAGAGAAGTTGAAGGCGCATCGTGCGGCGGTCAATCGGCGTTATGTGCTGGGCGGCGCCATGGCGGCCTCGGCGGCCGGCGCGGTCGGTGTCGGTTATGTGCTGAGCCATCGTCTGAGCTTCGCCACGGGGCTTGGCGAATTGCGCAATGTGCCGTTGAAGGACCGCTCGATCGCCGCCGTCAATACCGACAGCCAGATCGACGTCGATATGAGCGAGCGTCTGCGCCATGTCGCACTGGTCAAGGGCGAGGCGTGGTTTCAGGTGGCGAAGAATCCGGACGTGCCTTTTGTGGTGTCGGCTGGTAATATCCGCGTGCGCGCCGTCGGCACGGCGTTCAGCGTTCGCCGCCGCAAGGGCGGGGTTGAAGTCCTCGTGACCGAAGGCACGGTTGAGGCTTGGAACGTCAACGACAAGGATGGCCGCGTCAGCCTGACGGCTGGCCACGAGGCCTTTGTGGCCGAAAAGCCGGAGGTCGTCGCCATCAATTTTCGTCCCGATGAGGTCGAGCGCCGGCTGGCCTGGCGTGAGCGCGAAATCATTCTCAATTCTGAATCCCTGAGCGATGCGGTGGCGGAATTCAACCGCTATAATGCCCGCCAGATCGTGCTGGCAGATCCGGCGCTCGGCGCCTCGCAACTGGTGGGTGGTTTCCAGGTCGATCAGCCGGAAACCTTTGCCCGCGCCGTCCATGCGGCGCTCAATGTGCCGGTCTCCATCCAGGACGACCGTATCATAATTGGTACAAATGCGACAGCGCTGTAAAATTTATACTATAATTGCGGCGGAAAAATACGGGCCGCACATCTTGTTATCAGAAGGCGCTTAAAGCGCCTCACCACCAAGATGCCATACACATAAGATTCAGGGAACATCACATGTCACATTGGAATAACGGACTTCGTGCCGCCCTTATGGGCTCGGTCGCGGCGGTCGTCATGATCGCCCAGCCCGCTGCGGCCCAAACACAAGCCTATAACATTCCGGCACAGGATGCCGCGACCGCTATCCCAGCCTTTGTCAAGCAATCGGGTTTGCAGGTGCTGGCCACAGCGCAGGATCTGCAGGGTGTGCGTACCAATGCCGTTTCCGGCAGTCTGACAAGCGATGCAGCCCTCAAGCAACTGGTGGCCAATACCGGCCTCACCATCAAGACCAATGACGGCACATCCGCCGTGATCGTGCGCGCCAGTGCAACAAATGCGAGCGCGTCCGACGCCATGGCTGCGGCGCCCGAAGCCGATCCGCAGGAAGTTGTCGTTGTTGGGATGCGCAAGTCGATGCGCGATGCCCTCGACGTCAAGCGCCGCAACACCGGCATCGTCGAAGCTGTGTCCTCGAAGGACATCGGCGCTTTGCCGGATGTCACCATCGCCGAAACGCTCAACCGCCTGCCGGGCGTCATGGCTGCGCGCGATCGCGGCAATGACAGTCAGGCCTCGATCCGTGGCCTTGGCGCGCGCATGGTTCTGGGCACGGTCAATGGCCGTGAAGTGGCGTCGTCCGAACCTGACCGCAATGTGCGCTGGGAAGTCTATCCCTCCGAAGTCGTCTCCGGCGCTTCGGTCTACAAGTCGTCGGAAGCCAAACTGATCTCAGGCGGCATTTCTGGCACGGTTGATCTGCAAACCATCCGCCCGCTCGATTACAAGGGGCCCGGCGTCGTGTTGCGCGCCGGCCCGGTCTATTATGACGGCGGTTCGAAATTTCCCAACTATGATGGTCAGGGCTATCGCGCCTCGGCTTCGTTCGTGCACCGCTTTTCTGACCGTTTCGCCGCCGTGCTCGGCCTGACCTCGCAGGTTCAGAAAAACGGCTACGAGTTGGTGCAGGGCTGGGGCTATAATGCCGGCGCCAACACTGGCGCGGTCATTGCCGGTGACGCCACCAAGTATAACACGCCGTGGGGCGCGCAGGCCGAGGCCAAGCGCCTGAAGGAATTGCGCATCGGCGCATCTCTTGGTCTGCAGTTCAAGCCGGCCGATAATTTCCTGCTCAGCTATGACCTGCTCTATTCCGACATCAAGATCAACGAATTGCAGGATCAGGCCTGGTATGGCGATGGCGCCTGGGGCAACTGGGACGGCGGTAACCTGTCAAACTACGTCGATGGCGCGGCCGCTTCCGGCCATGCGCCGGTCATCGACGACAACGGCGATGTGGTATCGGCCTCGGTCGCCTGGGCCGGTGATAAATCCGTCGTGGCGCGCTACACCGAGGACAAGAGCCTCATCGTGCAGGGCCTGAACGCCAAGTGGTCGCTGGAGCACTGGACCCTGTCGGCCGACGCTTCCTATTCCAAGGCGCAGCGCTATAACCTATGGGCGGCCAATGAGTTCGCCTATTGGCCCAGCCTGATGACCTATGATTTCCGCGGCAAGCCGGCCATCACCGTATCCTCGTCGCCGGAAAGCAACACACAGACGGCGCAAACCGGCCAGACCTCGCTCGGCGCCGTCACCGACGAACTGAAGAGCCTGCATTTGGACGCCGAACGTCATTTCGAAAGCGGCCTCTTCACCGGCCTGCTGTTTGGTGCGCGCGTTTCGGAGCGCACCAAGGCGCTGGGCCAGCTTGATGGCACGGTGACGCCGATCATCGGCGCCCTACCGGATTATCTGCTGACGTCCTATCAGTTCAAGAACTTCAATATCCCGACCATCCTGACCGGTGATTTCGGCGCCCTGGCCACGCACCTCTACGGCACGACGTTCGATATCGATCCGAAGACGACCCCGATCACCGATACGGTCGAGGAAAAGGTCAAGGAAGCCTATATCGAGGGCACCTACGCCACCACCATCGCCGGCATCGCGGTCGACGGCAATGTTGGCGTTCGCGTCATCGACGTCGAAACCGATTCCGCCGGCTCTTCCACCATCGCTGGCGATTGGTATGAGGCTACGCCGGGCAACTGGGTGCAGGCCATGGTGACTACGCCGGTTACCGGTGGCACGAGCTATTCCAAGGTGCTGCCTTCGGCCACCGTGCGCTTCGATTTCGGCAATGGGCAGTTCCTGAAATTCTCGGCCGCCAAGGTGATCTCGCGTCCGCCGCTGAATGACATGATCATCACGCGCAGCCTGTCCTCGACCGCGCCCTATACCGGTTCGGCGGGCAATCCGTATCTGAAGCCATTTGAAGCCAATCAGATCGATATCTCTTACGAGAACTACTTCAATAAGGACGCCCTGTTCGCCATCAGCGCCTACCACAAGGAGGTCAGTAACTTCATCGGCTACGCCACGCGTCAGGAAACGATCAACGGCAATCCGTACACCCTGGTCTCGCCGGTGAATGCCGATAAGGGCGGTAGCATAGATGGCGTGGAACTGACCTTCCAGAGCTCGTTCGGCTTTATCGGTCTCGATCACTTCGGCATCTACTCCAACTACGCCTATGTCGATTCTGATTTGAAGGAAATGTCGAACGACCTGCCGATGAACGGCTTGGCGCGCGATACGGCGGCGGTGGATTTCTGGTATTCCGATCATGGCATCGATGCCCGCCTCGGCACCAAGTATCACTCGACCTACACCGCCATCTATGGCTGGAATGATGCGCAACTGATCCGCGTACGCCCCGAAACCACCATGGATTTCAGCGTCAGCTACCAGATCAATCCGGTGATCCAGGTGCGTTTCCAGGCCAACAACCTGCTCGATACGCCGTTGCGCACCTATAACGACAATGTCGAGGACCGTCTGGGCCGCTATGACCTCTACGGCAAGCGCTACCTGCTCGACCTGACGTTCAAGTACTAAGGAGAGGCCCCTTGTACCTCCCCGCTTGCCGGGGAGGGGGACCATCGAGCGTAGCGAAGATGGTGGTGGGGTATTCTTACTTCCTAACCTATCCAATGGCCGGGTCTTGACCTTATCGAGATCCGGTCATCATTGTTGTTAAAGCTCAAAAAAGGAAACGCCGACATGCTGGAACTGAACCGCCGCCATCTTCTGGCCAGCGCCGCCGCCACTTTCGCTGCCGTACAGGCTGGGGCAGGACAGGCGCAAACGGTTGTAATGGGGGAGGTCAAGTCTCCACGTCAGCGCCTACGTTTCGACACCGGCTGGCGCTTTGCCTTTGGCCACCTCAACGATGTCGAGAAGGACTTCGGTTTTGGCAGCGATCAGCGCACCTACGCCAAGCAGGGGCCCGACGCCACACCTGTTGCCAAGCCGGACTACGACGACTCACAATGGCGGCCCGTCACCCTGCCTCACGACTGGGCGGTGGAACTGCCGTTCGTGCATAGGGAACCGAAAACACCGCTCAAGCCGGACGATCACGGTTCGGTGTGGGATCCGGCCGCCAATCACGGTTACAAGCCACTGGGCCGCGATTATCCGGAAACCAGTGTCGGTTGGTATCGGAAGACATTTACGCTTGATGCTGCCGATAAGGGCAAGCGGATATCACTGGAATTCGACGGCGTTTTCCGTGACGCCATGGTGATCATCAATGGCTATATCGTTCGCACCAATGAGAGCGGCTATACGCCCTTCCGTGTCGAACTGAACGACTTCCTCAACACCGACGACAAGCCCAACACCGTGCTGGTGCGTGTCGATGCGTCGCTCGGCGAAGGTTGGTTCTATGAAGGCGCTGGCATCTACCGCCATGTCTGGCTGGTCAAGACCAATCCGGTGCATATTCCGCAATATGGTGTCTGTGTGCGGGCAAAGACGGATGGCACTGTCGAGGTGACGACAACGGTCAGGAACGACAGTGATGTAAAAAAAACTGTTTCGATTTTAAACAAGTTAAAACAAACGACGAATGGTCCGTTTGAAGGCATCGCTCTCACATCAGTCAATTTAAAGGCATGGGAAATGCAAGACATTGTCCAGACCTTTAGCGTCGACAAGCCACGTTTATGGTCTTTGACGGACCCATTTTTAAATGTACTTGAGACGATTGTTTTTAATGAAACCAATGTCGGGATTGACTATATCGCCACCCCCTTCGGTTTCCGCGATATCAAGTTCGACGCCCAAAACGGCTTCTTCCTCAATGGCAAATCGGTCAAGCTGAAGGGCACCTGCAATCACCAGGACCATGCCGGTGTCGGCGCCGCCATTCCCGACGCCCTGCAACGCTGGCGGCTGCAACAACTGAAGAACATGGGCTGTAACGCCTATCGCGCTTCGCATAATCCACCGACGCCGGAACTGCTCGACCTGTGCGATGAAATGGGCATTCTTGTCATCGATGAAACGCGCCTGATGACCTCATCGCCGGAAGGTCTGGCGCAACTGGAAACCCTGATCAGGCGTGACCGTAATCACCCCTCGGTCATCCTGTGGTCGATCGGCAATGAGGAGCCTCAGCAGGGCACCGAACGTGGTGCGCATATCGCCCGCACCATGAAGCGCCTGTGCAACGATCTTGACCCGACGCGTCTCATCACCGCCGCTATGGATAATGGCTATGGCGAGGGCATCACCGAGGTGATCGACGTCATGGGCTTCAATTACCGCGATCATCTGATCGATGACTTCCACAGGAAGTTTCCCAACATGCCGATCATCGGCAGTGAGACCGCTTCGACCGTTTCGACACGTGGCGAATATATCAAGGATGACGCCGCCCATATCGTGCCGGCCTATGATACGACCGCACCGTGGTGGGCCACGACCGCCGAAGGCTGGTGGCCGCATTTCGAGCGTCAGCCCTTTATCGCCGGTGGTTTTATCTGGACCGGCTTCGATTATCGCGGCGAGCCAACGCCCTATAGCTCATGGCCGAGCGTCTCGTCGCAATTCGGCGCCCTCGACACCTGCGGATTCCCAAAGGATAATTACTGGTATTATCGCGCCTGGTGGCGTCCTGAACCTTTGCTGCACCTTTTCCCGCACTGGAACTGGGAAGGCAAGGAGGGGCAGGACATCTCCGTGTGGGCGCATTCGAATGCCGACGAGATCGAGCTGTTCGTCAACGGCAAATCGGCGGGTCGCAAAACTGTCGTGAAGGGTTTTCACGTCGAATGGACCGTGCCCTATCAGCCGGGCAAGATCGAGGCCTTCGCCTATAAGGCCGGCAAGGTCATTCTGAAGGACAAGCGCGAAACCGCCGGCGCGCCGGCGAAGATCGTGCTGACGACCGATCGCACATCGCTGATAAATGATGGCATGGACTGCGCGGTGCTTAAGGCCGAGGTGTTTGACGCCAAGGGGCGTCCGGTGCCGAGGGCGGATAATCTGATCACCTTTGCGGTATCGGGACCGGCTGCGGTGATCGGCGTCGGCAATGGCAATCCGAACAGCCACGAGGCTGACAAGGCATCACAGCGCAAGGCTTTCAACGGCCTGTGTAGCGCCATCGTGCAGGTGACCGGCGTCGGCGGCATTACCGTCACGGCCAGCGCTGATGGGTTGACCTCCGGCAAGGTGATATTGAAGTCAGCCTAATAAAAAGCTCCCCGGTCTTCGCCGGGGAGCTTTTTCTGATTAGTGTGACGCCTTGTTGCCCCACAGCTTCTTGAGCGCCGGCCCCCGGCCGCAGCCGCGATAATAGGCCTCATACTGCACGCTGTGAGTTTGCCAGTAATGCTGGTGATAGTCCTCCGCCGGATAAAAAGGCAGGCCGGTATCGACGGACCTGACGATCAGGGTGCGGATCGGTTTGCTAAGCTGTTGCGTGACGGCCTGTTTGGAAGCCACAGCCGCCGCTTGCTGTGCCGGTGAGAAGGTGAAAATCGCGGTGCGGTATTGCTCGCCGCCATCACAGATCACGCGGCTTTGCGTCGTCGGGTCGGTCGAATGCCAGAAGGTATCGAGCAACTGATCATAGCTCACCTTTTCGGGATCATAGGTGACCTCGACGGCCTCGACGTGGCCGGTGCCGCCGCGAACCACCTCCTCGTAGCTCGGGTTTTTCACCGAACCGCCCATGAAGCCGGCGCGGGTATTGGTCACGCCCGCCACATGGTCAAAGGCCTTCTGTGTGCTCCAGAAACAGCCGCCGGCAAAAACCGCCACCTGCTTATCGGCCGCCATGGCGTTGCCGGTGAAGCTGAGCGCCAGCAGGGTCGTCAGGAATAAGCGTCGTAACATGATCGGCTCCTTATCAGGCGGGAATGAACTTGAGCGCTACGCCATTACTGCAATAGCGTTTACCGGTGGGGCGGGGGCCGTCGTCGAACAGGTGGCCGTGGTGGCCGCTGCACCGCGCGCAGTGATATTCGGTACGCGGAATGCCGATGGCGAAGTCAGTCTTGGTCTGCAGATGGCCGGGAATGGCGCGGAAGAAACTGGGCCAGCCGGTGCCGGAATCGTACTTGGTGTCCGAAGTGAACAGCGTCAGGTCGCAGCCGAGGCAGGCGAAAACCCCCTTGCGGTGCTCATTAAGCAGAGGGCTGGTGCCGGGGCGCTCGGTGGCGGCATGACGCAGCACGTTATAAGCCGCGGGTGGCAAGCGCTTCTTCCATTCGGCGTCGCTGAGTTTCAGCGGCGCGATGGTCTCGGCCTTGCTTTGCGAGCAGGCGGTAGTCAGCGCACCAGCGCCTGCGAGGGTGAGGAAATGACGGCGTAACATGGGGGCAACTCCGTTGTGTCTGTTGCTAGTTATACGCCCGGAAGCGGGATCGGGTTACACCACGCTGTAAAAGAACCACGTGGCGCGTCTAAAGACACGCCCATAGCGCGAAGATGTGGCTTTTTTCACGCACTCTCAATCCATCACGATTGTAAACGGGCCGTAAAGGCCTGTGTCACATAAGCGTCAAGCAACCTACATGCGACCGTCACACACGGAGCCTATTGCGGCGAGCGTGGCCACAAAGCGGCCCCAGAAATTACACATTTAAAAAACGCACAAGGTTCATTCACATGAAAAAATCGTCTCTCGTCATTGGCGTGGCCAGCGCCGCGCTCGCGATGATCGCCGCAGTTTCCGGCGCCTCCGCTCAGAGCTGGACCGACAACATCACCGTCGGTGGCCGCATGTACCTCGACGTCTCGTCGAGCTCGCTGGAAGTCAACGGCGCTAAGTCGGGTTCGAAGAACGGTTACGGCTTTGACGTGAAGCGCGTCTATTTCCAGGTCGACAAGAAGTTCAACGACATCTACTCGCTGCAAATGCAGACCGACGTTTCAACGGTCAGTGGCGTGGGTCAATCCCTGTATCTGAAGAAGGCCTATTTCAAAGCTGCCTTCAACCCTGCTTTTGAAGTTTCGGTCGGTTCGAACGAAATGCCGTGGGTTCCATACGCGGAAAGCATCTACGGTTACCGCTGGTTGGAAAACACCCTGCTCGAGCAAAATAATACTGGCGTCCGCACCACCTTCGGCACCTCGGCTGACTGGGGCGTTCACACGGGCGGTAAGTTTGGCACATATTATGCCTATCAGGTGTCGGTCGTCAACGGTAAGGGTTACCGCGACTCCTCGCGTTCAAGTGGTATGGATGTTGAAAGCCGCCTGAGCGCCAAGTTCGATCAATGGAACTTCGCTGTCGGCAGCTACACCGGTTCGCGCGGCAATGAAGCTTACGGCACCGCCACGATCGTTACGCCCGCTTCCGGCACGACGCCGGCTGTCTACAAAGAGAACAAGGTCGACACACACAACGCCCAGCGCTTCAACGCCCTGGCCGCCTACACCGGCGACCGCATCAAGGCTGGTGTTGAATATTTCACCGCCACCGATTGGCAGACTGCCAGCATCATCGACACGACGGCCGGCCACACTAAGGCTGACGATGCGGATGGTTACTCGGCCTTTGGTTCGTATCGCCTTACCCCGAAGTATACCGTCTTCGGTCGCTATGACAACGTGAAGCCATCCAAGAAGCTGGCTCCCTGGAATGAAGGTGAGTACTACAACTTCGGCATCCAGATGTCGCCGATGAAGGGTATCTCGCTGGCCCTGATCGCCAAGCATAACTCGTTCGACGCCTATGCCGGCAGCGCGACTGTCAAGGGTGCGAAGACCACGACCGAGTTCAACGAAATCGGCATCTTCACCGAGCTGCGTTACTAAGAAAACCGTTGCAGGGCAGGCTGTTGGCTTTCGACAGCCTGTCTTTGTGACACAGTGTCTTTTTAAATTACCCAGGCTGTTACAAAACTGTCGTAAAAAGCAGTTAGAGCATCATGCAAGACAGTCTGCCAACACTTCCTTCAAGGAGATATGGATGTTCAAGTTTTTTAAAGGTGCCGTCGCAGCTGTGCTGCTGACCGCTACCCTGACCTCGGCCGCGACCGCTGCTGACACGATTTCCGGCGCTGGCGCTACCTTCCCGGCTCCGCTGTACGCCAAGTGGGCTGAAGGTTACAAGCGTACCACAGGTGTGCAACTCAACTATCAGGCCATCGGCTCCGGCGGCGGTATCAAGCAAATCCAGGCCAAGACCGTCGATTTCGGCGCCTCCGACAAGCCGCTGACGCAGGCTGAACTCGACAAGTCGGGCCTCTATCAGTTCCCCACCGTTGTTGGCGGCGTTGTGCCGGCCATCAACATTCCGGGCGTGCCTTCCGGCAAGCTGAAGCTGCCGGGCGCCGTTCTGGCCGACATCTTCCTCGGCAAGATCACCCTGTGGAACGATCCGGCCATCACCAAGTGGAACGCTGGCCTGACCCTGCCGGCTATGCCGATCACCGTCGTTCACCGTTCGGACGGTTCCGGCACCACCTTCCTCTTCACCTCCTACCTCTCGATCGCTTCCAACGAGTGGAAGAGCAATGTTGGCGCGTCTGACGCTGTTGAGTGGCCGACCGGTGTTGGTGGTGCGAAGAACGACGGCGTTGCCGCCCTGGTTCGCCAAACCGCAGGTTCGATCGGTTACGTCGAATACGCCTACGTGCAGAAGACCGGTATCGGTTACGCTCTGGTCGCCTCGAAGGACGCCACCTGGCCGCAACCGACTGCCGCTGCCTTCAAGGCTGCGACTGCTGGCGCCGACTGGGCCAACGCTCCGGGCAACTATCTGCTCGTCCTCAATCAACCGGGCGCCAATGCCTGGCCGATCACCGGCGCGACCTTCATCCTGATGTACAAGGAGCAGGCCAACCCGACGAAGGCTGCCGAAGTTCTGAAGTTCTTCGACTACGGCTACAAGTCTGGTGACTTCAACGCCAACGACCTCTTCTATGTGCCGCTGCCGGCCAACGTGAAGACGATGATGCGCAAGCAATGGGCGCAACAAATCAAGTCGGGTGGCAAGGCCGTCTACACCTCGCCGAACCCCTAAGCCTGACGCTCCTCCAGATGCCCGGAGCTTGGCTTCGGGCATCTGATGAGAGCACAAGAAATGGGCGAGGACTGACCTGTAGGTTGTGCCTCGCCTGACTTGTGTCTGGCCATCAATGGCAGTAAAGCTGCCAGCCTTACGTTATAGCCCGACACTTGCCTGCCTCCTGACCGAACACATCCGGGACAAAGAGAACTATGTCTGTTGAAACCAAGTTTAAACCGCGCTTCGATCCGACCGACCCGATCTTTCGCTGGGTCTCGTTCGGCGCCGCCACCACCCTGTTGGTGGTTCTGGCCTCGCTAATCGGCACGCTGATCGTCGGTGGCTGGCCCGCGCTCTCCGAATATGGTTTCGGTTTCTTCCTGAAGTTTAAGGAATGCCCCGTCGGCAACAATAGCTGGTTCTGCATCGATACGCCGTGGAACCCGGTCACCGACGTCTACAGCGCCACCGCGCCGATCCTCGGCACCATCATCACCTCCGCGCTCGCCCTGCTGTTCGCCCTGCCCATCGCCATCGGCATCGCGGTTTTCCTGACCCAGTTTTGCCCGCGCCAGATCGCGCAGCCGCTCTCCACCGCCGTGGAGCTGCTGGCCGGCATCCCTTCCATCGTCTACGGCATGTGGGGCCTGTTCGTTTTCGCCCCCTGGTTCGCCAAGACCATTCAGACGCCGCTGATTATCGCCGCCTCGCAAGACCCGACCTCGTGGTTTGCCAAGATGGTGGCCGGCATCCCTAACGGCGCCAATCTGTTTACCGCCTCGCTGGTTCTGGCCATCATGATCCTGCCCTACATGGCTGCCGTATTCCGTGAATTGTTCCGCTCCATTCCGCCGCAGGTGCGCGAAGCCGCCTTCGGTGTCGGCGCCACCCCGTTTGAAGTCACCACCTCGGTGATCATCCCCTACGTGCAAAAGGGCATGATCGGTGTCGTCATGCTGGGTCTCGGCCGCGCGCTCGGCGAAACCATGGCTGTCACCTTCATCATCGGTAACTCCCACAAGTTCCCCAAGTCGCTGTTCGACTCCAGCTCGACCCTGGCTTCGACCATCGCCAACGAGTTCGCTGAAGCTGCTGATCTGCACCGCTCTGCCCTGATCGCGCTCGGCCTCGTCCTCTTCCTTATCACCTTCACGGTACTGGCCATTGCGCGCTGGCTGCTGTCTTCGCAACGCTACTAGGAGAGACACTTATGGATCGCGCTCTTCGCCGTAAAATCGCCAACTACGTCTTCATCGGCCTGTGCATCTTCGGCACGGTCATCGCGCTCGGCGCACTCGCCCTCATCCTGTGGTCGCTGTTCTCACAGGGTATCGGCGGCATGAACCCGCTGGTCTTCACCATGGATACGCCGGCCGCCGGTTCGCCGGGTGGCCTGCGCAACGCTATCGTCGGCTCCATCCTGATGTGTGGTGTTGCCATGATTATCGCCCTTTTCATCGGCATTCTGGCCGGCACCTGGCTGGCGGAAATCGGCGGCGACACGCCCTATGGTCACGTCGTCCGCTTCCTCAATGACGTGCTTCTGTCGGCCCCCTCCATCCTGATCGGCCTGTTTGTCTATCAGGTGCTGGTGTCGGGTTCGCCAATTGCTCTTGGTCACTTCTCCGGCTGGGCCGGCGCCGTGGCCCTGGCCATTCTCGCCACGCCGATCGTGACACGTACCACCGAAGATATCCTGAACCTCCAGCCTAACGCCCTGCGTGAAGCTGGTATGGCCCTCGGCGCCTCGCAGTTCACCACCATCCGCCAGATCATCTGGAAGGCGGCTGGCGCTGGTCTCCTGACCGGCGGTCTGCTCGGCTTTGCCCGTATCTCCGGCGAAACGGCACCGCTGCTCTTTACCGCGCTGGGTAACCAGTTCTTCACCGCCAATCTGGGTGAAGCCATGGAAAGCCTTCCGCACGCCATGTATAACTTCGCGCTCACACCGTATGAAGACCTCAACAAGCTGGCCTGGGCCGGTGCGCTTCTGGTCGCCATTGCCGTGCTGGGTGTCAATATCCTCGGCCGCTGGCTCGCCCGCGACAAGAATGCCGGCCACTAATCCTTTTCATTTTGACTTGAGAATAAGTTCATGACCGACACGACCTCCGCTGATTTTCAAAGCGTTATCGTTCCGCCGCCCGAAGGCAGCCTTGTGCTCGAATGCAAAAAGCTGAGTTTCTTCTATGGCCAGAATCAGGCGCTGTTCAATGTCGACCTGCCGGTCAAGAAGCACGCCATCACGGCGCTGATTGGTCCGTCCGGCTGCGGCAAGTCGACCCTTTTGCGCACGATCAACCGCATCTATGATCTCTATCCCGGCCAGCGCGCCGAGGGCGTGATCGATTTCGAGGGCGAAAACATCATCGGCCCCAAGGTGGATGTCGCGGCCCTGCGCGCCCGCATAGGCATGGTGTTCCAGAAGCCGACACCCTTCCCGATGTCGATCTATGACAACGTGGCCTTCGGCGTGCGCCTGCATTCCAACAAGTCGAAAGCCGAACTGGATGAGATCGTTGAACGTTCGATCCGTCGCGCTGCGCTTTGGGACGAAGTGAAGGACAAACTGCACAAGTCGGGCCTCGGTCTGTCTGGTGGTCAGCAGCAGCGCCTGTGCGTGGCGCGCGGTATCGCCGTCAATCCGGAAATCCTGCTGCTCGATGAGCCGGCGTCGGCGCTTGATCCTATCTCGACCGCCAAGCTGGAAGATACGTTGGAAGAGCTGAAGAGCGACTACACCATCGTTATCGTGACGCACAACCTGCAGCAAGCAGCGCGTCTGTCGGACTATACCGGCTTCATGTTCCTCGGCAAGATGATCGAATTCGGCCCGACCGAAGAACTGTTCGTCAAGCCGAAGGTCGACAAGACCGGCGAGTATATCGGTGGCCGTTTCGGATAAGCTTATGGGGTTTGGGGCCGGCTGCCCCAAGTCCTTCCCTTCCAAATAAAAAGCCTCGCCTTTTCAGGGCGGGGCTTTTTCATTGGCCAGAAGATATGGGGCGCGAACCCCAAACCTCATAAGTTTAGCGAACGTACAAGGTCCTGGGCGCGCTATCGAACGTCGTGCCGTCCGCGCGTGTAGCGCGGATATTGAACCTGTGTTCACCGGATGTCAGCGATCCTGCCGGGAACTGAAAATCATACTGCAGCTTTGGCCAGTTCGGATCGTATTTCAGCAGATCCGGCACGCGGAACTCCATCGGATCAAGTCCGTAACGCGCGCGCGTCACCACCTTACCATCCAGCAGCACATCGACCGCTGTGACGCCTTTCGGGTCGGCGGCGATACCAAAGTAATTGCCGGCGTCATCCGCATTGATGAACTCTCCGCGTTCCGGATGCGCGATATAGGCTTGCGGGAAAAAGGCGCACGGGGAGGCATCACCGGTCAGCGGGGTGGCGCGGACCCTTGCCGTGTAAAAATCGACCGCCATCTTGTAAGGCGGCAGACTGACGATGCGGAAGGGTTCTATATCCTCAAAGCGCCGGCAAAGCTCGCTGTACATCTTCATCTGCTCTGGTTCATGATAAAGATAGGACGGCTCGAGAACCGCCATCATCACGCCCTTGCCACCTTGTTTGGCGGTGAGCGCGTTTAGATCAAGGCCCCATTGCTGGCGGGCTACGACAAAGCGGGTTAGTTCATCGTTTGGATCATCGAGCGTATAGAGGCGGCGGCCTTTTACGCCTTCGATGGCCGGAAATTCGAGATGCACGGCGCTCATATGACTATTGGAGGCCCAGACGATATCAGGTCCGAAGCGTTCCTTGGCGCTCTTGTCGGCGGTGGCGAGAGCTGGTTCCAGCAGTGACCAGTTCTCATTCTTGAGCGAATTACGCTCACGCAGGGCGTAGGGTAATTCGGCTGAATGATTCCAGGCCACCTGATAGGCCGTACCGGCAATGCCGATTGCCAGCGCCAGAACCGGTGCCGTTGCGATCAATCCCATGCGCAGGCGGCGGTTACCGAGCGTGCTGGCCCGGGCGATGAAGTTTTCCAACAGGTCAGGGATAAACGGCAGAAGCGGCACGAAAGCCATGAAGGGCCAGTGCGGCATGATCTTCTTGTTGACGATGGTTTGCAGGCCATAGAACAGGAAGATGACCACGGCCTGATAGCCGAGCAGGCTTTCCGGCTTATTGCGGTCACGGATCAGCGCGTTCTTGGCCGCTACCACCATGGCGACAAAGAACACCGGTGTGCATAGCGCGAATTGGGTTTCTACATAGCCAAGGATTCGACCGAAATCAGGTTGGAATTTCGGCCGGTTGAGCACATGGAACTGGACGGCCGGCCATGCGTTGACGGCGTTATAGATCAGCGATGGCACGAGGCCGACCAGGGCGATGCCGGCGGTCAGCCAGACGCCGGGCTTGCGCCAAAGGGTGCGTCCTTGCGCATTGGCCAGCATGAAGACGACGACGGCGAGGCCGGGGCCCATGAAGCGGAAGTGGACCAACAAGCCGAGCGCAGCACAGAGGCCGGTCAGCGCCCACCATTTAAGCCTATCTTGCTGAATGGCCCGGATCAAGGAGCCCAGCATCAGGGCCAACAGCAATTGCAGGGCGCCTTCGGGATAAAAAACCGTGCCGTTGAGCGAGATCGGTGGCATCAGCAGGGCGATCATCGCCGCCCATAAGGCATTGCGTCGGCTGACGATCGGCGTGGCCATGAAATAAACAGCCAGCGGCATGGCGGTGGCGATCAGCAGGGCCACGAGACGCAAGGGCAGGACGTGCCAGCCGAAGACTGAGGTGACCAGTCGTGCCAGCCAGGGGAAGCCGGCCGGAATATCGGGATAGCCAAGCGCGAAATATTCGCCTGACAGGACGAAGTGGCCCTCTTCCCAGATGACGTGGCTGATCAGGCCGACATAGAATTTCCAGATGACGAGCACGGTGCTGACGATGATCAGGGCGCGGATCACATTGTCATCGCTGCCGAGAAAAGGCTTCTGCGGCGCCAGGGCCGGGCGTTCGTTGAGATCGTAGAGTTCGGCCATAGTATCTCCCCAAGTTGCCGAACTTATAGACGCGCCAGCAAAGTCAGGTAAAGGGGGATTACGCCTTCGCCGGCCGCCTTAAGCAGTGACAACGTCGCGCGTGGCATTGGAGACCGCGTAATCAGCTGCCACGCGGACATCGCGCAAATGACGTACCAGGTCGATAGATTGCTGATAGATCGGATCGGCCTTGTAGGCGCGGAAGTCTTCGATCGTAGCGAATTCGCCATAGACAATGATGTCGATGTCGTTGGCGATCTGGTCAATCTTTTCGTTGTAGGAAATTTCCAGCAAGGCGGCGTGTTTGATCTGGGTCAGGACCGAAAGCCCGCGATAGATGGTGTCACGATCGGCTTCTTGCTTGCAGGAAAACATAACGATGTGACGGATCATGGCAGGTCTTTTCGCAACGGATGAAACTACCGGGTTCCTTAAAGGCTCAGGCCTTTCCGTCAAGATGGGATTTTGTCGCTACGAGGCAAATTATTCACCCGCCAGACCTTCGGCGTGACCGCAGGCCCGGTTATGGATGTGCATCGGGCGGTGATAAACATAGTTATAACCATGGCCGAAGGCGATCAACAGGGCGCCTGTCACGCTCATGGCCACCTCGATATCCTCAAGCGAGGGTATGAAGGCCGCAGCCGCTAGCAGGACGAGACCACCGATGATCGGACCTGAAATCTGCCACTTGCGCCAGACATGTGAGGCGCGGATCGCCCAGATGCTAACGGGGGCGGCGGTCAGCACCAGAGCAGCGTGGACCCAGCTTCCGGTAAAGGGCGTCAGCATGGGCAGGGCGATGACGAGGAAGGGCAGGGCAAGGCAATGCGCTACGCACAGGGCGGACAGCGCCAGCGAGGCGATATCGAGCCATTTTTTCTTCAGATGCAGCATGAGCAGTGATACCGTAGGCGGCGGAAGGCCGTTATGAGCAAATATGTTATATCATAACTTTTTGCAAGGTCGCGGTGGCCCGATCACGCAAATAAATATCCCAATACGGACTTGCCGCGACCGAGTGGGGTTAAGCCGATTAAACCTTGCGCATTTAATAAATCAAATTTACTTATCCCAATACCAATCCGAACCATAGCACAATCGGACGGATAGCGGGAGACGACAAATGACGGCATACGCGCAACAGCGACTTGCAGATTTGCGGGCTGAATTTGAGGCTCTTGTTTCAGCGCCCAATGCGCCGCATCACAGTCTGTTGGCGCCTGGTAATGGCATCTATCAGCGCTGGCAGCATCCGGTCATCACTGCCGCCCACGTGCCGCTGGAATGGCGCTATGATATCAATCCACAAACCAATCCCTTCATGATGGAGCGGATGGGCATCAACGCCACCTTCAATGCCGGCGCGATGACGTGGCAGAATAAGTATATCGTTGTGGTCCGTGTCGAGGGGGATGACCGTAAGTCGTTCTTTGCCATCGCCGAGAGCGCCAACGGCGTCGATAATTTCCGCTTCTGGCCGAAACCGGTTGTGTTGCCGCAGACCGATGAGCCGGACACCAATGTCTATGATATGCGCCTGACGCAGCATGAAGACGGCTGGATCTATGGTCTCTTCTGCACCGAGCGCAAAGACCATGCCCTGCCCAACGACCTTTCCGCGGCGACGGCGCAATGCGGCATCGCCCGCACGAAAGATCTTGTCACCTGGGAGCGGCTACCTGATCTGATTACCCACTCAGGCCAGCAGCGCAATGTCGTACTGCATCCGGAGTTTGTCGCCGATAAATCTGGAAAAACCAGGTACGCGCTCTATACCCGTCCGCAGGATGGCTTTATCTCGGTCGGTTCGGGCGGCGGCATCGGCTGGGGGCTGACCGACGACATGACGCAGGCGGTGATCGACGAGGAAGTCATCGTCGATAACAAGGCCTACCACACGATCAAGGAAATCAAGAACGGGCAGGGACCGGCGCCGATCAAAACGCCGGATGGCTGGCTGCATCTGGCGCATGGTGTGCGCAACACCGCTGCCGGCCTGCGTTACGTGCTCTACATGTTCATGACCGCGCTTGATGCGCCGTGGAAGATCATTCATGCGCCGGGCGGTCATTTTATCGCGCCGCAGGGCGAGGAACGCGTGGGCGACGTGTCGAACGTCACCTTCTCAAACGGCTGGATCGCTGACGCGGATGGCAAGGTCTTCATCTATTACGCCTCGTCGGATACGCGCCTGCATGCGGCGACATCGTCGGTGGCGCAACTGGTCGATTATTGTAAAAATACCCCCGCCGATCCGTTGACTTCGGCGGCCTGCGTGCACCAGCGTATGGAGCTGATAAAGCGCAATGCCGCTTTCCTGGTCGCCAGATGAGCCTGCGAGACTGAAGACTGAGACGGCCCGCGACATAAACAGAACAAGGGGGTAGGGAACATGAATTTACAACCGATCGATCTGGCCATAGTCGGGGGCTATATCCTCCTGACCATCGGGCTTGGTTTCTGGGTCGCCAAGCTGTCTTCTGGTAATTTGCAAAGCTATTTCCTCGCCGGCAACAAGCTGCCGTGGTGGGTGCTGGGGCTTTCCAATGCGTCAGGCATGTTCGATGTCGCGGGCACCATGTGGATGGTGGGGCTGCTGGTGGTCTATGGCCTGAAATCGGTGTTTATTCCCTGGCTGTGGCCGGTCTTCAACCAGATATTCCTGATGGCGTTCCTGGCCATCTGGTTACGCCGTTCGGGCAAGCTGACCGGCGCCGAATGGATTAGTTTTCGCTTTGGCGAGGATACCGGCGCGCGCGCCTCACACCTGATCAATGTCGTCTTCGCCCTGATCATGGTGGTGGGGATGCTGGCCTTCGGTTTCTTAGGGATTGGCAAGCTGGCGGCGGAGTTTATCCCCTACCGGTTTAGCGCCGAGCCGATGATCAATGACAAGATCTACGGCCTGATCGTCGTGGCCCTGACCACGGTCTATTCGGTCAAGGGCGGCATGTATTCGGTGGTGATGACCGAAATTCTGCAATTCTTTATCAAGCTGATCGTCTGTATCGCCATTGCCTGGATCGCCATGACACTTGTGACGCCGGAGATGATCCGCGCCGTGGTGCCGGCGGGCTGGCATGACGTCACCTTCGGGCAATATCTCAATCTCGACTGGGCCGGTGTGGCGCGTGATGCCGCCCCCTCGCAAAAGGTGGTGGGCGAAACCGCGGTGAAGGTGATTTCGCAGGAGGGTTACTCGGCCTTTGGCATTTTCTTCTTGCTGATGACGTTTCAGGGCTTCTTCAAGGCCATGGCCGGCCCGGCACCCAACTACGACATGCAGCGTCTTCTCTCGGCCAAGTCTCCCACCGAGGCCGCTAAGATTTCCGGTTTCGTCAATGTGGTGCTGCTGTTCCCGCGCTATCTGATGATCGCCGGCATGGCGGTTCTGGCGCTATGTTTCATCGGGCCGCAATGGACGCAGATGCAGGCTGCAGCCGTCGCTTCCGGGCTGGCCTATGCCGGCGATATCGACAGCATCCTGCCGTGGGTGATCCGCA
Organism: Asticcacaulis sp. MM231; assembly: GCF_964186625.1. Classification (NCBI taxonomy): domain Bacteria; kingdom Pseudomonadati; phylum Pseudomonadota; class Alphaproteobacteria; order Caulobacterales; family Caulobacteraceae; genus Asticcacaulis; species Asticcacaulis sp. MM231. The sequence goes on from NZ_OZ075108.1 coordinate 596,579, forward strand.
ACTATATGCCGGCGGGCCTGATGGGGCTGGCCTTGGCAGGTATGCTGTCAGCCTTCATGGCCACCTATTCGGCCTCGCTCAACGCAGCCCCGGCCTATGTGGTCAATGACATTTACAAGAAATACATCCGCCCCGATGCCTCTGATAAAAAGCTGGTGCATCTGTCCTACGCCACGTCGTTGACCTTTGCGGTGCTGGGCGCCTTTATCGGCTGGCAATTGAAATCTATCGATCAGGTGGTGGGCTGGATCACCACGGGGCTCTACGGTGGCTATACGGTCGCCAATGTCATCAAATGGTACTGGTGGCGGTTGAACGGCACAGGTTATGCCGCAAGCATGGCGCTGGGTGTGGCAGTCGCCATGTGGATGGCTCTGCCGAAGGAAATGACCGGCATGGTGATAGATCCTTTGCAGGCCTTTCCGTGGTTGTTCATGGCATGCGCATTGGTGGCGGTTGTGGGGTCATACCTCACCAAACCGACTGACATGACGGTGCTCAAGGAGTTCTACCTCAAGACCCGTCCATGGGGTTTCTGGGGACCGGTGCTGACAGCACTTCGTCACGATCAGCCCGATGCCCAGCCCAACCGCGATTTTGCACGCGATATGTTCAATTCGATTGTCGGCGTGATCTGGCAGACGGCGATCACGGCCTCGGCCATCTTCCTGATCATCCGCGAAATGGACAAGTTCTGGTGGACGCTCGGTCTGGTGGCGCTGTGTTCGGTGGTGATGAAGTTCACCTGGTGGGACCGGATGCGCGACGAGCCGGCTTAAGAGTAGATTAGAAAGTAAGATACCCAACCACCACGCCCGAAGACGGGCGGGGAGGTAAAAGAAAGGTTATACCTCCCTGAATTTGTCTTCAAATTTGGGGAGGGGGACCGACGCGCATCAACGCGTTGGTGGTGGGGTTTCTTGCTTAGATCCCCTTGCGTCGAAATGTAACTCAACTACATACAGTAGACGTCATTATGGAGCCCGCTGTGAAAATCGAAATCTGGTCCGATGTCATCTGTCCGTTCTGCTATATCGGCAAGGCGGAGCTGGAAACCGCTCTGGCCCAGTGGGGCGGTGAGGCCGAGATCACCCACCGCGCCTTCCGCCTGTCACCGGGACAATCCGTCATCCCGACCGACCAGATGCTGCAGCATAAGTATGGTATGACGCCCCAGCAGGTGAGTGCCAATCTGGCGCAGGTCGAGGCGCGCGCCGCCGATGCCGGACTGGAATTTCATCTCGCGGGCACACTGGCCGGCGATACGACCGACGCCCACCGCCTGATCGCCTTGGCGCAAGGGCGCGGTAAGCAGGCTGAGGCCGTGGCGCAGCTCTATCGTGCCTATTTCACCGATGGCCGCAACATTTTTGACCGCATCGTACTGCATGAGATCGGTGCTGATCTTGGACTGACGGCAACCGATGTCGACGCCGCCTTCACCTCATCCGAGATCGACAAGCAGATCGCGCTCGATCAACGTCAGGCGCAGGCCATCGGCGTGCGCGGCGTCCCGTTTGTGGTGGTCGATGGCAAGTACGCCGTCTCCGGTGCGCAACCGGTTCAGGCCTTCCTGCAAACGCTTGAAGCCGCTGCCGCCGAAGCTGCCAAGAATCCGATTATCGAAGGCGATGCCTGTGGCATTGACGGTTGTTAATACTGACTGCTCCGCAACCCGTATTCTTTTTTTCAGCTCAAGCGCCGCATGAGCGGCGACGGGTGGTCACCCTAGCCGAAGATTATTTATCTTCGGAGAGCAGTGCCAGCAGGTCGTCGTACAACGCTTTCGGAATGGTGACCGTGCCGCTGGCTTCGCTGCGGGCGCGGGCCTCATAGCGACGCTGCGACGGCAGCCGCGCGCCCTGACCCAGAATGGCATCAAACAAAGCCTCGGCGCGCTGGCTGTGCATCATATAATCGGTGCCCATGAAGATTTTCGGATCGATGGCCAGGATCAGTTCGCCATGATAGGGCGTGGCGCCGGCACCGGCGTCATAGGCCTGCGATTCCAGACTGAGGAAATCTCCGATCAGCGGACCGGCCATCAGTTCGATCATGGCGGAAAGCGCCGAACCCTTGTGGCCGCCGAAGGTCAGCATGGCGCCCTTCATGGCCGCTTCGGCATCGGTGGTCGAATGGCCGTCGCTGTCGACCGCCCAGCCTTCGGGAATGGCCTTGCCGGCACGGCGGTGCAGTTCGATCTCGCCGCGCGCCGCCGCACTGGTGGCGAAGTCGAACACAAACGGATTGCCTTCAGGACGCGGCCAGGCAAAGGCCAGCGGATTGGTGCCGAAAACGCCTTTGGTGCCGCCATGCGGAGCCACCCATGAGTGGCTGGGCGTCATGGCCAGCGCCACCAGACCTTCGGCGGCGATGGCCTCGACCTCGGGCCACAAGGCGGAGAAGTGGTAGCAGTGATTAATGGCGAGCGCGGCAATGCCCTGCTTGCGCGCCTTTTCGATCAGAACCGGACGTCCGGTATCGTAGGCGAGCAGCGAATAGGCGCCCCTGGCATCGACGCGCACCAGACCGGGAGCCGCGTCGGTCAGTTCGGGCGCGGCATTGGCAGATACCTTGCCGGTTTTCAAAGTATGGGTGCAGACCAGCAGGCGATAGAGGCCGTGCGAATGGCATTCGTCGCGCTGGCCCTGCCAGATGGTGCGGGCGATGGCGCGGGCATGATCCAGCGAGAAACCGTTGGTCTCCAATATCCGGACGCTCAAAGACCAGGCGTCGTCGAGGGACAGGGTATGGGTGTCAGACATGGTGATCTCCGCAATATATCAGGCCTCACATATCGCAATACGTATATCATATACAAATGAAATGATAAGCTGCGAGCCTGCATGAAATATAGTCGGCAATTCGGTTGGCGAATGTCAGGGTGCGGCCTATATAGGGCGCTTGCTGTACATGCTGCCGAAAGACCGTTTTTTATGAGTCCTCCTCCCGCTCAGGCGCCCCTGCCGAAATCCAAGGGCAAGTTTTCCGAAACCCTCGCGTTTCTCAAGCCCTATCTCTGGCCCTCGGACCGCGCCGACCTGAAGCTTCAGGTCATTTTTGCGCTTTTGTGCATGCTCATCGGCAAGGTGGTGACGGTCATCATTCCGTTCACCTACAAGTGGGCGGTCAATGCGCTGACACCAGGGGTTGCGCCGGTCACTACGGCTCCGCCAAGCTTCTGGACGCTGATGATCGCCGCACCGATCATCATGGTGGTCGCCTATAATGTGGCGCGTCTGTTATCGAACGTTTTCAATCAGGTGCGTGACGCCCTGTTCGCCGCGGTCGGGCAGCACGCCGTGCGCGGCCTGGCCAACCGCACCTTCGGACACCTGCACCAGTTGTCATTGCGCTTCCATCTGCAACGCCGCACCGGTGGCCTGTCGCGGGTTATGGAACGGGGCAAGTCCGGTATCGAAACCATTATCCGCCTGACCATGATGGTCGGCATCCCGACCCTGATCGAGTTCATCCTGACCTCGATCATCCTCGTCTATCAGTTCAACATCTGGTACGTCGTCGTCGTCGCTGTCACCGTCGTCATCTATGTCTGGTTCTCGATCGTGGCCTCGAACTGGCGCATCGCCATCCGCCGCGACATGAACGACGCCGACACGGATTCGATGTCGAAGGCGATCAATTCGCTGCTCAATTTTGAAACCGTCAAATACTTCAATAACGAACAGCAGGAAGCCGACCGCTACAACAAGGCGACGGCGCAATACGAAAAGGCCGCGATCAAGACCTATACCTCGCTGGCCTGGCTCAACCTCGGTCAGGCGGTGATCTTCACCATCGGCATGGCCATCGTGATGCTGATGTCGGCGTGGGAAGTGACTACGGGCCGGCAGACGGTCGGCCACTTCGTTATGATCAACGCCTTCATGATCCAGCTTTCGATCCCGCTCAACTTCATCGGCACGCTCTACCGCGAAATCTCGACCGGCCTGATCGACATGGAAGCCATGTTCAAGCTGCTCGATGAACCGGCCGAAGTCATTGACGCGCCTGACGCTGCCCAGTTGCTGGTCAGCGACGGCGCCATTGCCTTCAAGGACGTGCACTTCTCCTACGACCCCGATCGCCAGATCCTGAAAGGGGTCACCTTCGAGGTGCCGGCCGGCAAGACGGTGGCCGTGGTTGGGCCCTCGGGCGCCGGCAAATCGACCCTGTCACGCCTGCTGTACCGCTTCTACGATGTCACCAGCGGCTCTATCGAGATCGACGGTCAGGACGTGCGTTCGGTGACGCAGGCCTCGCTGCGTAAGGTCATCGGCATGGTGCCGCAGGATACCGTGCTGTTCAACGACACCATCGCCTACAATATCGGCTACGGCCAGTTCGGCGCGTCACGCGAACAGGTGGAAGAAGCTGCGGAATTGGCGCAGATTGCCGGCTTTATTGCTACGCTGCCGAAGGGTTACGAGACCGAGGTGGGGGAGCGCGGTCTGAAGCTCTCCGGCGGAGAAAAGCAGCGCGTGGCTATTGCCCGCACGCTTCTGAAAGCGCCGCCGATCCTGATCCTCGATGAGGCGACCTCAGCGCTCGATACCCATACCGAGCGTGAAATCCAGGCCTCGCTCGATGACGTCTCGAAGAACCGCACGACCCTGGTCATCGCCCACCGCCTGTCCACCGTGGTTGGCGCCGATGAGATTCTGGTGCTGAAGGATGGCGTCGTCGCCGAACGTGGCAAGCATGCCGATCTGATGGCGCTCAAGGGTCTCTACCATGCGATGTGGGAACGTCAGCGCGCCGCCGATGCCGCCCGCGAAACGCTGGCTAAAGTGGCCGCAGAAGTCGAATAGACATCTCAGTATCTGCCAAACAAAAAACCCTCCCGCCAGAAGCGAGAGGGTTTTTTTGTAAGAAACGCGACCACAGTCACGGATACCTGTGTCGTTAAACGGGTCGCTTGCGCAACCCGTAAAGCCGCGAAGCTTTTATTAGTGCGAGGACGTGGTCGTCGTTGTGGTCGTCGTCGAAGCGGAAGCGTCTTCCGACATAGCGGCGTCCGAAGCCGGCGCCATGGCGTCGGTTGCGGGAGCCATGACTTCGGTCGAAGTCGAGGTTTCCGTGGTGGTTTCCGCCGGCTTCGAGCAGGCAGCGACGGACAGACAGAGAGCCGCGGCAGCGACGGTCATGATTTTTACAGTATTGCGCATAGTTGTGATTCCTTCTCACCAAGACGTGATGGACTATGGCGGAGGGGGTGTATGGAAGCGCTGTGGGTGGGGGTGCGATTCCATAAAAATTTAGTAAGTGCGAAATAAACGGCTGGATTTACTGCGCCACCCAACCGCCATCGATGCTCAAGGGGGCGCCGTTGATCGATTTTCCGGCGTCGGAGCACAGGAAGACCGCCAGCGCGGTGATGTCCTCAACCGTAACGAACTGCTTGGTTGGCTGCGCCGCCAGGATCACGTCCTTGATGACCTGTTCCTCGGTGATACCGCGCGCCTTGGCGGTGTCCGGGATTTGCTTTTCCACCAGCGGGGTTTTGACGTAGCCGGGGCAAATGGCATTGGCGGTAATGCCGAACTGCGCGCCTTCGAGCGCGATGGTCTTGGTGAAGCCGAGCAAGCCGTGCTTGGCGGCCACATAGGCCGACTTGAACTCCGAGGCGACGAGCGCGTGCGCCGAGGCGATGTTGACGATACGGCCCCATTTTTTGGCTTTCATGGCAGCGAAGGTCAGGCGCGTGGTGTGGAAGCTGGCGGTCAGGTTGAGGCCGATGATGGCGTCCCATTTCTCGGGCGGGAAGTCCTCGATTGGCGAGACATGCTGGATGCCGGCATTGTTGACCAGGATATCCACCCCGCCGAGTTTGTCGTCGATCTCCTTGATCAGGCCGGCGATCTGATCGGCCTTGGTCAGGTCGGCACCATTGAACAGCGCCTTGATGCCGAAGTCCTTTTCCAGTCCGGCGCGTTCGGCCTCTATGGCGGCCGCATCACCCATGCCGTTCAGCATGATGTTGGCACCGGCCGCGGCCAGGCCCTTGGCGATCGCCAGGCCGATACCGCTGGTGGAACCGGTGACGAGCGCTGTTTTACCGTGGAGATCGGTCATGATATTTAGTCCTGTGTCTTTTTAGATTTCGGGGCGGGTCTGGGCGCCTTGACGGGTGGCGCTTCCGGTGATGGTGCTGCGGGCGTTTCCGGTGGCATATGCGCCGCGACGGTGAGTGCCTGCTTGCCGCATTGTTCGACGAACTGCATGGTTGCCTTTGTCTGGTCCTGACCATATTTTAGGCAGGTGGCGGCCCATTGTTTCTGGAGTTCAGCGATCGCCGACGGGTCTTGCTTCTTCGCCGCCTCGTTCATCAGGGCCAGGGCTTCCTGGGTGAAGGCGGTGGTATCCTGCGCGTAGCGGTGCGAGGTGGTGCTGATCATTTCGATCAGGTTGATCAGGCTGCGAGCGGCGCGCTGCTGCTGATCGGCCATCAGCCTCAGGCCGTTTTCAAAGGGGGAGGGGGTGGTCATTTTGCGGGTCTCCTTAGAAGACAGTTCGACCCTGACAGTCGAATACCGCAAAACTATGGCCGCTTTCGCACCTGCGTGCAAATTGTAATTGCTGGCCTAGTTAAGCATGACCGAGCCCAGCAAAACCTTTGCGTCCTTGCGCGCCAGAATGGCGTCGGTGGCGCTTTGGAGCTGTGTGGTAATGAAGCCGATATCGGCCAGAGAGCGCGCATTCAGCGTTCCGGCATAGGCTTGCAATCGGGACAGATAGGCGTCCTGCAGGCGCGGCTGGTTCAGTTTGATCAACTCCACCAGCTTTTCATCTTCGCTGTAAAGCCCCATGTCGACGCTCAGGGTACCGTGCTTACGCCTACTGGCCTCTGTAAAGACGGTCATGGTCGGAAACTGCGTATAGCCGGCGCCGCCGCCCTTTTTCTTGGGCTCATTAGCGAAAGCCGGTGCGCTGATAAAGGCGCCCAGCATGAAAAGGAGGTGTCTGCGTCTCATGATGCATAACGGTATCACGCTTAGGTTAAGGGGCGGTTTAATCGGTCTGAGCACATGACTTTAAGTGTAAACTAAAAAGTAACCATAAAAACAATGCGTTAAATCAACTTCAAGTTAAGGCCTTTGCGCTAGGGTGGCTGCGGTGACGGGTTAAGGGACAAAAAATTCAACGTATGAGCACAGTGCATTCACAGACCTCAAGGCTGCTGCGCAAGATCGATTGCGCCTCGAAAAGCCTGCTGATCGTTGAGGACAATGATGCCTCACGCCGTCTGGTGATGGAGCTTCTGCGCGCCGCCGGTTTCACCAATCTCAGCTTCGCCCGGGACGCCGAAGAGGCGATCGAGCATATCCAGACCCAAGGCCCCGACCTGTTGCTGCTCGACTGGGGATTGCCCGGCATGTCCGGCATCGAGCTGGTCAACCATATTCGCCAGGCGGCGCTCAAGCCAGATCCGCGCTTTCCCAACCCGCAATTGCCTATTGTTATGCTGACGGCGCGCCAGCGTGTGTTTGACGTGACCGTAGCCAGTCATGCCGGCATCAACGAATTTGTCGTCAAGCCGTTCTCGACCTCAACCCTGTTGAAGGCGATATCTTCGGCCCTGGTCAAGAAACGCCAGTTCGTTACCGCGCCGGATTTTGTCGGACCCGATCGCCGCCGTCGCAAGTCGGCCCTGCATCCCGGCCTGCTGCGTCGTGAAGGCGATGCCGATGAGGCCGCTAAAGCCATCCAGAATCCAATGGTCGCTGAGATCGAAGCTCTACGCGGTGCCATGCGCAGAACACCTGGGCAAAAGCTCAACCGCGACCAGATCAATCAGGTGGTCGTGCGGCTGATGCATACCCAGACCATGGCGCATGACTTGCGCATGCGTCTGATCGAGCAGGCCACCAAGTCCCTGAATGCCTATGTCCACCTGTTCGGTGAGCAGGCCGAAGAGGAGGTGCTTGATGTTCACCTCGACGCCCTGATCCGTCTTAACGAAACGCCGCAGGCCGACCCGGACGAAGCGGTCAATATCGTCAAACATCTCAATACTCTCGTCAACAAGCGTAAAGCCAATCGTAAGGTGTCACAATGAACGCGTTTGCTGTCATGGATAAGACTGCCGGTCCCGCCACTACCAATTTCAACCGCGATGTCCGCAGCCTGGCCAATCTCGGCGATACGGCTTCGACCAGCCGCGTCCTGAACCTGGCGCAGGTTTATGCCACCTCGGCGCGCGAAAAAGATTATCTGCTCAAGCCGTTTTTTCGCGATTCCCAGCTCAACAAGTGCATCCTCGTCAAACACACTCTGCGCAGCAATGAGCGCGAGTTGTTTACGCGCATTCGGCGCACCGCCACGAAGATCATCCTGCCGTTCGATGTCAGTGATCTGAAGCTTGGCGGTCGTTCGATCATGGTCAACCAGATCGGTTTTGAGCACTTCTGCCGCACCTATCTCAATACCGACGATGCTGCCTCCAGCAACGATGTGCAGGTGCTGAAACTGGTGGATCAGTTGCCGTCGCTCGATCCGTTCCTGGTGCGCGAACATCTGGCACGCCACGGCAATCGCCCCGGCGCCTGCTATCTGAAAATTTCGCCCTACGATATCCAGCGCATGATCGGTTTTGCCAACGAGGAAATCGAACGCCTGGTCCGTACCGCCTTCTCAAGTTCGATGAGCGGCGGTGCGGCCATCAAACTGGCCGGCAAGATCCTCGCCAACGAACTCGACAAGGAACTGTGGCCCCTGAAGACAACCCTGCGCATGTCGGACGACGAATTCTCTGATGGCATTTTTTCATGGCGCGGTTTTCTCTATTTCAAGTGGCGTCACATCGAATTGCAGGAAGAGATGCGCCGTGTACTGGAAGGCCTGGCCACCTATCAGCCGATCGGCGCCTGCGATGAAGGCATGCGTGAATACCTGAAGGAGACGCGTCCGCGTCTGGCGCGAAGCATTGTCAACGCCGTCGCTGCCGTCGGCCGCACGCTTGGTGTTTACGATACCGCCTACCATGCACTGGTCGATGCCTCAAACCCCGGCCCGTTCCGTCGTTTTCTGCTTGATGGCCCGAGCCTGTTTTACGAACTGGGCGAAAGCATCGGCATTCTCAGCCATATCGGTTCATTCTGGTCGTATCGCATGGGGCAGCAAATGCTGACCCAACGTCTGACACCAGCCGAATATGGCGATATCCTGATGGATTTTGAAGACTCGCTGATGGCGGTCGCGCAATACGACACCCGGACATGAGCCGGATGTGTGTCGTCGCGTACCACCTTTTCCATCCCGTAGTGCTGCGTCGTCGCGGCAGATGAAGGTGCGTACCCGATGATCAAGTCCAGCACCGATTTCAGCGCTGGCATCTCTGTGGCCGCCAGCGAAAGCGATTTCTCAACGACACGGGAAATCCGCAATCTCGCCAATCTGAACCGTACTTGGTCATCGTGCCGTATCCTCAACCTGGCCAAGCTCTACACGGTCTACAAGGACAGCGATGACTATAACGCCAAGCCCCTGTTCGAGCACTCGGCGCTGAATCGCGCCCTTATCATGAAGCACACCCTGCGGCTGGACGAGCGCGACCTCTTTCCCAACGGCCGCCGCACGGTGACCAAGATCATCCTGCCCTACAATTCTTACGATCTGCGTCTGGGTGGACGCTCCTTATTCGTGCGCCAGACCGGCTATGAAACCCTGATGCGCAGCTATCTCGGTATCGAAGATATCGGCAAGAACCGCGATGCCCGTGTGCTGCGGTGCCTCGACGACCTGCCGTCGCTCGATCCCTTCCTGTTGCGTGAACATCTCGACAAGGCGGGTTTCAATCCTTCCGGCGTCTACTTCCAGATTTCACCGCATGACCTGAAAGCCATGACCGCCTTTACGGCGCGCGAGATCGAGAAGCTGGTCAATGTCGCTTTTGGTGGCGGCAAGGATGGCAAGGGCGCCACCAAGCTGGGCAACAAGATCCTGTCCGACAAGCTGACCCAAACCCTGGCGCCGCTGCAGCGGACCCTGCGCATGACCGACGAGGAGTTTCAGGAAGGCATCATGTGCTGGCGTGGCTTTCTCTATTACAAATGGTGCCACGCCGAACTGCAGGATGGCCTGCGCGATGTGTTGGCCGGCATCGGCGGTTATCGCCCCAGTGGCGGTCATGACGATTCGTTGCGTACCTATCTGAAGAAGGCGCGTCCGCGTATCGCAAAGGCTATCGTGGCGGAGATAAAGGCGGCGCGTGATTCCCTCGACCACTACGACAAGGTCTATCATGCCCTGTCGGTGCGGCGTGATCCGGAGCCGTTTCGACAGTTCCTGTTGTTCGGTTCGGAGTTGTTTCTCGAACTGGGCCAGAAGATCGGCACGCTCAATCACATCACTTCGTTTTGGCGCTACCGCATGGCGCGTGTTAATCGCAAGGGCGCCAAGCCGTTGCAGGATATCGAGTTCGCCGACATCCTGGTCGATTTCGAGAGCGGCCTGTTCAACGCGATGAAAAAAGACGAGATGCGCCAACGGGCTTAGTCCGCTCGCAAAAAGGCTCGCCATCACCGGCGAGCCTTTGCGTCGTTTTTGCTTTTCCAGAACCTACTTATCCATCAGCTTTTGCATGAAGTACGTATAGTCGATGGCGTATCTGCGGGCACGTTCCGGCAGGTTGGAGGCCGCCGCGTGGCCGCCTTCGGTATTCTCATAATAGTAGAACGGCAGCCCCATCTCTTCAAATAGCGCGGCCATCTTGCGGGCGTGCACCGGTCCCACGCGATCGTCTTTGGTCGAGGTCTCGAACAAAGGCTCCGGATAGGCGACGCCGGCCTTGACGTTGTGATAGGGCGAGATCGAGCGCAGGAAAGCGCCTTCGACCGGATCGTTCGGATCGCCGTATTCGCCCTGCCACGAGGCGCCGGCCGACATCTTGGTGTAGTTGACCATGTCGAGCAGCGGCACCTGCACATCGACGGCGTTCCACAGGTCCGGACGCTGGGTGAGTTGCACGCCCATCAGCAGGCCGCCATTGGAGCCGCCCATGATACCGAGGTGGCGTGGTGAGGTGATCTTCCTGGCGATCAGGTCTTCGGCCACAGCCTGGAAGTCGTTATAGATGTTCTGGCGCTTGGTCTTGAGACCGGCCTCATGCCAGCCAGGTCCGAATTCGCCGCCGCCGCGGATATTGGCCAGCACGAAGGCGCCGCCCTTCTCCAGCCACAGCTTGCCGATCGTGCCTGAATAGTAGGGGGTCGAAGAGACCTCGAAGCCGCCGTAAGCGTTCAGGATGGTCGGGGTGGTGCCATCGAGCGCGATGTCTTTTTTGGCTATCAGGAAGTAAGGCACTTTGGTGCCGTCCTTCGAGGTGGCCCAGTATTGCTGCACCTGCAAGCCGGCGGCGTTGAAGCGCTCTGGCGATGACTTGATCTTTTCGACCACACCCGTAGCGGCATCGACATTGATCAGGGTCGAAGGGATGAGGAAGCTCGACACATTGATCAGAACGCGGTCGGACTGATCGTCCGTCGAGGCCAGGTCGAGCGCCGCATTAGCGGGCAGGTCGAGCTTCTTCGCCGACCACTTGCCGCCCTTGTGCTCATAGCTCCACACCTCGCCGGTGACGTTGGACAGCAGCGACAGGATCAGGCGGTTCTTTGTCTGGCTGATGCCTTCGACCGACTGGTGCGCATCCGGCTGGAACAGCAGGGTTGGCTCCAGCTTAGCCGGGGCGGCCAGGGCCTGTTTCAGATCGAACACCAGCACGGCGCCGCTCTTGAAAGCCTTGCCGCCGGCCGAGGTCCAGTCTTCCTTCAGCGTGTAGATGGCCTGGCCGTCCATGAAGCCGGCGAAGTTCGAGCTTTGTGGCAGGGGCAGTTCGACCGGCGTGTCGCCGACATAGAAAAGTTGCTGGCTGTGGAAGAAGTCGAGCCCGCGATAGGCATAGTCCATCACATAGGCGCCGCTGACATCGCGCAGTACGGTGCGACCGGCGCTGACGTCGGTCTTTTCGCCGCGATAGATTTCGACGGCCTGATCAAGCGACTGACCGCGCTTGAGTGACTTGGTGATATAGGCGTAGCTGAACTCGGTGACATCGCCCGGTTGCCATTCGCGGGTGATGTAGACCGTATCGGCGTCACGCCAGGTGATGCTCTGCTTGCCTTCGGGCAGCTCAAAACCGTCCTTGATAAAGCTCTTGGTGGTGATGTCGAACTCGCGCACGGTGGTGGCGTCCTTGCCGCCGTCGGACAGTTCGATCAGGCAGCGCGTATAGTCGGGTGCCAGACAGTTGGCGCCTTCCCAGACCCAGTTCTTGCCCTCGGCTTTCGAGAGCGCGTCGATATCGAGAATGTTGTCCCATTTGGGCGTGGCGGTCTTGTAGCTGTCCCAGGTCGTCTGACGCCAGATGCCGTGGGTGTGCTCGCCGTCCTGCCAGAAGTTCTGCACCATGCCGCCATGGGCGAAGTTGGGTACGGCGATGCGGTCGGTGGCTTGCAGGATAGCCAGCGCCTCGGTCTGATTTTGAGCGAAACGTGGATCTTTTGACAGGCGGTCGAGCGTCGTCTGGTTGCGCGCCAGCACCCACTTCATCGCCTCAGGCCCGTCGATCTCATCGAGGAAGGCGCGCGGATCGGGCGCATTCTTAGCAGCAGTATTTGGATTGTCGGCGACGGATTTAGCAACTGTGGTCATTTGGGCCCAGGAAGCGGAGGGTTGCGCAAGGGCGAGCCCGGAGAGGATCGCCGCGGTTACACATAAGGTTTTGAGGGAAGTTTGCATCGGGGAGCCTCACCTTTTTTCGGATGCTGAAGATTGCAGGTGAAACTAGCCGCTTTGTGGCGCTTGGCAAGATTACAAAAGAGTCATGAAGCGGCTTCAAGAAAGAACTTTACAAATTAAAGTGCTTTATATATTCTGGTCGCAACGGCAAAATCAAAATCTTCTTTCCGGAGCCCCTCGATGTCATCTCTTTCCCTTACGGCCGATACAACTCCCAGCCCGTCCTCAGACATGTTGGTAATGGATGGGGGTATGCTGTTCTGGGCCGGTCTGAGCTACGGACTGGCCAGTCTTGCTCAGTATCTTGTCCTCACCGGACATGTCCAATTGCTGCATCCCGCCATGATGGGCCTGATCTGGATGGGGGCGAGCGGCATTTTTGTCATGTTCGGTTTTGTCTTCAAGGTCGGCAGTGATCCGCTGCTGCTGACCCGGCCGTCGGTCAAACGTTTTCGCGCTGTCTGGGGCACTCTTATCATCGGCGCCGCCGTCGTTATCGCCGCCTTGATGATCATGATGATCCGGTTCGGCGCCGGTGCGGAAGCCGCCTTTGTGATTTCGCCGGTCGCCATTTCCATCTATGGCATCGGCTGGCGCGTGGCGGCGCTGATGACCGGCAAGCGTTGGCCCAACCTCCTGTCGCTTGGCTGCTTCGCCGGCGCTATCGGGCTTGCCTTGCTTGCCGGCCAGCCGGAGCAATCGCTTGCCTATGCCGTCTGCCTGACCTTCTTCGCTGTCCTGCCTGGTCTTGCGCTCATGCTGCGTCAGAACGCCAACTAAATTCTTTAGGAACACACGCCATGTCCAATCTGCAATCCGATATTGACTACATGAAATCCCTGGCGGAGGCCGGTGGCCGCGGACCGCTGAAAAACGGCGCCACTCTGTTTTGGGCCGGTTTGCTCTACGGTGCGGCAGCGATCGCTCAATATGCCATGATCATGGGCTGGCTGCCCAAATCCTCGGGGATGTCGGCCTTTATCTGGCTGGGCGCTAGTGTGCTTTTTGGCATATTGGCAACGGTTTTCGGTCTTAACCGGCTGCGTGTCAGGGGATCGGTTGGAAACCGCGCCACCGCTTCGGCCTGGTCGGCGGTCGGGTTGGGCATTGTGGCCTTTATCGTCTGCATCGCGGTGATTGCCAATATCTACAAGACCGTTGAGCCCATGTCCTATCTGATAGCGCCGGTTATCCTGCTGATGTACGGCATGGGCTGGTGGGTCAGCGCCCTGATGTCAGGGCAGGGCTGGCTGAAAATGGTCAGTCTGGGCTGTTTCCTTGCCGCACCGGCGATCTCGCTGCTGGCGGGGCAACCTATACAGATGTTGGCCTATTCCGGTTGCCTGTTCCTTTTCGCCATGGTGCCGGGCATAGTGTTGATGCGCGCTGAAAAGGCGTAAGCTCATGGGAAAAGAACCAGATTCTGACTTCAATATCGAGGCTTTGGATGACGTTATCCACGGGCGCCTGCGATTGGGCATCATGGCTTTTTTGTCGACGGCCGAATCGGCGGATTTCACCCTGCTGAAGAACCGGCTCCAGGCGACGGACGGCAATCTTTCGGTACAGTTGCGCAAGCTGGAAGAGGCGGGATATGTGGCCATAGACAAGGCCTTTGTCGGGAAGAAGCCCCTGACGACGGTGACCCTGAGTGATGCTGGCCGCACAGCCTATATCGGATATCTCGACGCCATGCGCAAACTTATCGCGGACAGTGGTGGCTGACAGCTTCACGAAATAATCATTTCAATTGCAACCACACGGGCGCTACACTCCGAGAAAAGAGGAAGCGCCCATGCTGAACTTGCAAAAAGAGAGACACGGTATCGTCGGCGGCTATGTGCCTGAGCGCGCCGACTGGACGATCGACCAGAACTGGGCGGCCTATACCCCCGAACAGCACGCCACCTGGAAGATGCTATATGATCGCCAGATGAAGCTGGGCCCCGGCCGCGCTTCGCAATACTATCTCGACGGACTCGCCGACCTGCCGATCGCCGCCGACACCATTCCCGATTTCGAGCGCCTGTCCGACGCCCTGGAAAAGCGCACCGGTTGGCGGGTGGTGGCGGTGCCGGGCATGGTGCCAAACGACGTCTTCTTCACCCATATGGCCAATCGTCGCTTTCCGGCCGGGCAGTTTATCCGCAAGGCGCACCAGCTCGACTATCTGCAGGAGCCGGATGTCTTCCACGATATTTTCGGCCACGTGCCGATGATGGTCAATCCGGTCATGGCCGATTTCATGCAGGCCTATGGCGAAGGCGGATTGAAGGCGATGCGCCTCGGTGAACTGGACCGGATCGCGCGGCTGTATTGGTATACGGTCGAGTTCGGGCTGATTGAGGAGAAAAACGACGTGCGCGTCTTCGGAGGCGGCATCCTGTCCTCCTTTACCGAGACGCGGTTTGCGCTGGAAGATGCCTCGCCCAACCGCATCGGCTTCGATCTGGAGCGCGTGATGCGCACCAACTACCGCATCGACGAGTTCCAGGAGACCTATTTCGTCATGCCGTCGATCGACACCCTGTTCGACATGGCCAACACCGATTTCGCGCCGATCTATGAACGGCTTAAGGCCGAACCGGATTACGGGCTGTCAGAGGTTTTGCCGCAAGACCGTGTGTTCCATCGCGGCACCGGCGCCTATCACAAGGCGCTTCTGAGCATTTGACAGCGCTGCCGTACCGTGGTCTCTAACCAGCAAAACGGGAGAAACATCATGGAACTCAATCGTCGTCATTTGCTGGCCGGTTTTTCGGCCTTGGGTCTGGTAGGCGCCTCGGCGCACGCGGCCGCTATCAAACAGCCCTATCAGAAGATCGGTGTCCAGCTCTATACGGTACGCGATGCCTTCGCCGCCGACCCGCTCGGCACGCTGAAGCGCGTCAAGGCGCTCGGTTTCGATCAGGTCGAGACCATCAGTTTCGGCGGCATGACAGCCAAGGACTTAAAAACAAAGCTGGGCGATATCGGCCTGACCGCGCCGTCGTCGCATATCGGTCTGGCGGACTGGCAAAGCCGTCCGGAAGCCGCGCTCGATGATATGGCCGCGCTCGGCGCCGATTATGCCGTGCTGGCCTGGCTGCCGGATGAAGATCGCAGCGGCTGGAAGGCCTGGGCCGACAAAATGAATGCCTGGGGTGCACTCGCCAAGGCGCGCGGTCTGGGCTTTGCCTATCACAACCACGATTTTGAATTTAAGAAGACGCCGGAAGGCGAGATGCCCTTCCATATCCTGCTGGAAAACACCGATCCGGCGCTGGTGACGTTCGAGTTGGATTGTTATTGGGCGAGCTTCGCCGGCCACGATCCGGTCCATGTGCTGCATGAGCACGGCGACCGCGTGCGCCTGCTGCACCTCAAGGATAAACTGGCTGATGGCGGTATGGCGCCGGTTGGTGAGGGCACGATCGATTACGCCGCCGTGCTGGCGCTGGCGCACAAAATTGGGGTCAAATACGGTTATGTCGAGCACGATAACCCCACCGACCCGTGGGCCAGCATCACGACCAGTATCAAGAATTTGAAGGGGTAGAGACGACTAATCCTCCCCTGTGAAGCGGGGGAGGATAAATTTTTTCCTATTCCCCCGTCTTCTTCCTGTAATAATCGCTCAGCACAAAGAATGCCTGCTTGCGTTCGCCGTTCTCCGACTCCACGCCTTTACGGTTCCAGCCTTGCTGCCAGGTGTTCTGACGGCGGGGCGAGCGGAAATCCTTCAAAATCCAAGGCGATAGCCCGGCCAGGAAAGGGATCTTGTCGGCCATGGCCAGGGTGTTGACGTAGTATTTCGCCTGATATTCCTCGGTGAAACGCCCCTGCCGCTCCGGTTCATGCACCCCCGCCAAGGTCTCCGCGCCAAATTCCGACAGGATCAGCGGCTTGTTGAAGCTGGAATGCCACACGGTGGCCGGCACATCGGCGATTTTGGCGTTGCCATACCAGCCATTATAGGTGTTGACCGCCATGACATCGAGTTCGGGGATCAGCGGATCGTCGATGGTGATGTCGATATGGCCATCCACCGTCTTGGTGCCGGTCAAAAGCGCCGCCGACACCAGCCGTGAGCCATCCAGCGCCTTGGCCTCACGCGCCAGCGCGGTCAGGAAGCTGTTGCGCGCATCGGAGATCGGCGTTTCATTGGCCACGCTCCAGATGACCACCGAGGCGCGGTTGCGATCGCGCAGAATGTTCTCGGCCAGCATGGTTTGGGCGGTTTTGAGCGTGTCGGGATTGTCGAACTTCACCGCCCAATAAACCGGGATTTCGCTCCACACCAGAAGCCCCATCTCATCCGCCATGCGCGTCGTGACTTCCGAATGCGGGTAGTGCGACAGGCGCACATAGTTGCCGTTCAGGCCATGCTTGATCTCGCTCAAAAGGGCGCGCGAAGCCTCCGGCGTGATGCGGCGCGACGGATTGGGACCGAACTCTTCCTCATGCAGGCAGATGCCGCGCAGGAAGATCGGCTGGCCGTTGAGAATGATCTGCGTGCCCTTGACCTCGATGGTGCGGAAGCCGATCCGATCTGTCAGCACGTCCGCGCCGGCCTTGACCGTAACATCATAAAGCGTTGGCGTGTCGGGTGACCAGCGCTTGAGGCCTTTCGGTGCGGCTGCGCTTAAAGAGGTGCGGCCATCGGCGCCGGTGGTGCCTTTCAGCGTCAGCTTTAGCGCCGGCACGCTGACCTCGACCGCCTGTCCGGCTTTTGTGGTGCCTTCGAGGGCCACATCGGCCTTGATCTGGCCATCGGTGGTCAGGCGGATAAAATTGTCATCGATAAAGGTCTGCGGTGTCGACACCAGCGTCACATCGCGGATGAGGCCGCCATAGGCTTCCCAGTCGGTGACCTGCGTTGGCACCGAATCCGGCGTGCGCTCGGAATCGACCGCGACGACCAGATTGTTGCCTGTGGGGCGCAACAGGCCGGTGACTTCAAAGGAGAAGGGAGTGAAGCCGCCTTCGTGTTCGCCCAGTCTGTGTCCGTTGAGATAGACCATGGTCTTGTAGTCGGCGGCGGCGAAGCGAATAAACTGGCGCTCTCCCGCTTTCGCAGGCGCATCGAAGCTTTTCTGATACCACATCAGACCGTTGTAATAGCGCAGTTCCGGGCTGTAGCCGATCCAGGCCGAGGGCACGGTGCCTACGGGGGCGCGCGCCAGATCGTATTCGTAAAAGACATCGGGATCGTTCTTCATCGTCTGTTCGACATTGACGTCCGAGCCGCGGCCCTTGGTCACGTCATAGGGCTTGCCGTGAAAATCGGCCATGCCGTCCTTGTAGGGATCGACGCTGTAATGCCATGGGCCAGAGAGCGACAGGACGTCGCGCCGGTCAGCATTGACCAGTACGAACTGCGGCACCAGAGCGGCATAGGTCGCGTTATCGGCAGGCTTGGCCGGTGCCGCCATGACGGGGGCGGTGGTTATCAAAATCGTGAAAACAGCAACGAGCAGGGGCTTGTGGCGGCGCATGGTCATCTCCCTCGTCTTTTATATTTGGCAGGACGCTAACCCTTAAAGATACCGGTGGCAAGATGCCGCATAACCGGCTTTTCCCGCGGCTTGCTAAATGGTCTTAAGGGGCGCAAGATGCCCAGATGAGACCTGTCCTGACACCTGCCGAACTGTCCGCTCTGCCAGCCGATCTGCCGCAATGGACTCTGGATGACGAGGCCAAGACCATCTCGCGTGATCTTAAATTCAAGGATTTCCGCCAGGCCTTCGCTTTCATGACCGAAGTGGCGGAAGTGGCCGACAGGATGGATCATCATCCCGAATGGTCCAATGTCTATAATACCGTATCCATTCGCTTGACGACCCACGATTCCCATGGCCTGACCCAAAGCGATATCGAGCTGGCGAGACGGATCGATAGCGCTGCAAGCGGCGTATAAGTCCCACTCAAGCATTTAATTTTTATTTTTCTGACAGTAGTGCTTGAACACCAAAAGTTAGTGATCCCCTGAAGTTCAGGGGTCCGGCGGCGTCTATTAGAGGATCACGGAATACCCATGCTCGAAAAGAAAAACACCATTCTGATCGTTGATGATGAAGAAGAAATCCGCAAGATGCTCAGTATCTTCCTAGATGCGGCGGACTTCAAGGTGTGCGAATGTGATAGCGGCAAACAGGCCCTGCGTATGAGCGCTTCGGTTCGTCCCGATCTTATCCTGCTTGATCTCGGCCTGCCCGATATCGATGGCAAGGAAGTCATCACAAAGATCCGCGAATGGTCGAATGTGCCGATCGTGGTTCTGACCGCCCGTGCCGAAGATATGGAGGCGGCCCCCGCCCTGAATATTGGCGCCGACGACTATGTCACCAAGCCGTTCTCGGCCGAAGTGCTTCTCGCGCGTATCAACGCCAACCTGCGCAAATCGGCGGTCAAGGAAGTCGGCGATCCGGAAATCGTCCACGGCCCGATCCGTATGGATCTGGTGCGTCACGAAGTCTATATCGATGACGAACGGGTCGGCTTCACGCCCAAGGAATACGATCTGCTGCGCTTCTTCCTGGTCAACCGTGGCCGTATGCTGACGCACAAGCAGATCCTGAAAGAAGTCTGGGGTCCTGCCCACCTTGAAGATACGCAGTATCTGCGCGTCTATATCGGCCAGGTGCGCGACAAGCTGGAAACCCGTCCGGGTCTGGGTAAGTCGATCGTGTCGGAATCCGGCATCGGCTACCGGATGGACTTGGTGAATTAAAGAGATAACTAAAAACTGAGGAACGCCCCGAAGCCCGTTATGAGTGATCATGACGGGCTTCGTTGTATTCAGCGGTTTCTTACTTACCCGTTCCTTATTCTTGAAGGTGCGCTCGCCTTTGTATATTTATGCGGGTAGCGATAGCATTATCTTAAGGTTTCACGCCAATTCGGCGGGGCTAAAATAGGAGAACGCTATGCTCAACTGGATCGTTACATTCTTTATCCTGGCCGTTGTGGCGGCCTTCTTCGGTTTTACGGGCCTTGCCGGCACCTTTGCTGAAATTGCCAAGTTTATCGCGGTGATCTTCGTGGTTCTGTTCGTGGCCAGCCTGGTCTACCGCATGATCACCGGCCGCAGCGCCAATCCCCCGCTATAAGCGCTTAAGGTCACAAACAAAAAGAGCCGGTTCTGAAAGGAACCGGCTCTTTTTGTTTGGCAACGCCCGATAATCAGGCGGTCTTTTTATTGGAATAGTAGAGCGTGAAGACCGCGCCACCTTCGGGGTGGTTATGCAGTTCGATGCGGCCGTCGAGGAGGCGCATGATGTACTGGCAGATGGTCAGACCAAGGCCGGTGCTGGCGTTTTGCTGGTCGGTCTTTTGCAGACGCGTATACTTGTCAAAAACCGCCGCCTGCTGGCTCAAGGGGATGCCCTCGCCATGATCGCGGATGCTGACAAACCCCTCATTGCCCTTGAGGCCGTAGGCGACCTCGATCACCGGCACGGCTTCATTTGTCTTGGAGCCCTTACGCGCGCCGTATTTGAAGGCGTTATGCAGCACCAGCCCGATCGCCCGGGCACCCAGCATGGGGTCGGTTGTCAGCTCATCATTGCCGTCATCCGGCGCCTTGATCTGGATTTCACCCTTTGTCTTCAGGGGGCCCAGACGCGCCAGGCTGTCACGGATCATATTGCCGAGCTTGGTCAATTCAAAGCGCGGCTTGACCGCATCGGCTTCGAACTTGGCCATGTCGAGAATATTGGTGATGAAATGATCTAGACGAAAAGCTTCGGTGAGGGCCGAGCCGATCAGCGACTTTCGCTTTTCTTCGCTCAGCTTGTCATAGAGCATGGTCATGACTTCAAGCGAGCCTATGATGGTGGCCAGAGGAGTCTTGAGATCGTGGGAGACGGACGACAGCATCTGACGATGCAGGTATTCGCGTATCTCGTCGTGCGTAGGGGAAGTGATCTCAGCAGGGGTCATGGTTATGTCTTACCAACAATAGCTTACGACAGCAAATCTATAGATGTATACGAAGGAAAAGGGAGCAAGGTTTTCAGGACCTTACTCCCTTTTGTTACCAAACACGTCAGTCGGGGGAAGCTGCGGTTCAGTCGGTGGCACCTCACTGAGGGGTACTATTCTGCCGCCCGGCTGCGCGACGCCTCGGCATTGCGTTCCTTCTGATTGTCGGATGCGGCCTTGATATCATCCGATGTGTCCGAAACCACTCTGGAAGCGGCGGCGCCGGTTTTGGAAACAGCGCTTGAGGCGGATTTGCCGGCGTCCTTGAGGGCTTCACCGGTTTTGTCAAGCGCCTCCTTGTCGGTGATCTCGTCCGCCGCCTTGCTCACCTTGGCGGGCACGGCGTCGATCGCTTCGCCGACATGCTCACCAACGGTAACGACGTGGTTCTTGTTGTAAATCCACACACCACTGATCACGACAATGATCAGCATGATAATAAGCAGCAGAGTTGTTCCAAAGGAACTGCGCGGCGCGTCATTCATGGTTTAATCGTTCCAGCTATCGGCAATGCTGACATACATGGCCAGTTCGGCATCGTCTTCGTCGGCATCAAAGAGTACCGGCGGCACATCGTCTTCGAAATACTCGCCGTCAAGGCTAACCTGACGTACAGGCGCGGGCTTGGGGGCGGGAAAAGGAATGATCTGAGCGTTCATGGTGGGCTCCTTGATGGCAGTGGAAACTTAGGCCAAACGGGATTGGGGATTGCTGACAGGCGGAATTTCGGCCGGCAATTCGGGATTACTGTCGGGCAGGGGCTCCGGATTGACTTCCGGCTCATAAGGCGGAACCTCAGGCTCTTCCGGATCGTTTGGCCCGCTGGTGGCGAAGGCTTCTTCAACGGCAGGTATCAGGCTGTGGATACGTCGCAGGGCCTTGGAGATATCCTCGATACGGCGCTCCTGGTCGGCAGTGGCCGCATTGCCGCCTTCGCCTTCAAAGCGCAGATAATCATCGAGCGACAGGCCGAGCTCTTTTTGTGCCTCGATCAGGGTGTCGTAACCGGCCTCACTGATCTTTTGCGCCGCTTCAAGGCCTTTGAGATAGGTGTTGGTCCAGTCATTAAGACGGGCAACCTGCAGTTTGACATCGGTTTTGAGGCGGGCGGCGTCGCAGCCGGTCAGCAGTCGCTTCAGATCATGCGAAACCTTTTGCACGGAGGCGATGTGATCTTTGTCATAAAGCGCGGACAGCGCGCCGAAATCAGGCGTTGAGGCGGTATCGGCACCGGCAGTCACACCCTGGCTTGTCGGGCTTGTTCTGACACTTGTATCGAGCATGGCTTCTCTCCTGATGGTAAAATTTTATCCGCAAATGGCGGACTTGATTTCACCTTAGGGAAAAGCCTGCAAAGGCTCAGTGCTTAAGCCGGAGATGGCCTGTAAGGCCAGCATAAGGGGCCAGACTTATGCCGCCGCAATTTTACGCGGAGCGCCCAGTTTTTGCGCCAGAATATCCGGCAGGACGGGCTTGGAGATATAGTCATCCATGCCGGCCGCCAGGCAGCGTTCGCGGTCGCCGGCCAGAGCGTGGGCCGTGACGCCGATAATGGTGTGGCGCGGCACCCGGCTGGAATTTTCGGCTTCGCTTTCCCGTATACAGCTAGTCGTTTCCAGCCCGTCCATGCCATGCATCTGCACGTCCATCAGGATAGCGTGGAAGGGGCCCTGGCCCTCGTCGAGCGCATGCCGGATCAGTGCCAGGGCTTCGGCGCCGGACGTGGCGGCCTGGGTGTCGTAACCCAATTCTTCCAGCATCAGCGACAGCACCATGATGTTGGGTTCGTAGTCCTCCACGATCAGCACACGGGGTTTGTGGCCATCGGGCGCGGGGCTTGGATGGTAATCCGGCGTGACGGCCACCGGCTTTTCGCTGCGCTTGCCTTCCGGCAGTGTCAGGGACACCATGAAGGTCGAGCCGTCGGAATCGCTTTTCACCTCGATATCGCCGCCCATGAGTTGGACCAGCGAGCGCGCGATGGAAAGACCGAGGCCCGAACCGCCGAAGCGGCGCGTGATGGTTTCATCGGCCTGAGTGAATTTCTCGAAGATGATTGGCAGCTTGTCGGCGGGGATGCCAATGCCGGAATCGTGGACATTGATCGACAGGGCATAGTGGCCGTTTTCAGCCGGCGCGGTCGTGGCGATAATGGCGATCTCACCGCGATCGGTGAATTTCAGCGCATTGCTGACGAGGTTCATGAGCACCTGCTGGAGGCGGGAACGATCGCCGACCAGCCAGACCCCCTTCGTTGTGTCATCGATCCGCAGGGTCAGGCCCTTACGCTCGATGTCCTGCCAGAACATGGTGCGGATATCTTCCAGCACAGCCGAGACCTCGAAAGGAATGGCCTCCAGTTCGATATGGTCGTCTTCGATGCGGCTGATATCGAGCAGATCATTGATCAGCTTGAGCAGTAGATCGGCATTGCTGCGCAGGGTGTCGACCATCTTGCGCTGGTCATCGTCAAGGCGGGTGCGCGACAGGACGGTGGCGAGGCCGGTGACCACGTTCATCGGCGTGCGGATTTCGTGGCTCATGGTGGCCAGGAAGCGGCTCTTGGCCTGATTGGCGGCTTCGGCTTTTTCCTTGGCGGCGGTCAGTTCGACGCTTTGCTGGGCGTTTTCGCGCAGCAGGCGTTCCTTGGTGAAGGCGGCCACCATAATGGCGGGCAGCAGGTCGAGATAGGTCTGGTTGACATCCTTGACCGCATAGTCGGCGGCCCCCTTTTCAAGCGCTTCCAGCGCAATGCGCTCATCACCTCCGGCGGTCAGGATGACGGCGGGCGGCGCGATCGGCATCTCGGCCAGATGGTCGAGCAGTTCCAGCCCGCTCATGCCCGGCAGGTTGTAATCGACCAGCAAAAGATCGAAATCACGCTGATTTAATAGCTTAAGCGCTTCCTCGGCCGTTGCGGCGGTCTCGACCTTGAGGCCAAGCCGTTCCATGCGCTTTTGCAGCAGGCGCGCCAGAGCATCATCATCCTCGACATACAAGATGTTCTGTATGGAGGGCGGGTTAGCCTTGGCATCGTTGTAACCGGGATGGGGCATGGTATCTTACAGGCCTGTTTATCTTTCATTTCCGACGGCCAAAGGCCTTCGGCAAGGGCAAGCTTAAGCGAACTATTTAATGTGTGGCACGCGAACTATGGTCAACATAAGGCCAAGCTTACGTATGGCTTCGGAAAAATCCTCGTACCCTACGGGCTTGGTCATGAAGGCGTTGCAGCCGAGCGCGTAACAACGGTCGATATCCTTCGGATGGTCGGTCGTGGTCAGCACAATGACCGGAATGCGCTTCGTGCTGTCATCGGTTTTGAGGCGGCGCAGGATCTCGAAACCATCAATATCCGGCAGGTTGAGATCGAGCACCACCACACTACGGTCGAGGTGTTCGGGGGTGGCGCCGGCGCCAAAGAAATAGGCGATAGCCTCTGTGCCATCCTTCAGGCGTTTGATCGGATTGAGCACGCCGACGCGCTGGAGGTTACGGTTGATCAGGCTGGCATGGCCTTCATCATCCTCGATCAGGACCACTGAAAAGGGCTCGGTATAGGTGCTTATCATGCCGCGCGCTCCTTACCGGTCTGGTCATTGGAAGCGGCCAGAGGGTGGCGTTTGGGCAGGCTGAAATGGAAGATGGTGCCGACATCGAGCTTGGATTCAAACCAGATCGCGCCGTTGAGTTTGCGTAACGTCGCCTTGACGAAGGCCATGCCGAGGCCGAGGCCGCGCACATCGCCGGTATTACGGGCACGGCGGAAAATATTGAACACACGCTCAAAGTCCTCGGCATCGATGCCGCGGCCGTTGTCGCGGATCGAGAAGATGTAATCGCGTGAGGTTTCCAGACAGGTAATCTCGATATGGCCGGGCTCATCGGGTCGTAAATACTTCACGGCATTGTCGAGCAGATTGGAGAAGATCTGCTCCAGCGCCACCGGATCGGTGATCAGGCGCGGCAGGCCGGAGGCCTTGACCTCGACGCCCTTGGTGGAAATCTCGTAACTCTGCGCGCCCATACATTTGTCGAAGACGGCCTGGGCATCCACAAGCTCATCACGGTAGGTGAACTTGCCGATGCGCGATAGATCGAGAATGGCGGTGGTGAGGGTATCCATGCGATCGACCGCATTGCCGATAAAGCCAAGCGCCTCGGGGATATCCTGTTTCAAAATAGTTTCCAGCCGCGTCCAGGTCTCGGTGCCGAGCTTTTTGCTTTGCGGTTCCAGCAGGCTGTTGACGTCTTTCACCGCCAGGCCCAACTCGTGCGAAAAGCCTTTCAGATTGACCAGTGGTGAGCGCATATCGTGCGAGGTGATGTAGGTAAAGGCCTCCATATCGGCATTGAGCTGGCGCAGTTCTTCTTCGCGTTTCTTCTGCTCTGTGATGTCGGTATGGGTGCCGATCATGGTGCGGATCTGGCCGAACTTGTCCCAGGTGCCGATGCCGCGCGACATGACCCAGCGCCAGGTGCCATCCTTGTGCTTGAGGCGGAAGACGTTGTTGTAGATCGGTGTTTTCTTAATGATGTAGTCGTGGCGGACCTGCATGTAGGTCTCGACGTCATCAGGATGGATGCGCTCGATGAGGTCGCGCACGCTGTCGCCCAGTTCCCCCTCACCAAAGCCGATCATCGCCTTGAATTCGCGCGACATGTACATGGTTTCGTTGACGAAATTGACCTCGTAAACCCCGTCATTGATGCCGTTCATCACCGCCCGGAAGCGCATTTCGGAGCGAGCGTTGCGCGCCTCGATCGCTTCGTTTTCGGCTTCCAGTTTGATGATGATGATGGTGCCGGCGAGAAAAATGCCGATGCCAAGAATAGTGCCGATAATGACGATATAGAAGAAGTTGCTCTTTTGCGGCGCCACCAGCGTGCGGCGCTCTTCCAGACGGTACAGGCGGTGCTCAATATTGGCTTCGATCAGGCTGCGCAATTCGTTCATCTGGGTTTTCTGGATATCGAGCGCGTTCATGCTGATCTGGCCGCGACCGTGGGCGCGCATGTAATTCATCTGCGATTCCAACAGTTTTTGCAGGCTGTCGATGCGGTCGAGCAGGTTGTTGGTTTCGGCAAAAGCGTTGGATTCGTAATAGGTGGCCTGGCGCAGGGCACGAATCTCATCTGGCAGGCGGTCGGCGGCACTCTGGAAAGGCGCCAGATAGCGCCCGTCACCGGACAGGACATAGCCGCGCACGCCGGTTTCCATATCGACCACATCCATAAGGATATTTTTTGTCTGGCGAATATTTTCGTATTCGTAGCGCATGTAGTCGTTGAGGTTTTGTGATTTTTGGTACTGGTTATAAATAACCATGCTGAAAGCGCAGAGCGCTATGGAAATCAGGCTGAAAAAGGCCAGGTACAAATGTTTTACATTTATTCCCCACGGCACTCTCATAGCAAATTGCCAACTTTCATGGCGCTATAAGATATTTATATCTTAACTCGCCCCATTATTACTGATTAGTCTTGTAAAAACGTTTGCCGCCGCACCCAAGGCTAAAACATTTAAGGGCCAGGCTAACCTACAGGCTGTAATAGGGCAATAAGTGTCAATCGTAAAAATATAAAGATAGCATAAGGCCGAAAAGCGCAATCTGTAGCCGTTTAACGTTTTTTGTGCCCGGGTTGGACGCCATGCGAGGTGCGCAGGCCATTCAGGAAGGAACTGGCCACATTCGTCACGCGGTCCACCACGGGGGCCACAATGGGCGACTGGCTGCGGAAAATAAGCTCTACGCCCTCCCGAACCTGCCCGAAAATGCGGGTGGCGATCGTGGCTGCGATGCTCAGAATGATAAAGGTGAGGGCGGCCGTGCCAAGGCAGGCCCAAAGCACGCCCGCGCCCGCTATCAGCATCTGCGTATAGGTCAGCCAGAGAAGCAGGCCGGTCATCAGTGCAAAAAGAAAGGTGCCAAATACGCCCAGAAGCATAACAACCACCAATCCGGACACCACGTTCATGAGGTAGGCTTTCGACGCATTGAGCTTTTTCGTTGCCGATAAAAGCTCGAAAACTCGTGAAATCCAAAACATGAAGTGCGGTCTCCGGTGATGCGTTATGCTCCAGGATGTATTCGGCTCAAAAGTCATACCGGCGCCAGGGGAAGCGCCGATATGACTTTATTCTATAGGCTTAGCGGCGGGTCATGAGCGCGCCGATAATAAAGCCGGCGCCGAGCGCGATAGCCGATGAGCGGATCGGGTTGCTCTTGATTTCGTTTTCAATCTTGCTGGTCGCGTTCTTGCTGTTATCGATCGTGCGATCGAACAGGCTGCGCACCTTCTGGCCGGCCTCGTTGGCGTAACCACTGACGTCATTGAGTACGTCATGGCCGCGACCCTCAACATCACGCAGCGTGTCACGGGCGGTGTTGCGGATGTCGTTTTCGGCCAGGCTCTTGGTGACGTTGGCGGCGACTTTGGTGGCGGAAGACAGCATGGGATTTCTCCTTACGAGAAAAACATATTATGAATGGGGGGAGGAAAAATGGGGGTCACGTCCACGGCGGGCTTGTCTTAAGCCCAGGGGCTGGGGGGCGGAGACGGGCTTAAGGTAAGTGGCTGTGGACGTGATGTGTCCAGACTATCGGGCCATCTTTAAGGAAGCGATGCGCTCACCATGGGCTGAAAATAAAGAACGCATAAACGCCGGATATTTTATTAAACACTTACCTCATCCTTACGTGCAACGCCGCATCCGGTGCGTTAATTTTATGCTCAAAAGGCTAGGCTTTGGTGATCGCCAAGTTCGGCGACGCATCTTTATCCAGGAGATTCACCATGACGGTTAAAGCCAGTATCAAGGAAACCACCGGCGCTGCGGAAGAAGAACTCGGCGAAGCTCTCGGCAATGACAAGATGGCCGACAAGGGGCGTCAGTTGCGCAACGAAGGCCGTATTGAAAACGGCAAGATGCCCAAGACCCATACGCCGGGCACCGAAAAAGATCACTGATACTCATTCAGTGTTAACATGACTAAAAAGCCTCCCACATTTCGTCGGGAGGCTTTTTTGATAACGGTCCTTACTCCGCCGCGCTTTTTTGGTTGTCGGCAGGCTCATAGCCGAGATGATTCAGCAGGTCCTTGATCTTGATCGAGGCGAAGTGAATCGAGGAATCGGCTACGCCGTAGGGCATGAAGATCCATTCGCCGCAGCGCAGGGCGCCGCAGGTATAGATGACGTTGGGCACATAACCTTCGCGGTTGTCTTCCGAAGGGGACAACAGGGCTTCCTTCGAACGCGCCAGAACGATGCGCGGATCATTCTTTTCGAGCAGGGCCGCGCCGAGCGAATACCGTCGTACCGCGCCAACGCCGTGTGTCAGCACCAGCCAGCCCTCGTCAAGCTCGATCGGTGAGCCGCAATTGCCCATCTGGATCAGTTCCCACGGCGCCTCGGGCCCCAAAATCTTGTCGCCATTGTTCCAGGTGTATTTGTCGTCGCTCTCCAGATAGAAGACGCTCTCGTGGTCCAGCCGGCCAACGGCTGCCCAGCGTCCGTTGATTTTGCGCGGGAAAAAGCCCAGACCCTTGTGTCCTGCTGCGGCGCCGCGGAAAGGCGTCAGCCTGAACGAGCGGAAGTCGGAGGTCTCCAGACATTCGCAGGCGGTTTCCTTGCCGTTATAGGCCGTGTAGGTGCCCATATAGGTGGTGCCGCCGCCTTCATCATGGAACCTGACCATGCGCAGGTCTTCCAGGCCGTTGCTTTGCGAGCGTGTGACCGGAAACAGCACCGTCTCGGAAATCGGGCAGGCCTGATGACCGTGTACTGTGACGGCGCCATCAACCGGCGCAGTGCCCAGCGGTTTGGCGGCAACGGCGAAATCGGCTTCGGGCCGTAATTCCATCGAGCCATCCGGATAAAACGTGCCTTCGCGGAAGGACACGGTCGAGATATGGCCTTCGCCGACCGTGCGGGTCGACATGACGAAATTGGTGCCGCCATTGTTATTGCTCTGATCAGGATGGGGCACGACCGAGGGGTTCATGACCGCCGCCGCCTGATAGCTGTATTCGTGACAAAAATAGGCGCCGATCAGCGCCATATGATCCTCATCGAGATTATCCATACCGCCCTGTATGGCCTGTATGGCATTGAAGCGTTCCAGGAAGATGGCGCGTGTCTGCCAATGGCGGCCGGTAAAGTCGCGGTTGACGATTTCCAACTCCTGCCGCACCGTTTCGGCCGACATATGGATGATGGCGTCGCAGATGCGACCGACGCGCGACATCGTACCCATGGCACTGTCGCGCGGACTGTTGGAAATCGAAAATGGCAGGATAACGACGCGGTCCGGGTTCGAACGCAGCATCGTGGGGCTGATCAGCATATCGGTCATAGGGTGTCCTCAGATAGGTATAACGCTTGCGGCGGGCCCTTTTATAAGGCCCGCCTGAAACGGTTAGTCGGCCAAGCCGGCAGTTTACAGCTCGGCCTTGAGTGCGGCCCAGCTCATCGGATAGGAGAGGATCGACTCCGCGCCCTGGTTCAGGTTCAGGCCATTCGGATTGAGCCCGTCATAGCAACCGCCGTCGCCATCAAGCAGGGAAAGACCGGAAGTGTTCTCACCATGGAACCAGGCAAAGGCGCGCAAGGCCTCTGCCTTCCAGTGCTCGTCACCGGTGATGCGCAAGGTGCTCAGGCAGGCGTCGATTGTGGCCAGGACTTCCAGCGGCTGCTGGTCGTAAAGCGGGTGATCGGGACCATCGGCGGAGAAGCGCGAATTGGGGATCGGCACGAACACGCCACCGCGCGTTTGCTTTTGGATGAGCCAGCGCATCGCGGTCAGGCCATCGGCGATCATGTCTGGCTCTGACAGGAAGGCGCCGCCGACAATCAGGCCTTCGCACACCCGCGCATTATCGTAGGAAAGCTCCGGCTCGAACCAGCTACGGCCGTGCTTGCTGTGGCTCTTGTAACGCTCATGCACATCGCGGGTGAGATAGCGGACCATGACCTGAATGTCCTGAGCATCGCCGAAGACGCCGAAGGTGCGGACTAGGGCCTTGATCATGACAGCGCGCGAGCGCAGGGAAGCCCAGGCGCCGGCCTTTTGCATGACCTGATAGCCGAGATCACAGGCCCACTGACGCAGGTCGGCCGGAAGATTTGAGCGCGCTACATCGACCAGTGATTCATAGGATCGGGCGTTGCAGTCGTCGAACCCACCGTCATCGAGCCACTGACGGCCGTAGGACATGAAGTTGCGGAACCCTTCGCCGTTCCATGCGTGGTTCATAAAGGCGGCGTAGCGATAGGCCAGTTGCGTTTGTTCAGCCGTCAGAGGGCCGAGGTTCGACTGACGCGCCACCATAGACAGGGCTCGGGCATTGTCATCGGCGCAATAGCCATGCTGGCGATCCGGCAGGCGATACCTGCCATGCTGGAAGATGCCGCAATCGTCGGTCATGCGCTGGATCGCGGCCCAGGACGGCGCTGCCGGCAGGGCCTGCGCGTCACGCTCAGCGGGTGCTTCGTACGCCATAACGTCGTGACGGGCCCGGTTAACATAGGCCTGCGCCACCGCCGACCAGCGCGAGGGTTGAGCCGCCATGTAGGCGCGCATCGACATATCGGAACGCATCTTGTCATCGCCCAGCAGTGCGGAGATAGCGGTGGCGAAAGCGCCGGAGTCATGGAAGGGGCAGAGGGTGCCGACACCGTTGGCCAGTGCTTCGACGGCATGCCAGTAGGGGGTGGAAACCGTCGGGCGGCCGAGCGCCAGAGCATAGGACAGCGTGCCCGACGTGATCTGGGTTTCGGTCAGGTAGGGCGTAACGTAGACATCGGTAGCCTGCAGAATATCGATCAGGTCGTTGTCATTGATGAAGCGGTTGATGAAGCGGATATTGTCTTCAACGCCTAGATCCTTCGCCATCTGTTTCAGGCTGTCGCGGTATGTCTCGCCCTCGTCGCGAACCAAGTGCGGATGGGTGGCGCCGATGACGAGATAGACGACATCTGGCGAGGTCTTGCGGATTTCCGGCAGCGCGGCGATGACGGTTTCGATGCCCTTGTTCGGCGACAGAAGGCCAAAGGTGGTGAGGGTCTTCTTGCCGGAGAGATGCAGCAGCGATTTGAATTCATTCGTGTTGCGCAAAGGGCGGGACGGGGCGCCATGCGGCACCACGCTGATGTGTGCGTCCGCAACGCCATAGACGCGCTTGAGAATGGCTGCCCCCTTGTGCGCCATGGTGACGAGGGTGGAGGACAGGCGGATCAGGTCGTTTATCACGCGGCGCTGCTCATCGTTCGGATTTTCCAGAACCGTGTGCAAGGTGGTGACGATCGGCATATTGAGGCGTTCCAGGCAGGCGATCAGATAGGCGCCGGACGGGCCGCCATAGATGCCGAACTCATGCTGCACGAACAAAACCTGCGTGCCGTTGCTGTTCAGTTCGTCGGCAAGATCGCGGTAGGCCGTGATGTCGTTTTGCGGCACCTGATGGGTGACTTCGAGCGGATAGTCATAGGTCGCGCCCGGATCGTTCATGGCGACGACGTTCCAGTCGGCGTCGGGCAGGGCCTTCGACAGGCAGGTGTACATATCGCGGGTGAAGGTGGCCAGACCGCACTGACGCGGCGGAAAGTTGCCAATGATGGCGGCGTGGGTCAGGTCGACATCTTCCGCAGTCATTAAACGCGGCGGGGCTATTACCTTGAGACCGCTCTGAACGCTGTGGGGCAAGCCTTCGGTTTCGGCCTCAAGATGGCCGGCAATTTCAAAACTGTTGGCTTGTAACATGAGGCGCTCCGGGGGTTAAAAGGCGCCCAGCAGCAAGTGTACAGAAGAAGCCTCTGAAGCCAGCTTATGCGGGGCAGAACGAGAATGGGACGGCAATTGTAAGGAGAGCGGCAAGGTAAGCACGTCCTTGCGCTGTGAACCGACAGTGACGGTTCGCCTGTAAAGAATCAGTATGGTTAGAGGTGCACTGCAATAAGTGCGCTGTCACAGTTGCGTGAATCCGCAGGGAGGCTGCAGGGGTTCAGCGTGGCCAGATCTGCCATGGCGGCAGACGCTATTGGCTTTGGTTCATCGGGCCTGCGGATGCGCGCCCTGAACCTGTATAACCATAGCATGTTCCCTCGCATGTGCACAAGGCGTTTGACGGCAAGGCCCGTAAGGGTGGCAGTTTCCATGCTGCACTTGCGAAAAATAAGCGTGTAAAGCAGAATCATGAAGCTTGACGATTACGATGAGGAGGATTTTAGTCATCGTCATGACAGCGGCGGCTAAGGTTCATCCCAAAGACCATAAATTATCGGCCTGGCAGGCGGCGGGATGCAACTTCCTGCGTTTCGATCTTGTGCCTGACAAGGGCGTGGAACTCAGCAAGGTTTTCCACGATGAGATCGTCATCCTGGCCTTCAGGGGGACGGCGTGGTCGGCCGGCCAGAACAACCAGACCTATGAGGAACGGGCCGATTGCCTGATCCTGCGCGATGCCGGTCAGGTCTATTCGGCCCGCATGGAGCATATCGATCCACAAGGTGCCGTATGCCGCGAGATACATATCCGACCGGAGCGCCTGCGCGAAATCTATGACCTGGCGGATGATGTGTTGCCGGCGTTCGATTTCAAGCGCCCGGTGATCGAAAACCGGCCTCTCACCGAGCTCTTGTTCAGGACACATGCTCTTTACGAGGCGGACGGCTGCGAACTGGAGCGTAGCAGCCACCTGTTGTGGCTGGTGGGCGCCATCGCCCGCGCAACCAGCGGCCAGACCTTGCGACTATCCGCCAAGTCGTGCAGCCGGCGCAGCCGCATGGTCATCGACTATATCCGCAACCATTTCGACCAGAAGATCGCCCTGCCGGAACTGGCCGAACTGGTCCAGATCAACCCCTACGTACTCTTGCGCCAGTTCCGCGCCGAAATCGGCGTGACACCTCACGATTATTTGCAGGCCTATCGGTTGTATCGTGCGCGACAATATATGCAGGACGGTGTAAGATTGGCGGAGGTGGCGATCCTGTGCGGCTATGCTGACCAGAGCCACTTCAATCGCCAGTTCAAGCAGAGATTTGGTATCACGCCAGGACAGTTTTCGCCGCGATTGTCAGACGTAAAGCGCGCGCTCAGTGGTTAGTATGCAATAGCGTAAAGCCGGTCATTATTGTACAAGACCGCATCAACAATAAAAATCTAATAACGATATGGCGCGCATGCAGGATTTAGGCCTGATGCGCGTCATAAGGGTATATTTAATACATGCTATGTGTTTGCATAAGCTTGTTGTTTAGTTGCGCCAGTATTTATCGTCTCAATTTTATTCATGGAGACATCTATGTCCGATGAACCGGCCGGTTTAGGGCGACGCGACATGCTGATTGGCACGGCCTCTCTCGCTGCCGCCGCTGGCTTGCCGATGGCCGCCGATGCCAAGGCCCGCAAGAAACCCGCCCCGCATACCCCCGCCAAAGGAGCTACGACCATGACCAACCCAAGCTATGTCACCACTAAGGACGGCACCCAGATCTATTTCAAGGACTGGGGTCCGAAGACCGCGCAAGCCATCGTTTTCCACCACGGCTGGCCGCTTTCGTCCGATGACTGGGACACCCAGATGATCTATTTCCTGAGCAAGGGCTTCCGCGTCGTGGCGCACGATCGCCGCGGCCATGGCCGCTCGACGCAGGTCAGCGAAGGTCACGACATGGACGCCTACGCCGCCGACGCCAATGCCGTCGTCGAACATCTCGACCTGAAAAACGCCGTCCACATCGGTCACTCGACCGGCGGCGGCGAAGTGGCGCGCTATGTGGCGAAGTTCGGTGGCAATGGACGCGTGTCGAAGGCCGTTCTTGTCAGCGCCGTCACGCCGATCATGCTCAAGACCGATGCCTTTCCGTTGGGCCTGCCGATCAGCGTGTTCGATGGCCTGCGCGAACAGACCGCCAGCAACCGCGCGCAATTCTACAAAGACCTGCCGATCCCCTTCTATGGTTTCAACCGCGATGGCGTGAAACCGATCGACGGCGTGATCGACAACTGGTGGCGTCAGGGCATGACGGGCTCAGCCAAGGCCCATTACGAAGGCATCAAGGCCTTCTCGGAAACCGATCTGAGCGGCGACCTCAAGGCTATTGATGTGCCGGTGCTGATCCTGCATGGCGATGACGACCAGATTGTGCCGTACAAGGCGTCTGCTCTGGAGGCCATCAAGCTGGTCAAGCATGGCACGCTGAAGATCTATGAAGGTTATCCGCATGGTATGTTGACGACCCATGCCGATGTCATCAATCCTGACCTGCTGGCCTTTATCAAGGCTTAGTCTAAACTTTCATCCTCCCCCGTAAACAGGGGAGGATGAAAACAATCACATCCCCCCGTTTGTACCGCCGCCGAGTGCCTGATAGAGTGTTGACTGATTGATCAGTTGCGACAGGCGATTGTTGTCATAGCTCAGTTGCGCCGCACGGGCCGATTGCTGGGAATCGAGCCAGACGCGCAACGCCACAGAACCGGTGCGATAGCGCACGGCATAGAGCGCTTCGGCCTTGCGCGCCGCTGCCAGACTGGCCGCCTGCGCCTCGCCCTGCTGGGCCAGACGGGTGCGGTTGGAAAGCGCATTGTCTGTATCAGCCAGGGCCTGCAACAAGGTGGTGCGGAAATTGGCGACCGCGATCTCATAGGTCTTTTCCGACACGCGGATGTTCTGCTTCACCCGTGGGTAGTTGAGGAAGGGCAGGGTGAGCCCTAAGCCCAGCGAACCGGACGGATTGCTGAACAGGCTGCCGAGTTCGGCGCTGGAGGCGCCGCCGGAGGCACTCAAGGTGAGGGCCGGATAGAGCGAGGCCTTGGTGATATCGACATCGGCCAGGGATTCGCGCAGTCGCAACTCCGCCGCGCGCAGATCGGGGCGACGGCTTAAGAGCTCGGCCGGCAGACCGGCGCGTACCTCCGGCAGCGGGACATTTGGCAGGCTTTGCGGTTCGGCACTGGCATCCCAGGTGTCGCCGCCCAGCAGGACGGTTACGGACGAACGGTACTCGACCAGTTGCTGCTCAAGCGCGGCCAGACTGGCGAGTTGCGAATTGACGCTCTGATCGGCCTCGGCCACCTCTACGCCCGACACCGAACCGGCATCGTGCTGGATGGTGACAAGATCTCGCACCTTGCGGACATAGGCAAGGTTCTGCTCCCCCACCGCGATCTGCTGATGGGTGTAGGCGATGCGCCAGTAGAGCTCGGCGGTGGTGCCGATCAGCGCCAGTTGCGCCGCCTGACGGTCTTCCTCGGTGGCCTGCGCTTCCCAGTTGGCGGCGCGCGTGTTGGCGCTGAGGCGGCCCCACAGATCGACCTCATACGAGACACTGGCACTAGCGGAATAGTTGGTGCTGTCGGAGGTTGAGGCGCCGAGGCTGCCCGACGCTTCGGGCACCTGATCGAGTTGCGTCAGCCCGGCCTGGAGTTGCGCCTGCTGGACTTCTAGGGCTGCCGCGGCAAGGTTATCGTTCTTCGCCAGCACGCGCGACACCAGCGTATTGAGCGCAGGATCGTTGAAGGCCGTCCACCAGTCGCCGGAAATGGCGGTGGCGGCGCTGTCTTCGCCGGCCATACCTTCACTAGCATGGGCGAACTGCGACGGCGTCGGCACCTGCGGTGTTTCATAGGGCGTCGAGGCGCAGGCGCTCAAACCGGCCGCCATGATCAGCACCAAAACGCTTCTGTTCTTCAGAAAGTAGGTCATCAGTCCCTCATAAGCGCGGTGACGGGGTCGAGGCGGGCGGCGTTGCGCGCCGGCAGGAAGCCGAAGACGACGCCGATCAGGGTGGAGCAGAAGAAGGCGGCGACAATCGAGGCGACCGAATAGATCAGCGTGAAATCGGTGCTGAACATCTTAAACAGCACACCGAAACCGAGCGCCGCCAGGATGCCGAGGATACCGCCGAGCAGGCAGACGAGCACGGCTTCGATCAGGAATTGCTGCATGATATCGCGGGTGCGTGCCCCCACGGCCATACGCACGCCGATCTCGCCGGTGCGTTCGGTAACCGAGACGAGCATGATATTCATGACGCCGATGCCGCCGACGACCAACGAGATGACGGCGATGACCGAGATCAGGATGGTCAGGGTGTTGGTGGTGGCCGTGATAGTCTGGCGGATTTCATCGGTGTTGAGGATGGTGAAATCCTGCGTACCGTGGCGCCGGGTCAGGAGTTGGGTCACGCCTTCCTGCGCCACTTCCGAATTGGTGTCGTCCTTGACCCGCACCGTGATGCTGCGCAAAACACTGGTGCCGAGCATCCGTGCGTTGACCGAGGTATAGGCCATGTAGATGTTGAGCGCGTCGCTGCTGCCCCCGCCGAAGCCGGAGCTTTTGTTGGTGACGCCGACGATGCGCGCCGGCACTGAACCGAGCAGAATGACCTGGCCGATAGGTGAGCCCTGCCTGGTCGGGAAAAGCGTGCTGTAGGTGTTGTCGTCGATCACCACATCCTGCGTCAGGCGGCTGACGTCTTCGGTGGTCAGCCAGCGGCCTTGCGCCATGGTCAGGCCGCGCACGCGGTCATACTGATCGCCCACCCCCATGATGGTGGCGTTGGCGGCGATCGAGCCGGAACGCAGAACGACGCTGGTCTGGACAAGCGGCGTCACGCTGTCGGCGTAGGGTTGTTTGGCCAGGATATCGGCATCGGACACCACAAGCGTTCGCACCCGACCTGACCGGGTATCGCCGAAGCCGCGTCCAGGATTGATCTGCAGTGTATTGGTGCCGATGGAGGCGATCTGCGCCAGCACCTTTTGTCGCGAACCTTCGCCGAGCGCCACGACGCAGACTACTGAAGCGATGCCGATGATGATGCCCAGCATAGTCAGAAATGTACGCATGCGGTGGGCGTTCATGGCCAGCACGGCCATGCGGAAGGCTTCGTTGAAGCTGTCGATGACGGCCTGAAAACCGCCTTGCGATGTGGCGGTGATCGGCGGCAGGCCCTGGTTCTCGATCTCGCCATGACCGGCGCCCTTGCGGTCGTTGATGATGCGACCGTCGCGGATTTCGATGACGCGCTCGCAGTGCTCGGCCACCTCCATATCGTGCGTCACGATGATGACGGTGTGGCCCTGCTTGTGCAGGCCCTTCAGGATACGCATGACCTCTTCGCCCGAGGCGGTATCGAGCGCGCCGGTTGGCTCATCGGCCAGCACGATCTCGCCGCCGTTCATCAGCGCGCGTGCGATCGAGACGCGCTGTTGCTGACCTCCGGAAAGCTGGCCGGGACGGTGACCGGTGCGGTCTTTCAGGCCCAGCCGTGCCAGCAGTTCGCCCGCACGAACCTTGCGCGCTTCGGGCGGCGTGCCGGAATAGATGGCGGGCACCTCGACATTGCCCAGGGCCGTCAGGTCATTGAGCAGGTGATAGCGCTGGAAGATGAAGCCGAAGTGCTCACGGCGCAGTTCAGCCAGATCGTTCGGGCCGAGATCTGCCGTGGCGCGCCCGCCGACTGCATAGACGCCGGAAGTCGGGCGGTCGAGGCAACCCAGGATGTTCATCAGGGTCGACTTGCCGGAGCCGGACTGACCGACAATGGCCAGCATTTCGCCAGGCGCGATCGTCAGGTCGATATCTTGCAGCACGGTGATGGTGCCTTCGCCGGCGGGAAATTCCCGGCGCAGCTTTTTCACTTCCAACAGGGGCGGGGTACTCATGTCTGCATGCCCCTTACAGCCCGCCCGGAGGTGGGCCGCCAGGGCCGCCCATGCCGGTGTTACGGCGATTGCCGTCGCTCTTGGACGAAGAGGATGAACTGGAAGCGCCGGCCGGTGCTGCCTGGGCGATTACGACCTGTTCGCCAGTCTTGAGACCGCTTAAGACCTGCACATTGGTGCCGTCATTGATGCCCACGGTAACCTTGCGAGGTTCGGGGCGCTTGTCCTTGCCCTTGCCGCCGGCGACCATGACCATATAGCTACCGTCCTTGTTTTTACGACCGAGCGCCGTGGCCGGGATGGTCAGGACATTTTTCGCGCCTTCGAGCACGATATAGACCTGCGCGGTCATGGTGGTGCGCAGGGTGCCATCGGGATTATCAATATCAAAGATGGCATAGTAATAAACGGCCGACGACGAGGCGGCGGTGGTCGTATCCGGATCGAAGGTGGTCGGCGCCGGCTCGATGCTGCGCAGCTTGGCGTAATACTTCTTGTCGGGATCGCCAAGCGTGGTGAAATAGACATCCATGCCGGCCTTGACGCGCGCAACGTCGGCTTCGGAGACCTCCGCCTTCACCGTCATCTTGTCGAGCTGGCCAAGGCCCACAATGGTCGGGGCCGATTGGTTGGCGTTGACCGTCTGACCTTCCTTGGTGACAATAGCGATGACCGTGCCGTCCATCGGCGCCAGAATGCGGGTATAGCCGAGATTGACGTTGGCCGTATTGACCGAGACATTGGCCGACTGGATCTGTGCGTTGGCGGCATCGACGCTGGCCTGCGCGCTTTTCAGCGTGGCAAGGGCGGCTTCATAGTCAGCCTTCGAGCCAGCATCGGCCTGATAAAGCGTCTGCTGGCGGGTGAAATTGCTTTGCGCCTGCGCCAGGGTGGCTTGCGCTGAGGCGCGCTGGGCGGCGATATTGTTGAGCTGGGCCTGCGCGGTTTGCAGGCTGTTCTTCTGGGTCTGGGAATCGATCTCGGCGATCAGGTCGCCGGTATGAACGTTATCGCCCAGCGCCACGGCGAGCTTTGTCACCTGACCGGAGACCTGCGCGCCGACGCTGACCTGCTTGAACGGCTCAAGGGTGCCGGAGGCGAGGACGGTTCTCTCGACATTACCCATGGTGGCGGCCTGGGTGACCAGTTCCGGCGGTTTCGGACGATTGAAGAAGATCAGCCAGATGGCGAGGATCGCCACAAGCGCGGCAGTGATGATCGCTGCAAGACGAAGGAAACTTTTGTTTTTATACCACATATATCGAAGCCGCCGTTAAAGGTTTCGGATCGCCGCACAACAGGCGGCTGCAGAAGAAACAGGCCATTAACATGCCCTATGGGGCAGGGTGATGTCAGGGCTTGTAATATTTCACACGTACTGGGTGTATGGCCTTGATCCACAAGTCATCACCTACACATATTTCTACGGAAGACTGTGAAATATCTGTCGTAAGGAAACGATGAGGTTCGCATGTAAGAAGGCGGCGGTGTTAGTCTAGGGTTTCCCATGCCCCTGAGCTTTCCGAGCGGAACAGGGCATCGATGATCTTCATATTGGTACGCGCATCGTCCATGCCATAGGGCAGGGCCGTCTCACCACGCACGGCGCGGCATAAGGCCTCACCCATCAGGGTGTACTGGTTGGAAGCTTGCAGGGTGTGGGTCACCGCCGTGGCGCCTGTCAGGGTCTGACCGTCATCGACCGTGACGATCTGTGGCGTCTCGGTGGGCTGGTTGAACGGAATCGACAGGGAAAGCCGGCCCTTGTCACCGAACACGGTCACGGATTGCGCCGGCGCCAGACAGGTGGAGACCGCGAAAGTCAGGTGGCGACCGGCGCCGAAATCGAGCAGGCCGGAGGTGATCGTGTCGGTGCCGAACGTCTTGTCACGGCTGATCAGCGCCATGACGCGCAAGGGGTCGGCTTCGAAAAAGAAGCGCCCTGCCACAATGGGGTAACAGCCGATATCCATGAGCCCGCCGCCGCCCCACTCGACCTTGTTGCGGATATTGTGCGGGTCGGTGTTGTTGTAGCTGAACTGAGACTGGATGACCTGGGCCTGGCCTATGGCGCCTTCGCGGATCAGCCGGCGCGCTTCCAGCCATTGCAGGGAATGGCGCACCATAAAGGCTTCCATGATGTGGATTCTTTTAGTTTGCCCTACCGCCGTCTGACGGTCCAATCCGCTGCTTGAGGGCGGATGACTCACCTCCGCCAGTTCATCGATCTCGGAGGCCTTGAGCGCCATCGGCTTTTCGCACAACACATGCTTGCCGGCGCGCGCCGTCGCCAGGGTCATCGGCACATGCAGATGATTGGGCAGCGGGTTATAGATGACCTCGATCTCCGGATCGGCCAGCAGGTCTTCGTATGAGCCGTAAGCCATCTCAAGACCAAGCTTATCGACTGCGGCTTGTGCCGATTCCAGATTGCGCGAGGCCAGTCCTTTGACGCGGATCAGATCGCTCTGCATCAGAGCCGGTATGACCTTTTTGACGCCGATATTGGCGGTCGACAGAATGCCCCATACAACCTTTTTCATGCTTATAGTCTTTCAATCAGGCCCATGGCCGCGGCGGGGTTGAGCGTCTTGTAGCCGCTGATCACATAGAGGTAGACGTCGCGCGGTGTCGGCTTCTGCACCTTGCCGTAATGGGCAAGATCATTGGGGATCTGCCCTTCGGCCAGGGTGCGGGCGCGATAGGCCCATTCATCCAGCGCCTGCTCGCTATAACCGCGCGGCTCATCTTCGCGGGTGCCCATGATGCGGACATAGGCGAAATCGGCGGTCAGGTCAGCGATGACCGGAAAGTCCGAATCGGCGCCGGTGATGACGGCCACACCGTATCGACGCGCGAGCTCGACGAATTCTTCGCACTGGAAGGTGGGGTGCCGCACCTCGACCGCGTGGCGGAGCTTGACGCCATCGACTTCTGGCGGCAGCAGCTTGAAGAAGTTTTCGAAATCCTCCGGATCGAATTTCTTGGTCGCCATGAACTGCCAGTTGATCGGTCCGAGCTTGTCCTTCAGTTCGCTGATGCCGCTGTTCAGGAAGCGCTCAACCAACTCTTTTGATTCCGCCAGGTTCTTGCGGTTGGTGGCGTAGCGCGTGCCCTTGATGGCGAAGATGAAATCGTCCGGCGTTTCAGCGTGCCATTTCTGGAAAGAGGATGGTTTTTGTGCGCCATAATAGGTGCCGTTGATCTCGATGGAGGTCACTTTGGAGGACGCATATTCCAGTTCGCGTTTCTGCGTCAGACCATCCGGATAGAAGGGGCCGCGCCACGCTTCGTAGGTCCAGCCCCCGATGCCGACATAGATGGTCATGGTTATCTCCCTTGCTTTCAAGTTTCCCTGGCAACTCTTGCCCGATGTGGTGCCAAACTATGCCATAAGGGCGCAACCTGTTTTTGGCAGTATTTTACATGTTCACTTTATGTTCTGATCGTGGCATAAGTCAATGACCATGGACGACAACAAGACAGCCCTGCAGAGAAAGATCATCCACGTCGATATGGACGCCTTTTTCGCGTCGGTCGAACAGCGCGATCATCCGGAACTGCGTGGCAAGCCGGTGGCGGTCGGCGGCGGTTCGGAGCGCGGAGTGGTGGCGGCGGCCTCTTATGAAGCGCGCAAGTTTGGCGTTCATTCGGCCATGGCCTCCGTGACGGCCAAGCGCAAATGTCCGGAGCTGATTTTTGTGCGCGGTAATTTCGAGACCTACCGCGCGGTATCAAAGCAAATTCATGAGGTCTTTGCCGAATATACGCCATTGATTGAGCCGCTATCGCTCGATGAGGCGTATCTCGATGTGACCGAAAACCTGAAAGGCATCGCCTCTGCCACTCAGATCGCCGAAGAGATCCGCGAGAAAATCCACGCCGCAACGCATCTCACCGCCTCGGCCGGTGTGTCCTACAACAAGTTTCTTGCCAAGCTGGCTTCGGATCAGAACAAGCCTGATGGTCTTTTCGTCATCAAGCCAGCCATGGGGCCATCCTTCGCCGCTTCGCTGCCAGTCAAGAAATTCCACGGCATTGGCCCGGCGACGGCGGCGAAGATGAACCGGCTCGGTCTCTATACCGGCGCCGAT
This sequence comes from Asticcacaulis sp. MM231, assembly GCF_964186625.1. Classification (NCBI taxonomy): domain Bacteria; kingdom Pseudomonadati; phylum Pseudomonadota; class Alphaproteobacteria; order Caulobacterales; family Caulobacteraceae; genus Asticcacaulis; species Asticcacaulis sp. MM231. The sequence continues at coordinate 638,054 of NZ_OZ075108.1, forward strand.
ATCCGCGCCCAGTCGCTCGATTTTCTCGAACAGCATTTCGGCGTGTCGGGGCGATACTATTATGGCATTTCACGCGGTATCGACCATCGCCAGGTGCGACCCGACCGTGAGCGAAAGTCGATCGGTGCCGAGAATACCTTTTTCATCGACACCACGGATTTCGATACCGCCTGGGGTTTTCTGGAACCCTTGATCGACAAGGTGTGGGCCTATGTCGAGGCGAAGCAGATCAAAGGGCGGACTGTGACGCTGAAGGTCAAGTTTTCGGATTTCCGCATCATTACCCGCAGTCGTTCAGGCCTTGTGCCGGTAGCGAGCCGTGAGCAACTGGCGCAGTTCACGCGCGTCCTGCTGGAAGGTGTGTTCCCGGTCGGCAAGGGCATACGGTTGCTGGGTGTGTCGATGTCATCCCTGGGAGAGAAAGCCGAAGAGACGCAGGCGCAGTTGAGCCTGTCGCTGTAACCTGGTGGCTGGCGCTATCTGAGCTAAAATGATGCGCAAGACTTGTGGACACACCGCGTGGGGCCTAGATTGGCTTTATGTCCATGGTTGCTCCCCTTATTGATGCGTTCGGCCGGCGCCTCAGCTATGTGAGGCTTTCGGTGACCGATCGTTGCGATCTGCGCTGCACCTATTGCATGAGTGAGCAGCAGACCTTCCTGCCGCGCAAGGACCTGCTCAGTTTCGAGGAAATGGAACGCTTAAGCCTGTTCCTGATCGACAGTGGCGTCGAGCGCTTGCGGGTCACCGGTGGTGAGCCTCTGGTGCGCAAAGGCGTGCTTGATTTCCTGCGCCGGCTCGGCGAGCAGGTGCATAACGGACGCTTGAAGGAACTCACCCTGACAACCAACGGCACCCTGCTCGAAGGCGCTGTGCCGGCCCTGGTTGAGGCCGGGATCAGGCGCATCAATGTGTCGTGTGATAGCCTCAAACCCGATGTTTACCGCAGGGTGACCCGCGGCGGCGATCTGGCCAGGGTGTTGAACGGCATAGCGGCGGCGCAGGCGGCCGGCCTCTATATCAAGCTCAATGTCGTGGCCCTGGCGCAGGATAATCAGGCGGATATTCCGGATATTCTCAGCTTCGCGCATGGGCGTGGTATCGATGTGTCGCTGATCGAGACCATGCCGCTGGGCGATGACGTCGCCGGACGTGAGGCACAGTTCCTTTCGCTGAAAGACGTGCTGGCGAACTTGCGCAGTTTCTGGCAGGTCGAAGGCATCAGCGATGCCACCGGCGGTCCGGCGCGCTATTATCGTGTCAAGGAGACTGGCGGCAAGCTTGGTCTGATCACCCCGCTCAGCCATAATTTCTGCGACACCTGCAATCGCGTGCGCATCACCTGCACCGGACAGCTCTATATGTGCCTGGGGCAGGACGATCACGTCGATCTCCGTGCGGCTTTGCGCGAAAACGCAAGCGATGCCGGACTAAGGGCAGCCTTGGCGGACGCCTTATTGCACAAGCCAAAAGCACACGATTTCTATATTTCCGGCGCCGGTCTCGTCCAGCCCGCGCGCAGCCATGCGCCGGCAAGGCCTATGTCCCTAACCGGGGGCTAAAGGCGGGTGGTTGATATTGGTGAAGGCCGCGTCATCGCTCACATCGATGCATTCGGTTTTCAGTGTCGCCAGAAAGCGCATGACTGCCAGGCCGCCTTCAGCTTTTTTCAGAGCATCGCGCAAGGCCGCCGCCAAAGAAATCTGCCACAGAGCGCATAGCGGATAGTCACGCGCGCCCTTGAAATAGACCACATCGGCGGGAGCAGCTGCCAAAAGTTGCGTTACCATGTCAACCGGCAGGTGCGGCATGTCGCACGGCGAGGTGATGACCGAGGTATCTCCATCGGTCTTTGCCATGTCGAGCGCGCTCAAAACACCGCTCAAGGGGCCAAGGCCTGTGAGCTCATCGAAGATCAGACGCGCATTCAGGCAGGATAAGGATAGAGCAAGTGGCGTCCCCGGCGCACCGGCATTGATGACGATCTCGCGGGTTTGCGGTTTCAGGCGGGCCATTGTGGCTTCAATCAGGGTGGAATATCCATAAGGCGCAAAGGGCTTGTGCCCGCCCATACGCTTGCCTTCTCCGCCGGCGAGGATTACGACTTTTGGTACCATGGTCAGAATGTACCGTGCGCCCTGCCGTTTGGCAAAGGCTGAGTGGCGTTCAAAACCTTTAAAATACAACTGTCTTTATGGAATTTTTATAAGCAGCCACGGGCTCCTTATTGGATGCTTACGGCGTGCTCCATAGGGTTTTTATATACGACGGCCAGAAATTTATTTCTGTGCCGCTTGCTGCGATGAAAAATACGGGGGACTGGAAAGCTGATGTTACGAAACTTTGCGACGCGGCCAGGGCGCCAGATACGCGCCGATTTGACAGTATCACTTGGCCTGGCGCTGGTGGGTATTTTCTTCATCATCAGCGGCATCGTTTCCTACGCGAATATCCAGACCGTCCAGAAGGACGCCCTGCTGGTTCAGCAGACGCATAAAATTCTGTTCGGGCTGAGCGAGCTGTTATCGACCGTCAAGGATGCCGAAACCGGCCAGCGTGGTTATGTCCTGACCGGCGAAGACAGTTATCTCGATCCTTACAATCTCTCGGTCGCGCAGGTTGACGATCAGTTGACCAAACTCAACCTGTTGCTGGGGGACGAGCCCGAACAGCAGGTGAGGTTATCGCGTCTGCGCGAACTCACCTATGGCAAGCTGGGTGAACTGGCCCGCACGGTCGAAATACGCCGTAATCAAGGCTTCGAGCCTGCCCTGGTCATCGTCAGGGGGAATAGCGGCAAGACCTATATGGATCAGATTCGTTCGCAGGTCTTTGGCATGCAGGCGGTGGAGACGCAACGCCGCGAACAGCGAATCGCCGAAATGAACGACGCCTACAAGACGGCGCTGATCAGTGTCAGCGTGGCGGCTCTGATTGGTGTTCTGTTATCAGGCCTGATCACCTGGATGATCACACGCGCTTCTACGCTACGCCGCCAGGAAGAGTGGTTGCAGGCCGGCCAGGTCGGGGTCAGCGCCGCCATGATGGGCGAGCAGCGTCTGGACCAACTCGGCAACAGTATCCTGACTTATCTCTCCAACTACACCCATGCCCATGCCGGCGCCTTCTTCGCGCGGTTGGATGGTGTTTATCGCCGCGTCGCCACATTCGGTGTGCCCGAGCAAAATGATATCCCAAGCGTATTCGGGGCGCATGACGGTCTGCTGGGGCAGGTAATAACCGAAGCTCAGACTCTGGTGCTGCGTGATCTGCCCGAAAGCCACCTGGCGGTGGGCGCGGCACTCGGCAAATGGCGGCCGCGCCATGTGATGATCGCACCGGCCCGGTCGGAAAAGGTAGTCGATGCCGTTGTCGAGCTGGGCTTTCTTCACACCATGCCGGACAGCACGCAGGAACTGCTGGCGCGCGTATCGGAATCGATCAGCATCGCCATCCAGTCGGCCAACTATCGCGCCAATCTGCAAAACCTGCTCGAAGAAACGCAGCGTCAGTCCGAAGAACTGCAAAGCCAGGGCGAGGAGTTGCGCGTCAATAACGAGGAACTGGAAGAGCAGAGCCGCGCACTTAAAGAGACGCACTTCCGCCTTGAGCAGCAACAGGCTGAACTTGAGCAGACCAATGCCCAGCTTGAGGAGCAGGCGGCGATTCTGGAGCAGCAGAAGGACGATCTCGGCCGCACCAAACAGTCGGTCGAGTTGAAGGCGCAGGAACTGGAACAGGCCAGCCGCTACAAGTCCGACTTCCTCGCCAACATGTCGCACGAACTGCGCACACCGCTCAATTCGTCGCTGATCCTGGCCA